>JAZRPK010000018.1:0-9517 GCA_045649145.1 Clostridia bacterium
AAAAGACAAAATTTTGTTATGTAACCATATTGTTTGCTAAGGCTCAGATTTTATCCGCAAAATTTCACTTTTTTTATCATTATTTACAAAAATCGGTCGAATGACAAAAGGGCATATATTGATAAAAATTAAAAAATTTGACAAAATAACAGCTTATGTAGTATAATAAAATAAGATAAGTATATGCCGCTGTAATCATGCGGAGAAGGAGCTTAAAATGCCAAGAAAAAAGGAATCCTACGGCAACGAAAGTATTTCCAGCTTAAAGGGCGCAGACCGAGTAAGAAAACGTCCGGGTGTTATATTCGGCTCGGACGGCTTGGAGGGCTGTGAGCATTCATTTTTTGAAATATTATCAAACTCGATTGACGAAGCTCGTGAGGGCTACGGCAAAGAAATCGAGGTTACACGTTTTTTAGACGGCTCAATTGAGGTTAGGGACTACGGCAGAGGTATACCCCTTGACTACAACGAAAAGGAAGGCAGATATAACTGGGATTTGGTCTACTGCGAGCTGTATGCAGGCGGAAAGTACAACAATAACTCCGCCGACGGAATGTATGAGTATTCGCTCGGCTTAAACGGCCTTGGTGCGTGTGCTACTCAGTATTCGTCCGAGTATATGGACGTCGAGGTTATCCGTGACGGAACTAAATACAGCCTCCATTTCGAAAAGGGCTCAAATATCGGCGGACTTAAAAAAGAGCCTGCTCCGACTCGTGCAAAGACAGGCTCTGTTCAGCGTTGGAAGCCTGATTTGGAGGTTTTTACCGATATAAATATACCCGTCGAATATTTTCACGACACTCTGCGCCGTCAGTCAATGACAAATGCAGGTATAAAGTTCACGCTCTTTAACGAAACCGAGAACGGTATGGAGCTTTTCGAATACTATTACGAAAAGGGTATTGTGGACTACCTTAGCGAGAATGTGGGCGAGGACGGTTTTACCACCATTGAGGTATGGGACGCAGAGCGTAAGGGCCGTGACCGTGAGGACCAGCCCGAATACCGCCTTAAGATGCAGGTTGCATTCTGCTTCTCCAATAAGGTCAATATGACCGAATACTACCACAACTCCAGCTGGCTCGAACACGGCGGTGCGCCCGACAAGGCGGTCAAAAACGCATTTGTCTATGCAATTGACCAGTATCTTAAGAACAATAATAAATATAAGAAAAATGAGTCGAAGATAACATTTGTCGATGTTGCAGATTGCTTGGCGCTTGTTATAAACTCCTTCTCGACGCAGACAAGCTACGAAAATCAGACAAAAAAATCTATCACCAACAAGTTTATACAAGACGCTATGACAGAATTTTTGCGTCATCAGCTCGAGGTTTATTTTATCGAAAACCGTGCCGATGCGGAAAAGATTGCCAATCAGGTGCTTGTAAACAAGCAAAGCCGTGAAAATGCCGACAAGGTACGAATTGACGTTAAGAAAAAATTAACAGGCACAATGGACGTTACCAACAGGGTGAAGAAATTTGTTGACTGTCGTTCTAAGGACATAGAAAAACGTGAGGTTTATATAGTGGAGGGTGACTCGGCATTAGGCTCGTGTAAGCTTGCAAGAGACCCCGATTTTCAGGCTATTATGCCAATCAGAGGAAAGATATTAAATTGCTTAAAGGCTGATTATGCGCAGATTTTCAAAAGTGACGTTATCTTAGACCTTGTGCGTGTTCTTGGCTGCGGAATAGAGATTAAGACCAAGCACAACAAAAACATCGAAACCTTTAATATTGACAATCTCAGATGGGACAAGGTTATTATCTGTACCGATGCTGACGTCGACGGCTTCCAGATACGCACGCTTGTGCTTACTATGATTTACCGCCTTATGCCTACTTTGATTGATGTCGGCAAGGTTTATATTGCCGAGTCGCCTCTATACGAAATTGAGATAACAAAGGGCAAACGAAAGGGCGAACAGCTTTTTGCCTACACCGAGCAGGAAAAGGAAGAAATCATAGCCAAGCTTTCTGAGGAAGGTCTTACAAAAGGCCACGATGACTTTGATATCAAGCGAAGCAAAGGTCTTGGCGAAAATCAGGCGGATATGATGAGTCTTACCACAATGCACCCTGCGACAAGACGCCTTATCCGTGTTACATCGGAGAATGTGGAGAGAACGGCGCAGATGTTTGATATTCTTCTGGGTAATAACTTAGAAAGCCGTAAGGAATATATTACCTTAAACGGCGCGAAATATATGGAATTGCTTGACGTAATGTAAGAAAGGGGGAGGGCTTAAAATGGCGAAGAAAAAACAAGCAGAGCTTGAAAAAGCATACGAGCCTGCCCCGATTGCGGAGCAGCCGATAACCGAAACACTCGAAACTAACTATATGCCCTATGCGATGAGCGTTATCATATCCCGTGCAATACCCGAGATTGACGGGTTAAAGCCATCGCACAGAAAGCTCCTTTATACAATGTATAAGATGGGACTTCTGGGCGGCAAGATGACCAAGTCGGCTAATATAGTCGGACAGACAATGAAACTAAACCCCCACGGCGACCAGGCTATTTATGCAACAATGGTACGTCTTACAGAGGGAAACGAAACATTGCTGCTGCCATTGGTGGAGTCTAAAGGTAACTTCGGTAAGCAGTATTCGCGTGATATGGCATATGCCGCATCACGTTATACCGAGGCACGCCTTGCGCCCATATGCAGCGAGCTTTTCGGTGACATAAACAAGAACACAGTCAAATTTGTTGACAGCTATGACGGCGAGATGCAGGAGCCGACCTTGCTACCTGTTTCATTTCCGAATATACTTGTAAATCCAAACCTCGGTATTGCGGTAGGTATGGCAAGTAATATCTGCTCATTCAATCTTTCCGAGGTTTGCGATGCTACCATCCAATACCTTAAAGACCCGAACGCAGATATTATTGCACATATGCCTGCGCCCGATTTTCCTCTTGGAGGAAACCTTATATATAATGAAGCGGAAATGCGCGAGATTTACAAGACGGGCAGAGGCAGCTTTAAGCTGAGGGCCGAGTATTCATATGACGATAAGAATAAGTGCATAGAAATAACCGAAATTCCCTATACAACCACGGTTGAGGCTATAATCGAAAAGCTGTTAGAGCTTATAAAGGCTAACAAACTTAAGGAAATATCCGATGTTCGTGACGAAACGGGACTTGACGGCTTTAAGCTTACTATCGACCTTAAAAGAGGTGTTGACGCAGATGCGCTGATGCTTAAGCTCTTTAAGATGACGCCGCTTGAGGACAGCTTCGGATGTAACTTTAACGTACTTGTCAATAATGCACCACGTGTTATGGGTGTAGGTGAAATTATCGGCGAGTGGGTAAAGTTCAGAATGGACTGCATCAAGCGTGGTCTGCAGTATGATATTGACAAAAAGACCGAAAGATTACATCTTCTTACAGGTCTTAAAAAGATACTTCTCGACATTGACAAGGCTGTTTCTATTATCCGCCACACCGAGCTGGAGTCGGAGGTTGTGCCTAATTTGATGGTAGGCTTCGAAATTGACAAGGTACAGGCGGAGTATGTTGCGGAGATAAAGCTTAGAAATCTTAACAGAGAATATATCCTAAACCGCACTAATGATATTGAAAAGCTGATTGAGGACATTGACAACTTAAATAAGATACTTTCAAGTGATAAAGAGGTTAAAAAGGTAATAGCAAAACAGCTTGGCGAAATTTCCAAAAAGTACGGAAAACCACGCAAAACAAGGCTCATAAGCGGCGGTGATGTTGAGGTTTATGAGGAATCGGCAACGATAGAGGACTATCACGTTACCGTCTTTGTAACACGTGACGGATATGTTAAGAAGATTACCGACCAGAGTCTGAGGTTCTCCACAACCGAGCATAAGCTCAAGGAAGAGGATGCTCTTGTGCAGACGATTGAGGCTTCCAATAAGAGCGACTTATTATTCTTTACCGACAAAGCAACCGTCTACAAGACTCACCTTTACGACATACCCGACGGTAAGGTCAGCACAATGGGCGAATATATGCCGCAGATACTCGGCTTTGAAAAGGACGAGAAGCCTTTGTATGCTGTAATTACAGCCGATTACAACGGGCATATGCTCTTCGCTTTTGAAAACGGAAAGATGGCAAGAGTTCCGCTGTCTGCTTATGCTACCAAGACAAACAGAAAACGTCTTATAAATGCCTATTCCGATAAAGCACCGATTGTTTCGGCGCATTATGTTCCGGAGGATACCGAATTTGCGGCATTTACCGACAACAATAAGGCGCTCGTGTTCGGCTCGGATAAGGTGCCTGAAAAGACTACCAAGTCGACGCAGGGTGTACAGGTTATGAAGCTGACCAAAAAGGGTGCAAAGATAGTGCGTGTATTGCCGCTTGAAAAAGCAGAGCTTGAGGACCCTGCACATTTCAGAACAAAGAATATACCCGCGGCAGGCTCGTTTTTAAGAAAAGATGATGTACAGCTTTCGCTGTTTTGATAGTTAGGGGAGATTTATATGGATACAGTAAATATTCTGGGTGCTAAAATTTCTATGATGGGCATAGACGAGTCGGTAGATTATATTATGGATATGATGGAGCAAAGCGGTAACCACGCTGTCTTTACGCCCAATTCAGAAATGATAATGAATGCGTATAAGGACAGAGATTTTATGGACCTTATAAACAGCGCCGATTTACTGACAGCTGACGGAATAGGTCTTGTTTACGGATCAAGGATTGTGGGAAAGCCTATTTACGAGCGTGCGGCAGGCTTTGATATTGCAATGGCTCTGGTGGAGCGTATGGCGGCAGAGGGGAAAAGCCTGTTTTTGTTCGGAAGTAAGCCCGGCACGGCAGAGCGAGCGGCGGATATTTTAATGGAAGAAAACCCCGGACTTAAAATTGCAGGCTGTCGAAATGGTTATTTTAAGCCTGAGGAAACGGACGCAATTATAAGCGAGATAAATTCGTCAGGTGCGGATGTTGTATTTGTATGCCTCGGCTCGCCTGCGCAGGAGAGGTGGATTGCGGCTAATCGTGACAAACTGTGGTGCAAGGTTATGATTGGGCTTGGTGGCTCTTTAGACGCAATAACGGGAGATATGCCCCGTGCGCCTGAATGGTGGTGCAATCACGGTGTTGAGTGGCTATACCGCCTCATAAAACAGCCGTCGAGAATAGGCAGAATGATGGCTCTTCCTAAGTTTGGCTTGACTGTGCTTTTTAATGGCAGGAAATTTGAGCAGTAAAAGAGGGAATTTGTTATGGGAATACTAATTGCGGTAGAGGGTGTTGACGCAAGCGGCAAGCAGACGCAGACCGAGCTTTTGTAACAGCATCTTATAAATAAAGGTATTGATGTAAGACGATTGTCCTTCCCTGTCTATGACAGTGACTCGTCGGCGGGTGTCAGAATGTACTTAAACGGCGAACTGTCCGAAACTGCTGAGGGGATTACGGCATATGCGGCATCGAGTCTTTTTGCGGCAGACAGATTTTTGAGCTACAAAAGTGACTGGGGCAAGGATTACGAAAAGGGCAGGCTGATGCTTTGTGACCGTTACGTCGGCTCTAATATGATTCATCAGGCGTGCAAGCTTGACGGAGATGAAAGGGACAAATTTCTCGACTGGCTCGATAATTTTGAGTACGGGATATATTCTCTCCCTCGTCCCGATTTGACGCTGTTTCTCGATATGCCACCCGAAAAGGGCAGAGAGCTTATAGCGGCAAGACGTAATAAAATAGATAATTCCCAAGAGCACGATATACACGAGCGTGACAGGGAGTATCTCGAAAAGAGCTATTATAACGCTTGTGCTGTAGCTGAAAAATTTGGTTGGACAAGGATAAGTTGCGTTAGTGGTGACAAAATAAGAACGGTGGAGGATATCAGCAGGGAAATTTGCGAAATAGCTGATAAGCTGTTTGATAATTAAGGGGAGCGTACATATTTCAAAAAACGGAGGAACGAAAATGAGTACGTATGATAAAATAAACGGATTTATATCCGAGCAGGTAAAAAAGTGTGAAACCTGTGACAGAATACCCCTTGAGCTTTACGAGAAGTTTGAGGTAAAAAGAGGTTTAAGAGATAAAAGCGGTGTCGGAGTGCGTGCGGGCCTCACCTCAATTTCGTCAATTGAGGCATATAAAGACGTCGATGGCGAAAAAGTGCCCTGCGAGGGCAAGCTTTGCTATCGTGGCTATAACGTATTTGATATCGTAAACGATGCCAGAGCGGATGGCAGGTTTATCTTTGAAGAAACGGCGTATCTTTTGCTCTTTGGCGAGCTTCCGACCGACAGACAGCTTGACGATTTCCGTGCTGTTTTGGGCGATATGCGTACGCTGCCGACTAACTTTACACGTGATGTGGTTATGAAGGCGTCGAGCAAGGATATTATGAATACCATAACAAGAAGTATTCTGACTCTTGCGTCATATGACAAGGATTCGGACAATCTCGAAATAGAAAATGTTATGCGTCAATGCTTGATGCTTATAAGCGTGCTACCTATGCTTGCTGTTTATGGTTATCACGCATATAACCACTACGAGCTGGGCGAAAGTATGTATATCCACCGCCCCGACAGCAGTCTTTCTACGGCGGAAAACCTTTTGATGATGCTGCGTGATGACAGAGAATATACCGAACTTGAGGCAAAGGTGCTTGATATGGCGCTGATGCTTCATATGGAGCATGGCGGAGGTAATAACTCGTCCTTTACAACCCACGTTGTATCGTCAGCAGGCTCTGATACCTATTCGGTAATGGCTGCTGCTCTGTGTTCGCTAAAAGGCCCTAAGCACGGCGGTGCAAACATCAAGGTTGTAAATATGATGAAGGACTTGAAAAAGGAAGTTAAGGACACTGCCGATATTACCGAGCTTAGAGAATATATAGGAAAGCTTCTTGATAAACAGGCTTTTGACAGAAGCGGACTTGTATACGGTATGGGACACGCTGTCTACTCAATTTCCGACCCGAGAGCTGTGATTTTCAAAAGCTTTGCCAGGGAGCTTGCAAGGGAAAAGGGTCAGTATCAGGAGTTTGAGCTTTACGAAAATGTAGAGCGTCTGGCAATTGAGGTAATAGCCGAAAAACGCCGTATTTACAAGGGCGTAAGCGCGAATGTTGACTTCTACAGCGGTCTTGTTTACAGTATGCTCGGGATACCCGACGAGCTGTATACCCCGATGTTTGCTATTGCAAGAGTGGTAGGTTGGAGTGCGCATCGCATCGAGGAGCTTGTAAGCGGTGACAAGATTATTCGTCCCGCGTATATCAGCATATCCTCAGATAAGGCTTATAAGAATATGAAGGATAGAAACCTATAAATACGATGTGCAACATGCACAAAATTTATAAAAATATTTCTAAAAGTTTGTAGAAATTTATACCAGAAAAAATTACAAAAAAGCTTGCAAATGCTTGAAATATCCTGTATAATGGTAATGTTGTGACATCTGGCAAACGATGAAGCGGGAGGTTGCGTACAGAAGGTACGGTTTTTCCGTGGAGAATGTCCGATTCTTGAAACCGGGCGGCAGGTCGCATCTTACAAAAGAACAGGCATTTTGCGGCTTTTTTGCGTGTATTGTATATACGTAAAAAGCGTGAGGTGTGCGCGTTTTGTAAAGGTGTGAGAACTCCCGGGAGGCTAAAAAGCTATCCGGGTTTTATTTTGGGAATGTTGGGAAACACCCGGCGGTGTTGTTAAGAACATCGCAGCTGTCGTGCAATTCGAGGTGTCACGAAAAGATATTTTTTAACAGGAGGGAAAAAACATGGCAGCAGCAAAGAAAATCAGAATCAAGCTTAAGGCTTATGACCACGCTGTTCTTGACCAGTCTGCAGAGAAGATTGTCGAGATTGCAAAGAGAACAGGTGCGAAGGTATCGGGACCTATCCCCCTACCGACAGACAAGGAGATTATCACAATCCTCCGTGCTGTTCATAAGTACAAGGATTCTCGTGAGCAGTTCGAAAGAAGAACTCACAAAAGACTTATCGATATCGTTGTCCCCGGCGCTAAGACAATGGAGGCATTGATAAAGCTTGACTTACCTGCAGGCGTTGAAATCGACGTTATCCAGAAGTAAGTAAGCAATCGGCAGTAGGCACCTTGGTGTCTATGATGCAGGTCAAGTTCCCGTATCGCTTTTTGCGGGAACCAATAACTGTAAGAAAGGATGAAAGTTATGAAAAAAGCGATTTTGGGCACAAAAGTTGGTATGACTCAGCTTTTTGCCGAGGGCGGCAAGGTAATCCCCGTAACCGTTATTCAGGCAGGACCCTGTACAGTGGTTCAGAAGAAGACGGTTGATAACGAGGGCTACGACGCTGTTGTAGTAGGCTATGGCGAGGTTCGTGAAAAGTCCCTCAACAAGCCGGAAAAGGGTACATTTGCAAAGGCAGATGTAGCTGCAAAGAAATATTTGAGAGAGTTCAGACTGGATGACATTTCCTCACTGAACGTTGCAGACGAGATTAAGGCAGACGTTTTCGAAGCGGGCGAGAAGGTTGACGTTTCGGGCATCTCCAAGGGTAAAGGCTTTGCCGGCCCGATGAAGAGATGGGGTCTTCACAGAGGACCGATGTCCCACGGTTCAGGATACCACAGAGGTTCCGGTTCAATGGGCGCTTGCTCAAATCCCGGTCGTGTAATGAAGGGTAAGAAGCTCCCCGGTCATATGGGCGTTGTTAAGGTAACAGTTCAGAACCTTGAGATTGTTAAGGTTGACGCTGAGGCAGGTTTAATTCTTGTCAAGGGCGCAATCCCCGGCAATAAGGGCGGTCTTGTTACTGTAAGAAACAGCGTTAAGGCATAACGGGCGTTCTTAAGAAAGGAGGAAACTGATTATGGCAACAGTAGCTGTATATAATATGGAAGGCGTAAAGACAGGCTCTATGGAAGTATCCGATAGCATCTTTGCGGCTGAAATCAATAAAGCGGTTCTGCACTCGGTAGTTGTTAACTATCTTGCAAACCAGAGACAGGGCACACAGAACACCAAAACCCGTACAGAAGTAGCCGGCGGCGGAATTAAGCCGTGGAGACAGAAGGGTACAGGTCGTGCAAGACAGGGTTCAATCCGTGCTCCGCAGTGGACAGGCGGTGGAGTTGCTCTCGGTCCCAAGCCCAGAGACTACCGTTACAGCCTCAATAAGAAGGTAAAGAAGATTGCTCTTAAATCTGCTCTTTCCGCTAAGTACGAGGCATATGAAATTTATGTAGTAGAGGACCTCAAGGTAGAGGAAATCAAGACTGCAACAATCGCAAAGCTCTTAAAGGGTCTTGAGATTGATACAAAGGCTCTTATCGTAACAGCTGAGTGCGATGAGAAGGTTTACAAGTCAGCAAGAAACATCAAGGGCGTTACCCCGACATTTGTGGGTGTCCTTAACACATACGAAATCCTCAAGCACAACAAGCTCGTGCTTGCTAAGGATGCAGTAGCTAAGATTGAGGAGGTGCTTGCATAATGAAGTTCGCACACGACGTTATCAGAAGACCGATCATCTCCGAGCGCA
>JAZRPK010000019.1:0-26697 GCA_045649145.1 Clostridia bacterium
GATAACATCACTTTGCTTTCAAAGTCACTTTTGCCGCTTCCGGAAAAGTTCCACGGCTTAGTTGACCCCGACCTGCGCTACCGTCAAAGATATGTAGACCTCATTATGAACGATGATGTTAAAAAGACATTTATTGCAAGAAGTAAGCTGGTTCGAGCTGTCAGAAACTTTATGGACAGCAAGGGCTTTATCGAGGTTGAAACCCCGACCCTTAACACTATCCCCGGCGGTGCTAATGCAAGACCGTTTATTACACATCACAATGCACTTGATATTGATATGTATATGCGTATTGCGACCGAGCTACACTTAAAGCGCCTTATTGTCGGCGGTCTTGAAAAGGTTTACGAGATTGGAAGAATTTTCCGCAACGAGGGTATGGATATTCGCCATAACCCCGAGTTTACAACAATCGAGTCCTACGAGGCCTATGCAGACTTTAATAAGGTAATGGATAATACAGAGGAGCTTATCCGCTACTGTGCTAACGAGGTTTGCGGTACAGAGCAAATTACCTATCAGGGCGTGGACATAGACCTCTCGCACTTTGAGCGTCTTACTATGATTGACTCAATCAAGAAGTATGCCGATATAGACTTTAACGAAATCAAGACCGACGAGGAGGCTGTTGCAGCTGCTAAGAGCCGTGGTCTTGAAATCGACCCGATCAAGACAACCCGTGGCGATATTATAGCACTTTTCTTCGATGAGTATGTCGAGGACAAGCTGGTACAGCCGACATTTATTACCGAGTATCCGGTGGAGATTTCGCCGCTTGCGAAAAGAATTCCCGACCGCCCCGAGCTTACAGAGAGATTTGAGCTGTTCATAACGGGAAGAGAGATTGGCAATGCCTTCTCCGAGCTTAATGACCCGATTGACCAGAGAAAGAGATTTGAGGCACAGGCGGCACTTCGTGCAGCGGGAGATGAAGAGGCGAACTACGTTGATGAAGACTTCTTAAACGCACTTGAATACGGTATGCCTCCGACGGGCGGCGTCGGCATAGGTATCGACCGACTGGCAATGCTTTTGACAGATAGTTATTCAATTCGTGATGTAATACTGTTCCCGACAATGAAGCCAACCGCCGACAAGTAAGATTGCGAAGTTCATTATAAATTTAAGGGGCGGGAAAAAGGAGCGTATAAACTTTGGAAAAATACGGAACAGTGCCCAAAAGATTTACTAAAGAGTGGTGGTCATATTTTTGGGACTATTATAAGTGGCATACGATATTAGCGGTATTTGCCCTGATTTTAGTTGCGACTACTGCCAAACAGTGTGCGTCAAGAATTGACTACGATTTGACTTTAACTGTGGCAGGTAACATAGGATTTAGTGCCGAGGAACAAGAGGACATAAGCACAAGTCTGGCAGAATTAGTAGACGATTGTGATAACAATGGAGAGAAGCACGTATCCCTCCAGCAGATCATATCGCAGAATACCCAGACGCAGGATGCAGAGTACGAAATGGCGCTCACGGCAAGACTAACAGGTGAGTTTGCGGCAGGTGAGAGTTATTTATTCTTGTTTACAAAGGACAAAGCGAACACATACTTAAATGACCCGCAATGCGAGGGTATGTTTGTTGGCGTGGAGGAATGGGCTGATACTATACCCGAGAAAAGCAAGCTTATGCGGTCTAAAGGCAAGGCTTACGCAATAAATCTTGAAAACAGTGCGTTTTTCCTGGAGAAAGGGATTGATGTATCAGGCCTTTATCTGATGGTCAGAAATCCCCGCAAGAATGAACTTGACAAAGACAAGTCTGAAATTCAGTTTGAAAGTGCCAAAAAGGTTGCAAATTATCTGATTTCGGAATAAACAAAGGACTGGTTTTATGGCAGCTCAGCTGAAGAATACCAAAACAAGTGAATATGATTTGTTTGCCGAGTATCGTGCGGCGGGCACTACCGAGCTGCGCAACAAAATAGTTGACTCGTACATATATATTGCTGAAATTCTGTCGAGGCGTTTTGTTAACAGGGGAATAGAATATGACGATATATATCAGGTTGCGTGTATGGGGCTTATCTATGCTGTTGAGCGGTTTGACCCCGACAGAGGTGTCAAATTTGCCACCTTTGCGACACCGACCATAATGGGCGAAATACGCCGTCATTTTCGTGATAAAGGCAGCTTTATCCGAATTCCGAGAAAGCTTTATGAAGTCTTCTACCGTGCCGAGCTTATAAAGAGAAGATATGACAGCACCGTGTCGGAGGAAAGGCTTGCACGAGCTCTCAGGATTCCGATAGATGTCTTAAGAAGTGCCTATGAGGCGGGGGACAGTGCATTTGTTCATTCGCTTGAATATGAGGCCGACGCAGACGGTGCATTGGTTTTATCCGATATTGTCGGACACGACGAGAACGGCTTTATGATGGTGGAGGACTCGGATTTTATCGACTATTGTCTTTCTACATTGTCCGAACGTGAGCGGGAATTTTTGCATCGAAGATTCTATGACGAGGAAAGCCAGAGCAAGATTGCGGCCGATTGGCAGGTATCACAAATGTATATTTCACGTATGGAAAAGAAGATATTAAAAAAGCTTAAAAGCTTATATTTCAGAGATTAAGGAGAAGGGTTATGCTTACAGAAAAGAAGATTGAGTTTATTGAGTTTATGATGAGTGCTGACGTTTTGCGTTTTGGCAATTTTGTGACCAAAAGCGGCAGAAACACTCCGTATTTTGTTAATACAGGTAATTATAAAACAGGTGAACAGATAGCAAAGCTTGGTAAGTTCTATGCTGCGCTTATCAAAGAAAAGTGCGGAGAGGACTTTGACGCAATGTTCGGCCCTGCGTATAAGGGTATACCTCTTGTGACAGCGGCGGCGGGTGCGCTTTATTCGGAGTATAACATTGACAAGCCCTATTTCTTTAATCGTAAAGAAGAAAAGGACCACGGCGAAGGCGGCAGTCTGGTAGGCTACAAGCCACAGGACGGCGATAAGGTTATCATCATCGAAGACGTTATCACTGCAGGAACAGCTATCCGTGAAACAATGCCCGTATTAACAGGTGCAGCAGATGTAAAAGTAAAGGATATGTTTATTTCGGTTAACCGCTGTGAAGTAGGTAAAATCCCAGGCAAGACAGCAGTTTCTGAGGTGACCGAGGAATTTGGTATCAACGTACATTCTATTATAGACGTAAGAGATATCCACGAGTATCTTTCTCAAAAAGAAGAATATGCCGAGCTGGTAACGTTGATGGAAAAGTATATGTCCGACTACTGTGTATTTTAATGAAATTCAAAAAGGGAGCTAATTGCTCCCTTTTATTTTTTTGTAGTATAGAAGTGATTTGAAGCTTCTTTCCAGATGCTCGCTTATATATCTTTCCGATATCTCGGCAAGCAAGGCTACTACATTACTGTCCGCCTTAAAGGCAAAAATCTTTTTGTCCTCGGCAGAGAGGATAAATTTTATCGCCTGATATATTGCGTCATTTATTCGTATGCTGTCAGGTCTTCGGCAGCTTGGGCAAAGAATTCCGCCCCGCTCGGTGTCAAAATAAAGTTCATCCGAAGACTCTATGCCACACGCAACGCAGCTGTCCAAAACGGGCAGATAACCGCCCTCGGCTGCCAAACGCAGTTCGTAAACTGTTTTGGCTGTATCAGGGTCTATATCGTTATAACACATAGCGTAGATAGTATTAAGCAGAAGTCTTAAAACACCCGTATCCTTGTTGTGCATACCGACAGCGGCATAGGCAAGGTCGGCAAAATAGACCGCCGCCGCCAGCTTTACTATATCCTCGCATAAGGGGAAGAATCCCTCACGCACGGCAATTTCTTCAGCACGCAGTTTCCCGCCCGAGTCCTTTAAGAGAAATTCGCCAAAGGTAAAGATGCGGCTCGATGCACCCAAGCCCTTTTTCTTGCTGTGTGCACCGTATACACTTGCAGAAATAATACCCATATCCTCGGTAAAAACCGTAATAATACGGCTCGTTTCGCCGTAATCAGAGCTTCTTATAATCAAGCCCCTCGTCTTTATGCTCTCCATAACCGCCAATCCTGCTTTCTGTGGTTTGTGCGGCTTTGTACATAAGATAGGCGTCAATATCGCCTGTTTTTGAGAAAATATCCCAGCTATCGTTTGGATTCATCATAAAAGTCCCCCTTTTATCAATAGGGTTCGACCTTTTTCGATAGATTATTCGCCGTTTTGTACAAAACCAAAATTTTTCAGAAGGTAGTTGTTGTTACGCCAATCCTTTTTAACCCGTACCCAAAGCTCCAGATAGACCTTTTTCTCCAGCATCTTTTCTATGTCGGTACGTGCGAGTGCACCGATACGCTTTAGCATTTCGCCGTTTTTGCCTATTACGATGCCCTTGTGTGTGTCCTTTTCGCAGTAGATAACAGCGTTTATAGATGTAATTTTTTCCTTTTCCTGCATTTTCTCGATCTCGATAGCGATGCCGTGCGGAACCTCCTTGTCCAGAAGCCACAGCATCTTCTCGCGGATAATTTCGGCTGCAAGCTGCTTTTCAGGCTGGTCGGTTATCATATCGTCATAGTAATATTGCGGGCCGTTATCAAGAAGGGCTCGTATTTCGTTTATCAAAAGACTTATACCATCACCCGTTTTGGCAGAAATAGGCACAATCGCATCAAAATCGTTAAGATTTGAATAATCGGCTATAAGCGGGAGAAGTGAGTCCTTCTTTATAATATCCACCTTATTGATTACCAGAATACTGCGAAGTCCTGTCTGTCTTATGGATTCTGCAATCTCACGTTCGGTATCCTGAACGGGTCTTGACGCATCAACCACCATAATAAGTACATCGTTGTCGTTCATCGACTCCTTAGCAGAACGCACCATCATCTCGCCTAAGCGGTTGTGCGGCTTGTGTATGCCTGGTGTGTCGGTGAATACTATCTGACAGCTTTCGTCATTATATATTGCAAGAATTTTGTTTCGTGTGGTTTGCGGCTTATCTGAAATAATCGCTATCTTCTGTCCAACTGCGGCGTTAAGCAGTGTTGATTTGCCTACGTTAGGCATACCGATTATTGCGGCAAAGCCTGATTTGAAATTTTTGTCCATTTTCTCACCTCGGTTATCGGGTTATACCCAATTTATTAAGAATGTCGTCCTGCTTTTTGAACATAATTCTCTCGCCCTCTTCGTCATCTACGTGGTCATAGCCCAAAAGATGCAGCATCGAATGTACGGTCAAAAATGCCATCTCCCTTAAAAAGCTGTGACCGTATTCCTCTGCCTGTCTTTTTGCACGCTCTGCCGAGATTACGATATCGCCAAGTAAAATCATATCGCCGTCAAAGTCGTAGTCGGAGTTTATTATGTCGCCATTTTCGTCAAAGTCGCACATAGGGAAGGATAGCACGTCGGTGGGTGCGTCTATTCCTCGCTCGGAAAGATTTATTCTCTGTATCTGCTCGTCATCGACATATGTTACGCTAACCTCTGCGTCAAAATCACATTCCTCATATTCGAGCGTAAATGCCACGCACTTTTCAACCGCAGCCTCAATTTCGGCGGTTAGCTCTTCTTTCTCCTGTTCGTTCTCTGTCAAAAGTCTTATCATTTTTCCTTCGTTTCTCCTGTTCGTTGTCGTATTTTTCGTACGCTTTTATAATCTTTTGTACCAGCGGATGACGTACAACGTCCTTTTCGGTCAGAATGGAGAAGCTTATATCCTCCACACCCTTTAATACCCTTGCCGCCTCCTTTAACCCCGATTTCTTGCCGCCTGGGAGGTCAATCTGGGTAACGTCGCCCGTTACAACCGCCTTTGAGCCGAAGCCTATTCTGGTTAAAAACATCTTCATCTGCTCGGGGGTAGTGTTTTGTGCCTCGTCAAGAATAATAAACGCATTGTCGAGCGTTCTGCCTCGCATATATGCAAGCGGTGCAACCTCAATCATACCCTTTTCCTGATACTTAAGGAAAAGCTCTGCACCGAGCATCTCGTACATTCCATCATAAAGCGGTCTTAAATAGGGGTCTACCTTGTTTTGCAAATCACCCGGCAGAAAGCCGAGCTTCTCGCCTGCCTCTACCGCAGGTCTTGTAAGGATTATGCGGTTTACCTCCTTGTTACGAAGTGCGGTTACCGCCCTTGCTACGGCAAGATAGGTCTTGCCCGTTCCGGCGGGTCCGATACCGAAGACAATAGTATTCTCACGCATCGACTCTACGTACTTTTTCTGCCCGAGGGTTTTCGTCTTAATAGGATTACCTCTCTGGTTTACCGCAATACAGTCATCGCCCAAAAGCTTTAAGTCAAAGCCACCGTTTTCCTGCACCATAGTAATCGCATAGAGAATTTTTTGCTCGTCAATCCTCTCGCCTCTGTCTACAATCTGCAAAAGTATTGCCAATACCTCGTCAGCCTTATCAACATCGTCCTCCGAGCCGGTCAGCTTGATTGTTCCGTCCCTGCCCGAAACTTTTACATTAAGACTTTTTTCCAACAGCTTTATATTCGCGTCAAAGCTGCCGAAAAGTGCCGCAAGGTCAAAATCCTCAGGTATTTCAATCTGTCTTGTCATTCGTTAACTCCTCCGTCTGCCACAAATTAACGGGCGTTTGCACGCCGATATTTTCTGTAAAGCTCATAGAGAGCGTTACCTTTATGCTATCTTTAGTTATGCGCTCGACTACTACTCTTTCGTCATTCTTTTTAGAGCCGGGCGAGAGCGTTTTTGCGATACGCTCATACATAATTTCACGAGCCTCCTCTACCGCCAATTCCTCGGGTATCTGCTCGGTATAGCTTTGCGTTTCGATATAGCGGTATGTACAAATTCCCACAGGCGGTGTGTGTAGCTCGGTGCGGTACTCCTCAAAGGGCATTGAACTAATTCTGCCGAGTGGAATTTCAAGCTCGAAAAGACGTATTGTATGTAATGTAAATTCTTCGCCCGTATCCTTTGTATAAGTTTTGTTAAGCGGTACAATTACGCTGTCTGTATGTACTGTCTGGGCATATACCTCGCCCTTGGCTCTTACAGTATACGGCGGATAAAGCGTACCGCCGGGCATTGCGCCCGATATTATTATATCACCCTCCGAAACCTTGTCGCCCTCATTTAAGAGTGTGCGGCCGTTCTTTGCTGAAATAAAGGTGATTATTCCGTCACGTGCGGCGCTTATGTTGCAGGGGGCGGTGTCGGTGTCCATTTCAGGTGGCGGAACACCCACCGAAACCTCCACTCTTGCCAGAGTGCCGTCTAAATAAACCCACGCCCAATTGACGCCGTTGACGTTATATATTACGCTGTCCCTGAGCGTATTGCCGTTGGGGAGAGTGCTCTTTCTTACGCCAATGCGAAGCCCCTTTTCCTCAAGAACCGAGAGCACCTCGCCTGCAATCTCGCCCTCGCAGCCATTTATCTCAATTTCCCATACATACCCCGACGCCATCATAAAAAACAGCGTTATAAGAAGTGCGCCTAAAAGTGCGAACCAACCCAAATGGTGAAGATAGCTGTTTTGAAAGCTTATCTCCTTGCCCGACTCTATTACAATCGCATTCCTTTTTGCAAGAGCTTTAAGCCGAGCGAGGTCACTTTTTCTTACATATGCACGTGTGGCGGTGACGTTCCAGAGATATATGTTATTTTCGCTTGCTATGTTAATTAGCTTAGCGCCCTCTTTGTCTATTATGTTTATTATAACATATCCTTTCAAAAAATAAAAGATTTTTAATAAAATCATTATAATTTTTCCCGACCTTTCTCTTTTAAGCAAAGGAAATGGAGTTGATTTTCCCCTGAAGAACGACCTCGCCCTCCTGCATTGATGCAATTACCAGCGAGTCGCCCTCTGCCAAAACAAGTCCGCCTTTTATTCTTACCGATATGCCTGTTTCGGTAAAGGTGGCAATGCCGTCTGCATTTTCTATTTTAACGCTTTCACGCCCTAAAACTGTAATGCGGGGCGGGGCGGCAATTACTTCGTTTAATTTTTCTTTCATATCATAATGCCTCTTTTCATATTTATCACATAAATATCATATTCATATTAGGCATAATAAATTCAAGCAAATAGCGAAAGGCGGATAGGCAATGCGAGGGTTTATAAAATATTACATATTTACTTTTATTACGATGCTTATTCTTTTTAATCCGCAAAGCTCGATGCAGTATGCAATGTCGGGAATGGCGCTTTGCACCGATGTGCTGGCACCGTCGCTGTTTCCGTTTTTTGTCTGCTCGGGACTTTTGATATATTCGGGCTTTTGCGAGGTGCTTGCCAAAATGTTCGGCAGGGTTATGGTGCCGCTTTTTAATATAAACGGCACAGGTGCGGCGGCATTTATACTCGGTATAATATCGGGGTATCCTCTTGGAGCGCAGACGGCATTAAAGCTCTATGAAAACGGCTCGCTGACAAAAACAGAATGTGAGCGGCTTTTAGCCTTTTGCAATAATTCGGGACCGCTTTTTATATTAGGCTCGGTCGGCGTGGCAATATATCATAGTCCCCGAGTGGGTGCGATGATGTACTTGGCACATATTGCGGCAGCATTTACGGTGGGGATTATCTTTCGGTTTTATAAGAAAAAGGACCGCTCGGGTGCGGTTTTCGCTACAGAATTAAAAGATAAATCATTCGGCGAAATATTTTCTAGCGCCCTTTCCAGCTCAATATCGAGTATACTGACCGTATGCGGTGCGGTTGTGTTCTTTAGCGTTATAGCAAACCTTGTTGCCGACTTAATTCCTGAGGGAGTGGCACGGACTCTTTTTGTAGCGGCGAGTGAGCTTACGTCGGGAATAAGAGATATTTCCGAAATGTCGATTGCTACTGGCACAAAGCTGGTGCTCTCTTCGGCTGCGGCGGGCTTTGCAGGCTTTTGCGTGCATATTCAGGTTATGAGCGTTGCGGCGGGAAAGGGAGTGAGCCTTGTTCCGTATATTGTCGGAAAGGCGATACACGCTCTTGTTGCTGCTTTATATATGTATGTTCTGCTTAAATTCTTTCCCATTACTGCGACTGTGTTTGCAAGTGGCAGCAGTATTTCGGGTGCGTTTTTTGCGGCGTCGGTCTTTACCGGTATGTGTACGATAGTGCTTTCGCTGGTGGCTATGGTCGTAATTATCGTATCATACAGCAGGAATAAAAAGAAAAACCCCCTTTGTTAAGGGGATTTTATGCTTAATTAAGACCTTCCATTGCCTTTATAGCCTCAATTGCGATTGCACACTCAACACGCTTTCTCTCAAATTCACAGGCGAGCTTATAAGGCTCGTTTATGTCCTTGTTGAAGTTGTACGCATTGGCTGCACAGCCGCCGCTGCAATAGAATTTTGCAAAGCAATTGCTACATTCGGGCTTGGTGTAGATATTGGATTTTTCAAATGTGGACTTTATTTCCTCGTCAAATTCGCCCGTCATAACAGAGCCCATCTTAAAGTCTGAATTTCCGACAAACTGGTGGCAGGGATAGATATCACCCTCGGGAGTTACTGCGATATACTCATGACCTGCGCCGCAGCCTGACAGCCTTTTTACAACGCACGGACCCTGGTCTAAGTCTATCATAAAATGGAAGAAGTTAAAGGGCTTGCCCTCACGTCTGCGGTCGATATAGAGCTTGGCCAGCTTTTCGTATTCGGCACAAACAGTGTCTATATGTTCTTCGGTAAGCGCATAGCTTTCGCTTTCGGGTGCGACAACAGGCTCTACGCTTGTCTGCAAGAATCCGAGGTCTGCCATATGCATAACATCGTCTGCAAAATGGAGATTCTCTGCGGTAAATGTACCTCGCACATAGTAATTATCTTGATTACGGCTTTCGGCGATATCAATAAACTTAGGAACAATAGCGTCATAACAGCCGGAGCCGTCGACACGTACACGCATTTTATCGTTTGTTTGCTTAGTGCCGTCAAGGCTTAGGACTATGTTGGACATATTTGCGTTTACATATTCCTTTACCTCGTCATTGAGGAGTATGCCGTTGGTTGTGATGGTGAAGCGGAAATTCTTGTTGTGCTTTTCGCCCTGCTCCTTGGCGTATTCGGTAATCTCCTTTACCACACCAAAGTTCATCAGCGGCTCGCCGCCAAAATAGTCGATTTCGATATTTCTTCTGGTGCCTGAGTTTTTGATTACAAAATCAATAGCCGCCTTGCCTACCTCGGCACTCATCATACCACGATGTCCCTGATACTCGCCTGTGCCTGCAAAGCAGTATTTACATCTTAAATTGCAATCGTGAGCAATATGCAGACAAAGTGCCTTAACCACCGATTTTTTGTTCCATTTAGCAGCAATCTCTGCATAGAAATCGTCGGTGTACAGTTGCCCTGCATCTACAAGGTTTTTAAGCTCGGCAAAGCTTCCCTTAACATCTTCCTCGCCGTAATTCGTGCCAAGGGTTGCTATTATATCGGAATAGTCGGCATCTTTATCAAAATTGTCGCCTATTTTATCCAACAGGTCATAAAAAATATCGTCAACAATGTGGACTGCGCCGCTGTAAACGTCCAAAACGATATTAAGTCCCATCAGCTTGTATTTATGTATCAATTAAAAAACTCCCATCCTGTCATAAAAACAACTGCCCTGTTTAACAAGGCAGCTATCTTTATTTAATGTTAAATTATTTCTTGAGCTGCTCGCACTTCTGGTTAGCAACTGTGCATGAAGTCTTGCAAGCTGACTGGCAAGATGTCTGACATTCGCCGCAAGCGCCACGCTTAACACTATCCTTTAATACAGCCTTGTTAAGAGTTTGTACGTGTGTCATTATATTTACCTCCGTAGTCTATTTTTATTTATTGAAGCTATTGTATCACAAAAAATTACCTTTGAAAAGGGGTTTTTGCGAATTTTTTACATTTTAGGCTTAAAATCTGTTATTATGCTCCTTAAAAGCTCGGTCCATACTGCGTTTTGAATCACGCTTTGCAATGTCCTCGCGCTTGTCATAGAGCTTTTTGCCCTTGCATACGCCAAGAGCTAGTTTTACCCTTGAGCCTTTGAAATACAGCGAAAGGGGGATAAGAGAATAACCGTCCTGAGCCGTAAGACCTATAAGCCGTCTTATCTCACGTTTGTGAAGAAGGAGTTTTTTCGGTCTTAGAGGGTCTTTGTTAAAGATATTCCCCTGCTCATATGGGCTTATGTTCATTCCGAGAATAAAAACCTCGCCCTTGTCCACACGACCATACGCATCGGTCAGATTGACCTTGCCTGCACGTACCGATTTAACCTCTGTTCCAAAGAGTTCTATCCCTGCCTCCAGAGTTTCGGTTACGAAATAATCGTGATGAGCCTTTTTGTTACGTGCAAGAGTTTTAACTGCTTGTTCAGCCATTGTTATCTCCTTAAATTATTTGGTGAGTGCATTTTTTAGCTCTTCGACTTTGTCCGTCTTCTCCCACAAAACGTCCAAATCCTCTCTGCCCATATGTCCGTATGCAGCCAATTGCTTGTAGATAGGCTTTCTCAAATCAAGTGCCTTTATTATAGCTTGTGGACGCAGGTCAAATACCTTATTAACAGCAGCTGCAATCTCCTCATCGGAAACAACGCCTGTGCCGAAGGTATCAGCCATTACAGAAACAGGCTCTGCCACACCGATTGCATAAGCAAGCTGGATTTCGCACTTTGTTGCAAGTCCTGCTGCAACTACATTCTTAGCAACCCATCTTGCCGCATATGCTGCCGAGCGGTCAACTTTCGTCGGGTCCTTGCCCGAAAAAGCACCGCCGCCGTGACGTGCATAGCCGCCGTAGGTGTCTACTATAATCTTTCTGCCGGTAAGACCGCTGTCGCCCTGAGGTCCGCCTACAACAAAGCGGCCTGTCGGGTTTATATAGTATTTGGTATCATCTGTCAAAAGCTCCGCCGGAATTATCGGCTTTATTACATTTTCAATCAAATCTGCCTTTATTTGAGGGATGTCAACTTCAGGTGCGTGCTGGGTTGAAATAACAACAGTATCAACTAAAACGGGCTTGCCGTCCTCGTAAAGAACGGTTACCTGAGTTTTTCCGTCGGGACGAAGGTAGGTAAGAGTGCCGTCCTTACGAACGTCGGTAAGACGCTTAGCCAGCTTGTGCGCAAGCGAAATGGGCAGGGGCATAAGCTCGGGCGTTTCGTCGCAGGCATAACCGAACATCATACCCTGATCGCCTGCACCCTCTGCATCAACACCCATTGCGATGTCGGGCGACTGCTCGTCGATTGAGGTTATAACAGCACAGGTAGTGCCGTCAAATCCGTATTTCGCACGGTCATAGCCTATTTCAAGCACTACGTTACGTGCAATTTTGGGTATATCGGCATAGCCGTTTGTTGTAATTTCGCCCATAATGGACACAACGCCTGTTGTACACGTGGTTTCACACGCAACTCTGGACATTGGGTCCTGTCTTAAAAGCTCGTCTAAAACGGCGTCGGAAATCATATCACAGATTTTGTCGGGATGTCCCTCTGTAACAGATTCTGATGTAAACAGCATTTTACTCATTTGTATCTTCCTTCCTATTATATACAGTAAATATGTATTCTATTAAAATGTTCTAAAAACTCCGATAACCTTGCCGAGTATTTCGACGTCAGTTGCAATAATCGGCTTCATAAAATCGTTTTCTGGCTGAAGTCTTATATGAGAGTCTTCTCGGTAAAAGGTCTTAACGGTTGCGTCCTCGCCATTTATAAGTGCAACGACAATATCGCCGTTATCAGCCGACGGCTGTTTCTTAACAACTATCATATCGCCGTCAAGGATTGCCGCATTTACCATCGACTCGCCTTCGACTTTAAGCATAAAAAGCTCGTTGTTTTTGGCGATTGACATTGGGATAGGGAAGCTCTCGCCGATATCCTCGACTGCAGTAATCGGCTCGCCTGCGGTAATCTTGCCGTAGACGGGTACCTTTACATACCTGTCGCCGCCATCTTCCGAAACCACCCTTATCGAACGGTTTTTCGCACCCTCTTTAACAATCAGTCCGTGCTGCTCCAGCTTTTTTAATCTTGCGTGTACGGTAGCTGTTGATGTAAGACCTGTTTCGGTGCAAATCTCACGGACAGTAGGCGGAAAGCCGCGTGTTTCAAGCTGACTCTTTATAAAGTCGAGTATCTGATAATCCTTTGCGCCAAGCTTTGCCATCTGTCACAACTCCTTTCGGACACTATCATTTGTAATTATATCACCAACGTCTGCTAAAGTCAAATATTACTTGCCTCTTAAGACTTGTTCAAGGTCTGTGTAGGCATAGTCATCGCTTTTGGCGGTCGGCTTAGCGTTCTTGGTTTTGTGATTAGTATGCTCCGCCTCGGCGGCTGCCGTTGTGCAAATGCCCTCGCTGTGCCAACGCTCGAGGATTTTGTCCATATACGGAAAGGACAGCTTGCCTGTTTGCATAACGCAGTATTCGTGTGCGAGCAAAATCATCTCACGGCTCATCGAAAACTCACCAAGCCATTTGGAAAAGTACTGCTCCTCGCCGTTTGCCAAGGCTCTTTGTCCTATACCCATTTTGTCGGTTATGTACTTGATATCATCGTTTTTTCTTTCGCTCTCACGTAGATATCTGCTGATATCCTCGGGTGTTACAAGACCTCTGTCGCACCACGAAAGTGCAACCTTTTCTGCGTAAGAGAGTCTGGGTTTGCCCTTGGAAACGCAGTACTCAATCAGCATTAAAACTGCCTCGGGCGAAAGTCCTAAGCCGTCATAAAACCAATATAGAGTTTCCATTTCAGACGGATTAAGCGGCTTTTGCAAAAGCTCCTCTGAAACAGCCATCATATCCCTAAGAGCAGGAATTGCTATTACTGCGTCGCTTATCTCGGAAGTGGTGTAATCGCTCTTTTTTACTGCAACAACATCATCTGTTTGGGGAAGAGCTGGCGTGGATGTTTCGACAGCAACCTCCGTATTGCTTTTGCCAAGGAATGTTATACTGCCGTTTTCCTCGCTCATAACGCCCTGTGCACACCAGTACTCCACTGCATTTATCACATCGCTTTCAAGCATAGAAAGAGCGGCGGCTATGTCACGGAACTTCGCATCTGCACCGACAAGAGCAAGCATATAAAGATAAACCTTTACATACATAGCATTTGCTTTTGGCATTTTATTCAGTATAAAATCCTTGTCAACGGTCACAAAATCCATACTTTTTCTGATAAACGGCATTAGTTTTTCTCCTTCGGTAAAAATTCTTCTAAAATCTGAAAAAAAATCCAATATGCCTGTTGACATATTGAAAAATATATGATAGTATAGTTTATTGTACTATGGTAATAAAATGGGTATATTATCCGCTGTATTCAGCATCTTGGTCAATTATATCATATATAATTACAAAAATCAAGTAGCTTACAAAAATTTATATATCCGTTTTATACCAATATTTCAGACGAGGTGATAAAAGAATGGTGCATCAGGTTCATATGGGCAAAAACACCAGGCTCAGTTACTCTAAAATCAATGAGGTTTTAGAAATGCCTAACCTTATCGAGGTGCAGAAGGATTCTTACAAATGGTTTCTGGAGGAGGGCTTAAAGGAAGTATTCCACGATATTTCCCCAATCAAAGACCACTCGGGACATTTGGTGCTGGAGTTCTTTGACTACCGCCTTGATTACAACTCAAAATACACCGTTGAGGAGTGTAAGGAGCGTGACGCAAAATACGCTGCGCCGCTTCGTGTAAGTGTAAGACTTATCAATACCGAAACGGGCGAAATCAAAGAGCAGGAGATTTTCCTGGGCGACTTCCCGCTGATGACAGAGCAGGGTACCTTTATTATAAACGGTGCCGAGCGTGTTATTGTCAGCCAGCTGACACGTTCACCGGGAATTTACTATGAGTTTGACCGTGATAAGACGGGTAAACCTCTTTATAATTCTACTGTTATACCCTATCGTGGTGCGTGGCTTGAGTACGAAACAGACTCAAACGACGTTTTCTCGGTGCGTATTGACAGAACAAGAAAGATACCTGTAACCATTCTTATTCGTGCAATGGGCGTTCAGACCAATGCAGAAATTTTAGAGCTGTTCGGCGAGGATCCGCGCCTTACTGCTACATTTGAAAAGGACCCCACCGACAACCGCAACGATGCGCTTTTGGAAATATACAAGCGCCTCCGCCCGGGCGAGCCGCTTAACGTGGAAAATGCGGAATCGCTTATTACAAATATGTTCTTCGACCCGAAGAGATATGACCTCGCAAGAGTAGGACGTTATAAGTTCGACAAGAAGCTTGCGCTTACTTCGCGTATCGTCGGAAAGGTAGCAGCTGATGATGTTATCGACCCGACAACAGGCGAAATCCTTGCAAATGCAGGCGACGAGCTTACCTATGATACAGTTAAGAGGATGGAAAATGTCGGCGTTAATTCGCTTGATGTTATCGTTGAGGAGCAGAGAGTACGTATTCTTTCCAATGATATGGTGCTCATTTCCGAGTATGTTGATATTGACGTATCCGATTTGAAATTGACGAAGGTACGCAGAAAGGTTCTTGAGGACATCCTTGACAATCTTGAGGACGGAGATGACCTTTACGAGATTATCTCAAGCCGTGCAGACGAGCTGTCACCTAAGCATATCACGGTTGACGATATGATGGCATCTATCAACTATGTTATGAACCTTGCAAACGGCGTGGGCAGCATAGACGATATCGACCACCTCGGCAACAGAAGATTAAGAAGCGTGGGCGAGCTTTTGCAAAACCAGTTCAGAATAGGTCTTGCAAGAATGGAAAGAGTTGTAAGAGAGCGTATGACAATTCAGGACCTTGAAATTATCACACCGCAGACTCTTATCAATATCCGCCCGATTATAGCAACAATTAACGAGTTCTTCGGCTCATCACAGCTTTCACAGTTTATGGACCAGCCAAACCCCTTGGCAGAACTTCGTCATAAAAGACGTATCTCTGCACTCGGACCGGGCGGTCTTTCAAGAGAGCGTGCAGGCTTCGAAGTCCGTGACGTTCACTATTCGCACTACGGCAGAATGTGTCCGATAGAAACTCCTGAAGGACCGAACATCGGTCTTATCACATCACTTGCAACCTTTGCACGTGTAAACGAGTACGGCTTTGTTGAGGCTCCTTACCGCAAGGTTGATAAGGAAAAGGGCGTTGTTACAGACGAGATTGTATATATGGCAGCAGATACCGAGGACGAGTTTATCATCGCTCAGGCGAACGAGCCTTTGGACAGCGAAGGTCGCTTCCTCGACAAGCAGGTTGCAGCACGTTACCGTGATGAAATCATCGAGGTAGACGGCAGCCGTATAGATTATATGGACGTATCCCCCAGACAGCTCGTTTCGGTTGTTACGGCTTGTATTCCGTTCTTGGAGAACGATGACGCTAACCGTGCGCTGATGGGCTCTAACATGCAGTGTCAGGCAGTACCTCTTCTTACCACCGACTCACCGATTGTCGGCACAGGTATGGAATACAAGGTCGCACGTGATTCTGGTTCGGCGGTGCTTGCTAAGGAAGCAGGTACTGTTGTTAAGGTTTCTGCTGACGAAATCATCATCAAGGGCGACGCTACAGGCGCTAAGCACGTTCAGAAGCTTGTGAAGTTTACACGCTCCAACCAGTCAACCTGTATCAACCAGCGTCCGATTGTTTCGGTCGGCGAGCACGTTGAAAAGGGCGATATTATTGCAGACGGTCCCGCTATGTCAAACGGTGAGCTTGCTTTGGGTAAGAATATCCTTATCGGCTTTATGACATGGGAGGGTTATAACTACGAGGACGCTGTACTAATCAGCGAAGACCTCGTAATGAACGACGTATTTACATCTATTCATATTGAGGAATACGAATGTGAAGCACGTGATACAAAATTAGGACCCGAGGAGATTACAAGAGATATTCCGAATGTTTCCGAAGACGCTCTTAAAGACCTCAACGAAAAGGGTATTATCCGCATTGGTGCGGAGGTTCGTGCAGGGGATATCCTTGTTGGTAAGGTTACACCTAAGGGTGAAACAGAGCTTACTGCAGAGGAAAGACTCCTTCGTGCAATCTTCGGCGAGAAGGCACGTGAGGTACGTGACACATCACTTCGTGTACCCCACGGCGAGAATGGTATCATTGTTGATGTTAAGACCTTTACACGTGAAAACGGCGACGAGATGTCACCGGGCGTAAACGAGGTTGTAAGATGCTATATTGCACAAAAGAGAAAGATTTCTGTCGGCGATAAGATGGCAGGCCGTCACGGAAACAAGGGTGTCGTATCCCGTGTACTTCCCCGTGAGGATATGCCGTTCTTAGAAGACGGAACACCCTTGCAGATTGTGCTAAACCCCTTGGGCGTGCCGTCACGTATGAATATCGGACAGGTGCTTGAGATGCACCTTGGCTACGCATACAGAACATTGAGCCTTAAGAGCCGCCGTGAGCTTGAAGCTATGACGGTCGATGAGGCATATAAGAAGACTATTCTTGACGCAAAAGAAAACCTCGAAAACGGACAGTTCCTCAAGATTGCAACACCTGTATTTGACGGTGCAAGAGATGAAGATTTGTCGCAGGCATTCGAGCTTGCAGGACTTGATAAGTCCTTTAAGTCAGTTGTATATGACGGAAGAACGGGTGAAAAGTTTGATAATCCTGTTACAGTCGGCGTGATGTATTACTTGAAGCTCGACCACTTGGTTGACGATAAAATCCACGCACGTTCAACAGGTCCGTACTCACTTGTTACACAGCAGCCTTTGGGCGGTAAGGCACAGTTTGGCGGACAGCGTTTCGGTGAGATGGAGGTTTGGGCACTTGAGGCATACGGCGCTGCATACACCTTGCAGGAAATTCTGACAGTTAAGTCCGACGATATTGTAGGACGTGTAAAGACCTACGAGGCTATCGTAAAGGGCGAGAATATCCCCCGTTCAGGTATCCCCGAATCCTTCAGAGTGCTTGTTAAGGAATTGCAGTCATTGGCTCTTGATATCCGTATCCTTAATAAGGATCAGGAGGAGATAGACCTTGACGCATACCTCGACGAAGAAGACGATGCTCCGTCGCAGGATTTGATTGATACAATGCAGGGTGAAGAGATATTCACCGACGACGGCGATATGTCAATTGAGGATATGGACTCCGACGAAGATGACGATTTCGACTACGGCGAGGACTACTATGACGACGAAGACGAAGTAGAAGAGGACACCGCCAATCGCGATATTCTCACAGCTGAAGATTTTCAATAGGAGGCGAAAGTAAATGTTAGAATTTAATAGCTTTGATGCAATAAAAATCGGTTTGGCTTCGCCCGAAACAATCCGCAGCTGGTCGCACGGAGAGGTTAAAAAGCCTGAAACAATCAACTACCGCACACTTAAGCCTGAACGAGACGGTCTCTTTTGCGAACGCATCTTCGGACCGACTAAGGACTGGGAATGTCATTGCGGTAAGTATAAGAAGATAAGATATAAGGGTGTAGTATGTGACCGCTGCGGCGTTGAGGTTACAAAGTCAAAGGTACGCCGTGAGAGAATGGGCCACATCGAGCTTGCAACACCCGTTTCGCACATCTGGTATTTCAAGGGCGTTCCGTCATCAATGGGACTTATCCTTGATATTTCACCCAGACAGCTCGAAAAGGTGCTTTATTTCGCAGCTTATATAGTAACAGACCCCGGCAACACAGAGCTTATGCAAAATCAGGTTCTGTCCGAGGCGGAATACCGTGAGCTTTACGAAAAGTACGGTAACAAGTTCTCAGCATCAATGGGTGCAGAGGCTATACACGAGCTTCTTTCACGCATCGACCTCGACGAACTCTCAGAGGAGCTAAAGGCTGAGCTTGAGGGTGCACAGGGTCAGAAAAAGGGCAAGATTATTAAAAGACTTGAAATTGTAGAGGCATTCCGCCTTTCCAATAACCGTCCCGAATGGATGATTATGTCGGTAGTTCCGGTTATCCCGCCCGACCTTCGTCCTATGGTACAGCTTGACGGCGGACGTTTTGCCACAAGCGACCTTAACGACCTTTACAGACGTGTAATAAACAGAAATAACCGTTTGCGCCGTCTTTTAGAGCTTGGCGCACCGGAAATTATTATCAGAAACGAAAAGAGAATGCTGCAGGAGGCTGTCGATGCGCTTATCAACAACGGCCGCCGCGGCAGAACGGTTACAGGCCCCGGAAACAGAGCGCTTAAGTCACTTTCCGATTTATTGAAGGGTAAGCAGGGACGTTTCCGTCAGAACCTCTTGGGTAAGCGTGTTGACTACTCGGGACGTTCTGTTATCGTAGTAGGTCCTGAAATGAAGATTTATCAGTGCGGTCTGCCGAAGGAAATGGCAATCGAGCTGTTTAAGCCTTTTGTAATGAAAGAGCTTGTAGCACGTGGCCTTGCTCATAACATAAAGAGCGCAAAGAGAATGGTAGAGCGTGTAAAGCCTGAGATTTGGGACGTTTTAGAGGACGTTATCAAGGAGCATCCGGTACTCTTAAACCGTGCGCCTACACTCCACAGACTCGGTATTCAGGCATTTGAGCCTAAGCTGGTTGACGGCAGAGCACTAAAGCTGCATCCGCTCGTTTGTACAGCGTATAACGCCGACTTCGACGGTGACCAGATGGCTATTCACGTACCGCTTTCACCCGAGGCACAGGCAGAGGCAAGATTTTTGATGCTTTCTGCAAATAACCTCTTAAAGCCACAGGACGGACACCCTGTTGCTGTTCCTACACAGGATATGATTTTGGGTAGTTATTACCTCACTCTTGTTAAGGAAGATGAGATCGGCGGCAAGGATTACCCCGAGCGTGATGCAAGCGTTGAATGGCATCCGCAGGTATATACAAGCTTCGACGAGGCAATCCTCGCATACGAGAATAAGTGCGTAGGACTCCACACACCGATTAAGGTGCTGCAGGAGGCTGACGTTCAGGGCAAACACTACAGAAAGCTCATCGACGCAACAGTCGGCAGAATTATCTTCAACCGCAACATTCCGCAGGATTTGGGCTACGTTGACCGTACCAATCCCGATACAATGTTTGACCTTGAGATAAATGAGCTTGTAGGTAAAAAGCAGCTCGGTAAGATTATCGACCGCTGTATCCGTGTTCATGACACAACCAAAACAGCCGAGGTCCTTGACCTTATCAAGGAAACCGGTTACAAATATTCAACCAGAGGCGCAATCACGGTATCTGTTTCCGATATCGAAGTTCCCGAGCAGAAGAAGGAAATCCTTGCAAAAGCTGAGGAAGAGGTTGCAAAAATTACAAAGATGTTCCGTCGTGGTATTCTTACCGATCAGGAGCGTTACGAGCAGGTAATTAAGGTTTGGGCAAAGGCATCATCAGACGTTACAGACGCAATGATGAGCCACTTGGGCAAGTTTAACCCTATCTTTATGATGGCGGATTCAGGTGCCCGTGGTAGCGTTAACCAGATTAGACAGCTTGCTGCAATGCGTGGTCTTATGGCGGATACACAGGGTAGAACTGTCGAAATTCCTATCCGTGCTAACTTCCGTGAAGGTCTTAACGTACTTGAGTACTTTATCTCATCTCACGGTGCACGTAAGGGTCTTACCGATACGGCGCTTCGTACAGCCGACTCAGGTTACCTTACCAGACGTCTTGTAGACGTTTCTCAGGACGTAATTGTACGTGAGAAGGATTGTGGTACAACAGAGGGCGAATGGGTTGCTGAGATCAAAGACGGCAACGAAACTATCGAGCCGCTGGCAGACCGTATCCTTGGCAGAATTACAATGGCAGATGTTACTCATCCCGAAACGGGCGAGGTTATCGTTCCGGCAGATAAGCTTATGGACGATGCAGATGTTGATAAGATTTTGAAGGCAGGCGTTAAGAAGGTTTATATTAGAAGCGTTCTTACCTGTAAATCAAAGGTCGGCGTTTGTGCTAAGTGTTACGGCAGAAACCTTGCAACAGGTAAGCTGGTAAATGTCGGCGAGGCAGTAGGTATCATCGCAGCTCAGTCCATCGGTGAGCCGGGTACACAGCTTACAATGCGTACCTTCCACGCCGGCGGTGTTGCATCGGGCAGCGATATTACGCAGGGTCTCCCGCGTATCGAGGAATTGTTCGAGGCGAGAAAGCCTAAGGGTCTTGCAATCATCTCCGAAATCGGCGGTAAGGTTACCGTTTCCGAAACAAAGAGACGCAGAGAAATCACCGTTTCCAATGACGAAACAGGCGAGGCAAAGACCTACGTTATTCCTTATGGTTCAACCATCAAGGTTCAGGACGGCGACGTTATCGAGCTTGGTGACGAGCTGACAGTAGGTTCCGTTAACCCGAATGATATTCTTCATATCAAAGGACCGCACGCTGTTCAGGTATATATCACACGTGAAGTACAGAGAACCTATCGTATGCAGGGTGTTGATATCAACGACAAGCACGTTGAGGTTATCACACGTCAGATGCTTAGAAAGGTGCGTGTAGAAGATGCTGGAGATACAAACCTCCTGATTGGCGCACTTGTGGATAAGTTCGAGCTTGAAGAAGCTAATGAGGCACTTTCCGAGGGTCAGACACCTGCAGTTGCATCACCGGTGCTTTTGGGTATTACCAAGGCATCTCTTGCAACAGAGTCCTTTATGTCGGCTGCTTCCTTCCAGGAAACAACCAAGGTCTTGACCGATGCTGCTATCAAGGGTAAGGTTGACCACCTCTTAGGACTTAAGGAAAATGTTATTATCGGTAAACTCATTCCTGCAGGTACAGGTATGCATGCATATAAGGATGTGGGCATAACTGTAGAGGGTTATGAGGTAGACGAAGATACAATTAACTAAGCATAAGGGAGCTTGCAGTATAGGGAGTATTATTAAAGATAGTAACTCAAAAGGCAGAAACGAGATTAATCGTTTCTGCCTTTTATTGTAGGTTTCGGCATTTATGTCCAACCGCTTATAAGGGTTTATCATTATCATATATATTTTGGAAGTTGTTGTACATGTTTACTGATTGTTTTAGAATCAAACAGTTTTAATTGTATTCATCAAATATCATTTCTAACTCGTCCCGAGCTTCGTTTAAGTTCATAGGGTATATATCTCCATCTTCGTCAAATAACCCACCTTGTACAGACAATGTATTTTCTTTTGTGTTATGTATCATATAATAAATCATGCGGTTCGTTTCTGTTTCACCATCATAATCTAAGTTTACAGACACAACATATGTCATAGCTGTTTCGTTTGAAGTCAAAACGTTGGAATCTGGAGCATAGTTTCCCACCCAGTTTTCGTTCCACCCATAAGAAAGATTGACAACTTCCTCGTTAGTCATATCCTCAAAAAAGCTTGTCATTGTTTCTTCGAAAGAACTTGACTCATAACCTATTAATGTTGCAGATGAAATGTTGCCTTTCACGGCACATCCGCTTGTTAAAATTAAAACTAATAAAATGAGCGTAGTTTGAATAGAAACACGTTTACCTTCTTTACAGATACAAAAATTTGTTTTTATCATTTTGCTTCACCTCGTATATGTTAATTGATATGTTATATATTATAACATATAACCATAACTTTTGTCAATATATAATATATGTGAGGTGAAAAGTTATGGAAGATAAACTTATTATAAATAAAAAGAATTTAAGAGGAGAAGATGGATATAAAACATTTTCTGTGCGTATAAAAGAAGAAACAGTTATAAAATTGAATACACTATCAGAAGAAACAAATCGTTCAAGAAATGAACTAATTAATATTTTATTAGATTATGCTATTGATAACAGCAGGGTGAAATAATGGAATTACCAAAACGAAAACCAACAAGGTTAAAAGGCTATGATTACTCACAAAATGGTGCATATTTTGTTACAATATGTACGTATAACAGAGAATATATATTGTCAAATATTACTGTAGGGGAGGGTCTCTGTGCCCTCCCGCAAAATACATTAACCCCAATAGGAAAAGAGATTGAAAAATCCATACAATATATTAATCATAATTATATTGGTGTTACAATTGATAAATATGTGATTATGCCAAATCATATACATTTAATTGTAGATTTAGATGATTCGGGAGGGCATAGAAACCCTCCCCTACAAAATATAATCGGACAATTAAAATCATATACAACGAATAAATTTGGCAATACTCTTTGGCAACGCTCATATCACGACCACATAATTCGTGGCGAGAAAGATTATCAAAAGATATGGGAATATATAGACACAAATGTAATAGTATGGAAACAGGATTGTCTTTATAATAGTGAAAGGTCGCAGTAAATTTTGCTGCGACCTTCACTGTCCTTACGGCTATATCTAATTTTGCGGGCTCTCTTTTTTGGTAACAGGCTGTTGAAATTTAGCTAAATAGGGTGTATAATAATAGTATTACTTGTACGGAAAGGATATTTATTATGGACCAGTCCAAACTTGACAGAATAGGCGAGCTGTATCGCAAATCAAAGGCTGAGGGACTCACCGAAAAGGAAAAAGAGGAGCAAAAGGCCCTTAGACAGGAATATATCGACTTGGTTAAACGCAATTTCAGAGGCACATTAGACTCGATTGAGTATAAGGATTGATGGTTATGAGCACACTTTTTGAGCATCTTTCTCGCTATGCGGACAAAAACCGCATAAGCTTTGCTATGCCCGGACATAAGGGCGGGGCAGGACTGGCGGAAGAATTTAAGAGCCGTATTGCCCAAATAGACGTAACCGAGCTTTCCGATACTGAAAATCTTCACGCACCAAAGAGTGTTATTTTAAGTGCGCAAAAAAAGCTTGCAGAAATTTACGGCAGCAGCGAAAGCTTTTTCCTCACGGGCGGCTCTACCGAGGGCGTTCATATTATGCTTCACAGTACTATTCGAAAGGGCAAGCTTCTGGTAAACCGCAGTTGTCACCGCTCGGTGATAAACTGTGCAGTTTTGGCGGGATTTAGTATAGAATTTATACCGCAGGAGATGGACGAGGAAATTAACTCTCCTATGCCGCCAAGTCCTCAAATAATAGAGAGAATTCTGGCAAAATCGAATGAAATAGACGCTGTAATGATAACCTCACCCGACTACTACGGACATATCGCCGATGTTAAAAGGATTGCCGAAATATGCCATAAGTACAATCTTCCGCTTTTGGTAGACGAGGCGCACGGTGCACATTTTGCCGCTGATAAAATGCCCCAAGGCGCAATAAAATGCGGTGCGGATATGGCGGTCCAGAGTGCGCATAAGACCTTAAACGCACTTAATCAGGCGGCATTACTTCACATAAAAAGCGATATCATAAATCGGGAAACGGTACGTGCGCTGACCACGATGGCAGCCACTTCAAGTCCGTCTTATCCGATTGTCGCATCGGCAGAGCTTGCGGTAGAGAAGCTTTCATCAGGCAGTTGGGACAAGCTGGCGGAATATATCAAGGTAAAGAAAAATACTCTTTCCCGAAATACCAAGGTAATCTACCCCAAGGGCGAAACAGACCCGCTAAGGATAGTGTTCGGCTTTGGAAACTATGATATAACAGGCTACGAGGCGGAGCGGATACTCAGGGAAAGATATAATATCGACGTTGAGATGTCCGACCGATATAATGTGGTTTCGATAGCAACACCGTCCAATACAGTTGCACAAATAGACGTACTCTTTGACTCGGTAGAGGAGATTTTGGCAGAGCAAAAAGAAAGTGATGTTAAGGCGGTTGTTATGCCGCCCCTGCCCGAGAGAATATTATCACCAAGAGAGGCGTTTTGGTCAGAATATGAAAAAATACCGCTTACTAATGCCGTGAGCAGAGTTGCAAGAACTAATATAGCGGCATATCCGCCTGGGATTGCACTTGTTAGTTATGGCGAGAAGATTACAAAAGAAATGATAGACTATATACTATACATAAAGGAGCTTGGCGCAGAGGTCGAAGGTCTTGATGACGACAAAGTCTGTGTTGTAGCAGAGTAAGAAGATGGAAGAGCTTAGAATTGTCGGCACGGTTACCGAGATTATCTATCAAAATCCCGATAACGGCTACACAGTATGCGAAATTGAAAACGAGGACGAGGGCATATTTACCGCAACAGGTTATATGCCCTATTTAAGCGTGGGCGAAAGTGTGGCTCTGACAGGTATGTGGGTGGAGCACCCCGACTATGGCGAGCAGTTCAAAACAGAGGGCTATGAAACAGTACTTCCTACCGACGAGGCGGCAATTCTCAAATATCTTTCTTCCGGTATAGTGCCGGGTGTGGGCGAGGCGACGGCTAAAAACCTTGTCGCACACTTTGGCAAGGAAACACTTGAAATAATGCTTAATAACCCCGCACGCCTTGCCGAAATACGAGGTATCTCACCAAAACGTGCAGAGAAAATCAGCTCGGAATTTCTAGAATTGCAGTCGATGCAGGGGATTGTGATGTTTTTGCAACAGTTTAATATAGGTGCATCGGTTGCAATGAGTGTGCAAAAGGTTTTAGGCAGAAATGCAGTTGAGCGCATTAAGGATAATCCGTATATCTTATCCGATATGGTCGACGGCATTGGCTTTCGGACGGCTGATGAGATAGCGTTTTTTCAGGGTATGCCAAAAAACAGCCCCATACGCATAAAGCACGGCATCAAATTCCTTTTGCTTGACGCAGCATACACAAATGGTCATACATATGTTATGGAAAAGGACCTGATTGAAATAGCGACAAAAAGACTTGACGTAACGGTAGAGGAGGCTGCAGACGGGATTTCGGCACTTGTACTTTCGCATAATGTGTATGTGGAGGAATATCCCGAGGGCAAAAGGGTAAGCCTTGGCGTGTTCTATTCTGCCGAAAGCTATGTAGCAAGACGTATTGCGGCTATGTCGCTGTCCTTGCCTCAATACATACCCGAGCGTGAAACGATAGACGAAATAATAGCTAAAACCCAAGAGGACAACGACATCACTCTTGCAGACGAGCAGAAAATAGCAGTTATTACAGCGGCAGAAAATTCGTGTATGGTAATAACAGGCGGACCGGGTACAGGAAAAACAACGATTATAAAGACGATAATCACGCTGATGCACAGCTTATCACAACAAATTGCACTTGCAGCACCTACCGGCAGAGCGGCCAAGAGAATGAGCGCCGTAACAGGCTGTGAGGCAAAGACTCTTCACCGACTGCTCGGAATGAAACCGTCCGATGAAGATGCAAAATTCTCCCACGACGAGTCCAATCCGTTAGAGGCAGACGTTGTGATAGTCGATGAGGCGAGTATGATAGACATACAGCTTGCGTCGGCACTCTTAAAGGCGATAAAACCGGGTGCAAAGCTGATACTTTGCGGTGATGCAGACCAGCTGCCGTCGGTAGGACCGGGTAACTTTTTGAGGGATATCATAGCATCAGGCGCAGTAAAAACCATATCCTTAAAGCATATTTTCCGTCAGGCACAGGAGAGCCTCATTGTTATGAATGCACACCGGATAAATAGCGGTGAGATGCCTGTTTTAGACAGTAAAGATAAAGACTTTTTCTTCTTAAAAAGGCAGTCGGCGGACATAATAACGCAGACGGTAACCGAGCTTTATAAAATTCGTCTGCCCAAAAGCTACGGCATAGATGCAGTTTCTAAAATACAGGTCTTGTCCCCGTCCAAAAAGGGCGCTGCGGGTACGATTGCGATTAACCGCGAGCTGCAGTATGCTATGAACCCGCCTGATATGCTTAAAACCGAGTACCGCTACGGCAATACAGTATTTCGTGT
>JAZRPK010000020.1:0-14028 GCA_045649145.1 Clostridia bacterium
TGCCTCTGTAGCTCAGTTGGTAGAGCAGGGGACTGAAAATCCCCGTGTCGGTGGTTCGATTCCGCCCGGAGGCACCATTATTTGCGGGAGTGGCTCAGTGGTAGAGCGTCACCTTGCCAAGGTGAACGTCGCGAGTTCGAATCTCGTCTTCCGCTCCATTTTACAAAAGACGCAAAACCCGATTTTGCGTCTTTTACTTACTACGGCGCCATAGCCAAGCGGTAAGGCAGAGGTCTGCAACACCTTTATCCCCGGTTCAATTCCGGGTGGCGCCTCCATATAAAAACAGCAAGCCGTTGGCTTGCTGTTTTTATATACTATTCCTTTTCGAACTTTATAATATCGCAAACATCACAATCAAGGACATAGCAAAGAGCATCAAGCGTTTTGGTGCTGATTGCCATTCCCTTTTTTATTCTATGAAAAGTATTGGCTGAAAAGCCTTGCTTGAAAATCAGATAATATTCAGTAATACCTTTTTTATAAAGAGTCTCATAAAAAGGTTTATAACTTATCATATTTAATCACCAAAATGATTTTAACATACTTAATCTCTTGACAATGCTCAATATATTGAGTATAATATTATAGTTATAATTTTCAGCTAAGGAGAGACATAATGAATAACAAACTTATATATGATAATTACAGAAAGCAACTAATAAATCTTCACGGGCTTACTATTATTATAGTTGCAATTGCAGAGCTGGTAGCTTATTCCCTTTTGATTAGCAAGGGCAAATGCAGCCTGTCGCCCTATTCTTCTTACCTGTGGTTAAAGGTAATACTCCCAATCGCCATAAACGCATCGGGATATATGACAGCTGTTTTTATTAACAGACATAGTATATTCAGCTATGGAACAAAGAATTCTGCAGTGGTGAACATTTCTTTAATAACAGCTGCAAGTATATCCATATTTCATCGGGAGTTTATAGCATCCTTTTCAGCATTTATATTCCCCATATTTCTATCAGGAATATTCAATGACAAAAAACAGCTGAATAAAAGCCTTATTATCTCTCTTTTCTTTTTGATACTGCATCTGTTTCTTGCAAAAGCAGAAACATACACAGATTTGGAGAGTGTAATAAACTATATTGCATATTTTGGAATAATTGTAGTAGCGTATTTGTTTGGATGTATTTCGATAGATTTTTATAATTTGAATTTCTTTATTATTGAGAATCAAGCTAATACAAATAACAGATTAAGAAATAAAATAAAACACGACTCATTAACCGGATTATACAATCGGGATACTATGTTTTCCGAAATAAAGAAGTCAATAGAAGAATATAGTCTTAACCATATACCCTTTTGTTTTGCTATGGTAGATATTGATGATTTCAAGAGAATAAATGATTTATACGGGCACAACAAAGGAGATGCTGTGCTGAAAAAGATGTCAAAGGTGTTAACCGATATTTGCGATAAAAATGATTGTATCTGCCGTTTTGGCGGTGATGAATTTGCAATCATTTTCAATAACAAAAATATAAACGACGCTAATACCATATTAAAAAGAATAATTTGTGAGTTTTCGCATACATCATATGCATTTACCGACAAAGAAATAACATGCTCCTGCGGAATAGCTGAATATAACGAAAAAATGTCCGCAAGCGACCTGTTTAACAAAGCTGATAAGAATATGTACAACGCCAAGAATGGTGGTAAAAACCAAATATACTGTGAACAAAAATAAAAGAAAGAGCGGTTTTCGCTCTTTCTTTTTACTTTATCTCGTAAATTTTTACTCATACATAGGATATTTTGCACAAAGTGCCGCAACTCTTTTTTGAACCTCATCCTTGCTGTTCTCAAAGTCGCATATTGCAAGCTTTATAAGCTTTGCAATCTCTGCCATATCCTCTTCCTTAAAGCCTCTTGAAGTAGATGCCGGTGTACCTATTCTGATACCGCTGGTGATAAAGGGGCTCTGTTTATCAAACGGAATTGCGTTCTTGTTTACGGTAATGCCAACCTCGTCAAGATTATGCTCTGCCTCTTTACCTGTAACGCCCATATCTGTAAGGTCAACAAGCATAAGGTGGTTATCTGTACCGCCGGAAACAAGCTTAAAGCCTTCCTTTACCAAACTCTCTGCAAGCGCCTTTGCATTTTTAACAACCTGCGCCTGATATTCCTTAAACTCAGGCTTTAACGCCTCGCCAAAGCACACCGCCTTTGATGCAATAACGTGCATTAGGGGGCCTCCCTGAATTCCGGGGAATATCGCCTTATTAAACAGCTTAGAGAGCTCCTCGTTATTTGTAAGGATAAGACCTCCTCTGGGGCCTCTTAAGGTCTTATGAGTTGTTGTGGTAACAACATCAGCACAACCAATCGGGCTGGGATGGAGTCCTGCTGCAACAAGACCTGCAATATGTGCCATATCTACCATAAAGTATGCGCCAACCTCTTTTGCAATCGCCGCAAACTTTTCAAAGTCAATTGTTCTCGGATATGCTGACGCACCTGCTAATATAAGCTTCGGCTTATGCTCTATTGCAAGGCGGCGTACCTCATCATAATCGATTGTATTAGTGTCCTCTGTTACGCCGTAAGGTACAATATTAAAGTACTTACCCGACATATTAACAGAGCTGCCGTGGCTTAAATGTCCGCCGTGAGCAAGACTCATCGAAAGTACAGTATCGCCCGGTGTTAAAAGTGCAAAGAATACAGCCATATTAGCCTGAGCACCTGAGTGCGGCTGAACATTGGCATATTCTGCACCAAAAATCTTTTTAGCTCTTTCTATTGCAAGGTTCTCCGCAACGTCAACACACTCGCAACCGCCGTAGTAGCGCTTGCCGGGATATCCCTCGGCATACTTATTTGTAAGATGCGAGCCCATAGCCTCCATAACCGCCTCGGATACAAAGTTCTCCGACGCAATCAGCTCAATTTTATTCTGCTGACGTGAGATTTCCGACGAAATAGCATCGAAAAGCTCGGGGTCCTGTTTTCTCAAATTCTTAAATTCCAACATATTCTTTTATCCTTTCCGCAATAATGTTGTTAAACCAAATTTTCTCTATTTTATTATACATTATTTTTACCCAACATTCAAGTAGCAATCACGATTTTTGTGTGAATTTATCCTTTTAACAAAAAAATATGTAGACTCTTGGGCAAAATGTGGTATAATATAAAGAGAAAGGATTGATTATGATGACAGATAAAGAGCTTTATGAAAACTTAAAATATACCAGAAAGAATGTTTACAAGGAGCTGACCGACGGCGAAAAAAAGAATATGTTAAGCCTCGCCGATGATTATCGTGCATTTCTGGATAACGGAAAGACCGAGCGCGAGTGCGTCACCGAAGCAATTAAGTTGGCAAAGGAAAACGGCTTTGTACCATTTGAAGAGAAAGTCAGCTTAAAATCGGGCGACCGTGTCTATTTTACCAACCGTGACAAAAATATTATGCTGGTTGTAATAGGCAGCGAGGATATAGAAAAGGGACTTAACATTGTCGGCGCACACATCGACTCCCCACGCCTTGACCTAAAGCAAAATCCCTTGTACGAGTCAGACGGTCTTGCACTTTTTAAGACACATTACTACGGTGGTATTAAAAAATATCAATGGACTGCAATCCCCCTTGCGCTCCACGGCGTTATTCTAAAAAAGAACGGCGAAAAAATCGAGGTGTGCATAGGCGAAAAGGACGATGACCCCGTATTTACCGTAACAGACCTTCTTCCCCACTTAGCAAAAGACCAGATGACAAAGTCTATGCTCGAAGGTATCGAGGGAGAGGCTCTTAATATTCTGGTAGGAGGAATAGGCAAGGGTGCTGACGAAATAAGCGAAAGTGTTAAGTTTAATATACTTACCATCTTAAACAGTGCCTATGGCATTACTGAGGCGGATTTTCTAAGTGCAGAGCTTGAGGTCGTGCCCGCATTTAAGGCAAGAAACGTAGGACTCGACAGCGGCTTTATCGGCGCATACGGTCAGGACGACAGAGTTTGTGCATACACCGCTTTAAGAAGTATTTTTGATATAACTTCACCCAAACGTACCGCCGTATGTCTTCTTGTTGATAAAGAGGAAATCGGCTCTGTGGGAAATACAGGTATGCTGTCAAGATTTTTTGATATGGCGGTGGGCGAGCTTATCTATAAGCTCAAAGGCAACTGTGATATGTTAACCTTTAACCGCACAATTGCAGCAAGTGCGTGTCTGTCCTCCGATGTAGGAGCAGCTTTTGACCCCAATTATCCGTCCGTTTCGGAAAAAAACAATCAGGCTTTTGCAGGCAGCGGACTTGTGCTTACAAAATACACAGGTGCAAGAGGAAAATCAGAGGCAAGTGACGCATCAGCAGAATTTGTTTTTGAGGTTACATCAATTTTTGACAACAACAATGTAATCTGGCACACCTCCGAGCTTGGCAAGGTGGACCAGGGCGGCGGCGGGACAATTGCAATGTACGTTGCAAACTTGAATATGGATGTAATCGACTGCGGCGTACCCGTTCTTTCGATGCATTCACCGTTTGAAATTACCGCTAAAAGCGACGTTTATATGGCATATAAGGCTTACAAAGCTTTCTACAACGACAGATAATTGGAGGAATTAAAACTATGATAAAGCACATTGTATGTTTCAAGCTAAAAGACAACAGCGAGGAAATGCTAAGCAAAACACGACTTATACTTCTTTCTATGAGGGATAACGTGCCTACAGTCAAGGATATCGAGGTGGGAGTTGATTTTCTTCACTCACCAAGGTCCTACGACATTTACCTTGCAGTTACTCTCGAGTCACGCGACGTTTTAGACGAGTATCAAAAGGACACCTATCACGTCGAGGTTGTCAAAAAGCATATGCACCAAGTAATGGAAAGCAGTGTGGCAATAGATTTTGAGATATAACTGAAAAAGAGATTTTTGCAAGCCTTTGCAAAAATCTCTTTTAATTTATTTTTTTATAAACAATGTTCCTACAGGCTTACCCTCTAAAATATCGTAAAGGGATGCGATATTTTTGCCGTTTGTGATTATCATATCGATACCTGCGCCGTTAGCCTCCACAGCTGCGTGAATTTTTGATTTCATACCGCCTGTACCACGGTTAGAGCCTGCACCGCCTATATCACAGTCGGTATTTTCGGCATCTTCTACAAGCGGGATAAGCTTTGCGTCGGAGTTCTTGTGAGGGTCTTTGTCATAAAGTCCGTCAATATCGGAGAACAGCACCAGCAAATCAGCATCAACAAGCTCCGCCACATATGCTGACAAAATATCGTTGTCACCAAACTCAATCTCCTCGGTAGAAACCGTGTCGTTTTCGTTTACTATCGGTATAATGTTCATTTCAAGCAATGCACCGAAGGTGTTTTGCGTATTCATTCTGCGTTTAGGCACGTCAATATCGTCTTTTGTCAAGAGCACCTGAGCAACTGTACAGTTGTAGTCGGAGAACATCTTGTCATACATATACATCAGCTCACACTGACCGACAGCCGCAAACGCCTGCTTTCTGCGCATATCCTTTGGCTTTTCGGTAAAGCCTAATTTCCCCATAGCAACTCCGCCCGCACCCGACGAAACCAGCACAACCTCCCTGCCCGAGTTATTTATGTCCGATATAACCCTTGCAATCTGGTCGAATTTTCTGATGTTGACCTTGCCGTTTTCATAAGTCAACGTCGATGTTCCTATCTTGACAACTATTCTTTTCGAATTCTTTATTCTTTCGTATACGTCTGACATTTTTTATCCCCTCATTTTGTAAATAAGCTTCGCTATTTCTCCCAAAGCATCCTTTTTTGCAAAGCTCTCCATATTTTCTGCCATTTTTGTGAGCCTTTCCTCATCAGAGGTCAACGATATAATTGCATCTAAAAGGCTTTCAGGCGAAAGCTCGCTCTCTTTTAGCATCAAAGCCGCATCTGCGTCTGCAAATTCCTTTGCGTTTTGTTCCTGATGATTTCTGACCACATTAGGCGACGGAATAAGGATTGCGGGCTTATTAAGACACGCAAGCTCGGACACCGTTATAGCACCCGAACGTGTGACCGCCAAATCGGCTGCCGCCATTACCTCTGCCATATTATTTATATACGGCGTTACGGTAACATTTTGCGGCACATCGCCTATTCTCTCCAGCACCTCTTTATAATTCCTCTCGCCCGTACCGAAAAGAACTCGGATATTCATATCCGTAATTTTTGCTATCATCCCTATAACTGCATCGTTTATCTTAGCAGCACCCAAGCTGCCGCCGAAGATAAGTACAAATTTTTCATCATCGGAAATGCCCAGCTTTTCACGGCTTTTCTTTTTGTCAGCTAAGAGAATTTCCTCTCTTACAGGGTTACCTGTCACAACGCATTTTTCACGCTTTTTCATCTGGTTAACCGTTTCGTCAAAGCTTACCGCAACGTAATTAACGTACCTCTCTGCGCCCTTTACGGTAAGGCCCGGATAGACATTCTGTTCGTGTATCAGGCTCGGCACGCCGCATTTTTTAGCCGCAATCGCAACAGGGCCGCTGGCATATCCGCCCGTGCAAACAACAGCATCAGGCTTAAAATCCTTAATTATCCGAACGCAGTCGGCATTTGCCTTTACAAGCTTTGCCGCAACGGAAAAATTCTTAAGAAGATTTTTGCGGTCAAAACCGCATATATCGATATATTTTATATCATATCCGGCAGCAGGCACCAATTTGGTTTCAAGACCCCGTCTTGTCCCGATAAAAAGTGCCTCAAAGCTTTCGTCACGTTTCCTGAGATAATCGGCTATTGAAAGGGCAGGGTTTATATGACCGCCCGTACCGCCGCCCGCAAAAATTACCTTCATATGCTATATTCCTTTCTAATTAGGCAGTTTTTTAGTCTTGGTTGATTGTCTTGATACGTTAAGTACTATTCCAAGCTCAGCAACAAGCACCATCATAGCAGTACCGCCAAAGCTGAAAAACGGCAGACTCATTCCCGTTGCAGGCATAGAACAGCTTACAACTGCAATATTAAATACCACCTGTATTGCAATGTGCGAAATTATTCCGACAACTGTCAACATTCCGAAGGTGTCGGGTGCTTCCATTGCTATCTTTATACCCCTTATAATCAGCGCCGCAAATAGTCCTATTATTATAAGCGCACCCAAAAGTCCTAACTCCTCGCACACAATTGCAAATATAAAATCGTTATACGGCTCGGGGAGAAATCCGTACTTCTGCACACTTTGTCCCAAACCTCTGCCAAAGAGTCCGCCCGTACCTATCGCAATCAATGACTGTGTAATCTGATAGCTCTTATCGGCAGTATCACGGAACGGGTCCACAAACGAGAGTATACGTCCCAGTCGCATCGGGTCCTGCTGAATATATATCCACGCAAGCGGAACCACACAAAGCCCTGTTACAACAAAGTACTTAAGCCTTGCTCCGCCCACAACCAGTACTACAAGACCTATTGCACATATTACTATCGCGCCGCTCACGTGTGATTGCAAGAGCCACATTATAAGGAATATCACACCCAATACCGCAGCAAAGACACCCAAGCCCATCAGGTTATCAAGCCGATATTTCCTCTCGGAAATAAGCTTTGCAAAAAAGAGTGCAATCAGCGGTTTCATAAACTCAGACGGCTGCAGCTGGATAAAAGGCGTTTTAAGCCATCGCCACGCACCGTTACGAAACTGACCTATGCCTGGTATACGGCAGCACACAAGTAATACAACTGCTACTACAAACACTATGTTAATATATTTTTTGTATCTGTGATAATCAACCATCGCAAAGAAAATCATACCCACAGCACCTAACGCAACACCGCCAAGCTGACGGAGGAAAAAGTAGTATGAGTCGCCGATTTTGGTGTTTGCAGACGGCGTAGACGCACTAAGCAGCATCACCAAGCCGAATGAAAGCAGTATGATAACCAAAAACAGAAATGTGAAGTCGAATTCGCCAAGCTTTGCCCGCATAGACTTTTTTGTAGGATGCGCTTTTACCCGCTCTTTCGGACGGCTTGGGCGTCGGTTATTCGTAAATGTTCTTCTGTTGGAGTTCACGTTTTTATCTCCTTTCGGGAAAAGTTAAACCGCAAAGGACTGAATTGACAAATATGCCAAAGCCGCAAGCACTATCGCTGCTACAGTAAATACCGTAACAATCTTTCTCTCGCTCCAGCCGCACAGTTCGAAGTGATGATGTATAGGGCTCATTTTGAAAATTCTCTTGCCTGTAAGCTTAAAGCTTGCCACCTGCAAGATTACTGACAAGGTTTCGAACAGGTAGACAAATCCGACAATTATCAAAACAAGCGGCATCTTCATACCCACCGCAAGCACGCTTATCGCACCGCCAAGATATAAAGAGCCTGTATCGCCCATAAATACCTTGGCAGGATATTTGTTATAGATAAGAAAACCAAGTGTTCCGCCAAGCAATGCAAACGAGAAATAACTGCTTCCCAAGCTTCCCACCAACGCCGCTGCCACGCCAAAAAACAGTGCCGTAACAACTGTAACCGACGCCGCCAGACCGTCAAGTCCGTCAGTTAAGTTAACTGCATTTACCGTGCCCGTTACAACAAGAAGTATAAACGGCACATACAGCCACCACGGCATAAAGAATTTATAATCGGTAAACGGAATAATAACCGTTGTAGAAAGCTCTCCCGTCTTCATAAGCACAACCACATACACAACTGCCAAAGCCGCTTGCAGAAGAAATTTCTGCGATGCGGTAAGTCCCTGATTTTGTTTTTTTACAACCTTGATATAATCGTCTATAAATCCTATTACTCCAAATCCAAGGCTTACCAAAGCCATCATAAGCAGGTTAATATCAAATTCTGCCACAAGTGCAACAGCCGTAGCCAGCGATATTCCCAAAATGAAGCTGATACCGCCCATTGTGGGTGTGCCCGACTTTTTCTCGTGCCATTTAGGGCCTTCCTCTAATATCTGCTGCCCGAATTTAAGACGTCTTAAATAGGGTATTAAAACAGGCACAATTATCGCAGTAGCTGCGAATGCAATTACAAGGCTTATTAACATATTTATGTTATAATTTCCGAATTTCATTTTAATTTTTCTCCTATAGCTTTGCAAACTTTTTCAAACTGCATGCCTCTTGACGCTTTAACAAGAACTGTGTCGCCTTCCTTTACGGCATCAGCAGCCGCCTTTGCCGCCTCGTCGGTAGTAGGATAGTATAAAACATTATCTACTCCCGTTTCCCTTGCACCCTCTGCAATGAATCTGGCATTTTCTCCTGCAACAATCACAAGGTCCGCCTTACCCAAGCACATTTTTCCTATATCAAGGTGTGCTTCCTTTGCAAATTCGCCAAGCTCTAACACATCACCAAGCACCGCAACTCTCCTGCCCTCAGACTTTGCCAGAACATCGAGAGATGCTCTGATTGAATCGGGAGAGGCATTATAGCAATCGTTTATTAATGTTACCGAGCCATATCTTTCAACAGTCATTCGCATAGCAGTAAGTTCAAAATTATAAATGCTGTCTGCAATATCCTCTGACTTTATACCAAAATGCTCGCCGACGGCTATTGCCGAGAGTGCGTTATATACATTGTGTACACCTGCGGCAGAAAGCTTGATTTCCAGTTCCCCTTTCGGTGTAACAGCGGTAAAGCTGCAGCCGTCAATGCCATTATCCTTAATATTCTTTGCCCGATAATCAGCATCTTGATCTATACCATAGGTAAGAATTTTATACTCTTTATCACGGCTTATGGTCCTTAGCATATCATTATCGGCGTTTATTATGAGCAGATTGTCTTTACCAAAGAAATCTACAATCTCCATTTTTGCCTTTAATATTCCCTCTCTCGAGCCGAGGTTTTCTATATGTGACATTCCGATATTGGTTATAACGGCTACATCAGGACGTGCAATCTCTGCCAAATGATGTATTTCGCCAAACGCCGACATCCCCATCTCGAGCACGGCGCTCTTATGCTCCTTTTCCAGTCCGAATACCGTGAGAGGAAGTCCTAATTCATTATTGAAGTTACCCTCCGTCTTAAGACACGGACCAAGCTTTGACATAACAGCCGCTATCATATCCTTTGTGGTTGTTTTGCCTACGCTGCCTGTGACCGCTACAGTAGGTACATTGTATTCTCTTTTATATGCAGCGGCAATTTTGCCTATTGCGTCTACCGAGGACTTTACACCGATGACCGCACCCTTTTTAGCTGAAAACTCGCTACGCTCGCAAAGACTTGCCAGAGCGCCGTTTTTAAGTGCTGCTTCGATATAATCGTGACCGTCAACTCTTTCGCCGACAATCGGGACAAAGAGCATACCTTCGGTTGCCTTTCTCGAGTCGATTGTTACTCCCGAAATACAGCCCTCAGTCTCTTTTATATATGTTCCGCCACAAGCGGCTCTTACCTGCTCAATTGTAAATTTTTGCATAGCTTTCTCCATTCTGTTCCTTTTGGATACGCCTTATTATCTCACGTTCATCAAAGTATCTTTTTTCTTTGCCGATAATCTGATACCTTTCCTGTCCCTTACCTGCAAGGAGCACAGTATCGCCCTGTTTTGCTATACTAAGCGCTGCTCTTATCGCTGATTCTCTGTTTTCTATAACTATATAGTTATCCCTTTTTACACCGCTTAAAATATCTATAATAATCTCTGTCGGCGGTTCGGTACGGGGATTATCAGATGTGATTATTGCAACATCTGCCATTTCGGTTGCTATTTTACCCATTATTGCACGCTTTGTTCTGTCCCTATCGCCGCCACAGCCGAAAAGGCATATCACCCTACCGCTTGTAACCGTTTTAAGACCGGTTAACACCTTCAAAAGTCCGTCGGGAGTATGGGCATAGTCTATTATAACACTAACTCCGCCCGAGTCAATATGCTCCATTCTGCCAAGCACGCCGCTGACACTTAAAAGTCCTGCCGAGATTGAATTCTCGTCTATGCCCGAAATATAACAGGCTGTCGCAGCAGCAAGTGCATTATATACGCTGAAGAGTCCGGGGATATTTATTTTTTGTCTGATTGCCGTTTTGCCGAATATTATATCAAATTCCGCTCCGTCGGCGTGCAGTTTTATGTCCCCTGCCCTGACCTCACCACTGGTTATGCCATATCCGACGCAGTTGTCACGTTCGGACAAAATCCGTCTTCCGTACTCATCATCGGCATTAACCGCACCCTTTTGGGATATGTCAAACAATCTGCATTTTGCGGCAAAATAGCTTTCCATATCCTTGTGATAATCGAGGTGGTCTTGCGTAAGGTTGGTAAATATAGCTGTTTCAAAGCTTAGTCCGTTTACTCTGTCCTGTGCGAGTGCGTGCGAGGAAACCTCCATTACACAGGCATCGACGCCGCTTTGCTGCATTTTAGAAAGTGTTTTATAAAGCTCGGGCATATTGGGCGTTGTGGGTGTATTTTGTGCTGTCTGGCACTCCACACCGTCAATAAATGTGCCATTTGTGCCGATTATACCTGAGCTTTTACCGGCAGCTTGCAATATTGCCGCTGTCATATGGCTGACCGTTGTTTTTCCGTTTGTGCCCGTTACGCCGAATAGTTCTATATCGGGTATGCCGTAAAAACGTTTTATAAGGTATTTAAGCGCCTCTTTGGTGTCGTCGGTCAGAATGACCGCCGCACCGCAATCAATGTGCCTTGATGCTATTATTATTTTTGCACCAAGCTCATCGGCACGCAGAGCATACCTGTGTCCGTCATCACTTTCGCCCTTTAAGCAGACAAAGACCGAATTTTGTGTCATCTGACGTGTATCGTAGCAAATGCCGTCTATCTCAATATCAGGAATTGACTTGTGATAGTATTTGCCCAGAAGAAAACTTGCTTTTATGGAAAACTCCCTCTTTCATTTTGTTCGAGTTTGTTTTCTTTAGCATATTAGTCGGTTGACTTGTGTATAAATTCCACGCTTATTACCGTTGCTGCCGCAACCTGTTCTCCCGGTGCTATACTTTGCTTTGACGCATATGCACCCGAGGAGTTTGTAAGCCCTGCACCTGCAATCTCAAAGTTCAGTCCTGCAAGCTCCAGCTTCTTTTTAGCGGCATCAATCGATAAACCTGTAACGTCGGGGACAGTAACCAACATCTCCCCTGCCTGTTCTTCGGTATACGCTATAACCGTCGAGCCTTCGGTAACAGATGCTCCCGGCTTTGGCAGCTGGTCTATAACCTCTGCACCGCTTCCCTTTATATTTATTGTGAGATTATATTTATTTGTTTCTGCCTTTGCGGCGTCAACTGTCAGACCCCTAAGCTCAGGCACATTTACGCTGATATTGGCAGCCTCCGCCTCTGTATACTGTCTTTCAACACCCATATATTCGAGTGTGTCCTCAATAACCTTTCCCGCAATCGGAGCCGCTATTGTACCGCCGTAGCGGTTTGCAACCTGAGGCTCGTCAAGCATTATAAGGCATACAATTTCGGGATCGTCTGCAGGAGCAAAGCCGACAAATGATGCAATACGCTTATTGTTGTTTCTGCCCTTTTCGCTCGTACCCGTCTTGCCGCCGATGCGGTAACCCTTTATGTATGCGTTTTTGCCGCCGCCGTTGGGGCTTGAAACAACAGTTTCGAGGATTTCACGCATCATTTTGGATGTTTCTTCCGATATTACTTTGTTTACAACCTGAGGCTGATAGCTTTTTACTACGCCGTTTTCATCACGTATTTCCTTTACTATCTGCGGCTTCATCAGGTTTCCGCCGTTTACCACCGCCGATATTGCCGTTATAAGCTGTATGGGTGTTATCGAAAATCCTTGCCCGAACGCACTTGTCGCAAGGTCTGTTTCGGATAGTCTGTGCTGGTAGAATATACTGCCCGACTCGCCTATCAGCTCGATACCTGTACGTTGGGTAAGTCCAAATGCCTTAAAGTAGTCCATAAACTTATCCGGTCCAACCTTGGCAGCCGTTTCCATAAACACAGGGTTACAGGAATTTTGCACACCCTGCAAAAAGCTCTCGCTGCCGTGTCCTTCTACCTTGTGGCAACGAATTTTGCGGTCTGCTACCTGCTTGTAGCCCGGACAATAGAATGGAGTGTCTAAGGACACAACGTTCTCCTCCAGTGCCATTGCCGCGGTTAAAATCTTGAAGGTGGAACCCGGCTCATAGGTGTCGGAAATCGCCTTATTACGCCACATTTTGTTACGCATTGCTGCAATAGCATTATCACGCGCTTCTTCATCATCTTCCGAATCGTAGCCTACAAAATCCTCCTGCTGGTCAAGTCCGTATGCCTGATTGATAAATTGCCCAACATCATACGGAGTGTTTAAGTTAAAGTCGGGTTTTGTTGCCATTGCAAGAATTTCGCCCGTTTTCGGGTTCATTATAATACCTGCTGCGCCCTCTTTTAATGCACATTCCTTAACAGCCGCCTCGAGATATTTTTCCAGATAGTGCTGTATTGTTTCGTCAATAGTCAATACAACATCTGCGCCCTTTTGTGCACTACTCTCTTCCTCATACTGATATTCCATCTCCACACCTGACGCAGTCTTGGTGGATAAAATAGCACCCGCTCTGCCGGTTAAGGCATCATCAAAGGTCTTTTCAATGCCCTGAAGTCCGTTGTTGTCATAGCCGGTAAAGCCGATAATATGTGGTGCAATGCTGAATGAGTAGTATCTTTTGGAATCGGTCTCAAAATATACACCCTTAAACTTTTTCTGCAGGTCCTCACCCATATCGCCGTTCTTGATTTTCTGTATTTCTGCCGTTTCCTCAACGGTTATTCGCTTCTTAATAGTCTGGTAGCGGTTCGATTTGGTTGCTTTTTGATATACCTCGTCATAGTCGAGCGAAAGTATATCGGACAGATATTTGCTGACAATTTCGGCAGCGTCGTCCTTTTCAATCTGCTCAGGGTTGCATATGACAGTATTTACAGCTGCACTTTCTGCCAATGCTTTGCCGTTTCTGTCATATACTGTGCCTCTGTTTGCCGACACATTTGTTCGTGACATCTGCTGGGATTCTCCCCTTGTTCTAAGCT
>JAZRPK010000021.1:0-10320 GCA_045649145.1 Clostridia bacterium
CTGAAAAAAGAAACGGAATCCCCCAGTCAGCAGTAGCTGACAGCCCCCTTTAGGCAAGGGGACCAATAATGAAATAATAAAGTTTAATTAACAGGAGGAAAAAACTATGACACTTAAAAATGCGGTAAATGAACTTATGGATTATGCGAAGGTTCACAACTGTGTCCTGCATGTTGCGTATGCAAAGAAATCTTACGAGATTAAAAACGATGACAGCGATTATATGAAGCAGTCGGAGCTTGACGAGGCAAAGGCTTTCCTCGATAAAAACTACAACATTGTAGTCGATGCAAGAAAAACAGGTGATGAGACCGATTATGATGAGGCTCTTGCATTATGGAAGAAATAAAGCTTATAAAGGCAAGGGATGAAAACTACGGCAGGAAAAGAGCTCTGTGCGGTATAGAGTACATAGTTGTGCATTATACCGCCAACAAGGGCGACACGGCAGCGGCAAACGCAAAATATTTCAAAAACAATGCCGTTAACGCATCTGCACACTACTTTGTGGACAAGAATACGATTATTCAGTCTGTGCCTGATGACTATATTGCATATTCGGTAGGCGGAAGCAGGTACAAAAACACAAAGGGCGGAAGCTTCTACGGCAAATGCACAAATACAAACAGCATATCGGTAGAGCTTTGTGACTGCTATTACGGTGTTCCTGATGAGACAGCCAAGAGAGCGGCCGGATTGATAACCCATCTGATGTCCGTATACGATATTCCTATCGAAAGAGTCATAAGACATTATGACGTTACAGGTAAGCTATGTCCTAAGCCGTACGCTGAGGATGACGGCTTGTGGGAGGAATTTAAGGCAAGGTTAGGAGAGATTGATATGAAAGAATTAAATGCACTTAAAAAGCGTGTAGAGGAGCTTGAAAAAGAGCACGCAGTCTACAACTACATAGACGCTAATATGCCGAAATGGATAAAAGAGATAACCGAATGGGGACTTGAAAAAGGGATTATCAAGGGTACCGGCGAAGGTCTTGGTATGACAAGGACTAAGGCTGAAAATTTGGTTATGATAAAAAATGCGCTGGGTGAATAAGAAGAAAGGGCAGATACTTTTCTGCTCTTTCTTTTTGTGCGATAACTGACCACTTGGAAGGGTTATAATACAGTAAAATTTAAGATATTAGGAGAGTGAGAAAATGGCAATTGCAAAAGAATATCCGGTAATAACGGGCGGGGGTGATGTATCATACACAAAACCCACAGCTAGCGGAGGGAAGACGGCTGTAACAGAGTCTATCAGTAGCTTTAACAAAAACAGAGGAGTGGCAGTAAGTTCGGGAGGAAATTATAACCCAAAAACAACTGCAGCTGCACCAACAAATTTAGTGTACAAAGGCGGACCTGCCACACCGAACACGTTGCCTTACACGGGTGGAAAACCGACTTCTGTGGACCTGTACGGCGGGAGCGGTGCCGGCAGTACATATTCTGCGCCGACTGTAAGAAAGACTGTACCATACGATACGGCGAGCGGAGGGTACGGGATAAGGGCATCCTTTGAGAACAGCGGTCTTGATGCAAGTAAGCTTGGGTACGATGGTCAATATGTCACCTATAACGGAATAAAGCTAAAGCCGACCGCAAATGTAAATGGTACTACATACGCATCGCAAAAGGATATTAACGATTTTCTATTTCGTTCGTACAGGTCAGACGGGCGAAATCTGGTACAGGCTAATCAGTACATAAACGGATACGGAATGAACGGAGTTGGCTGGAACAGCGCAACAAGGCAGGTAACGGTAAACGGAAAGCCGATTGATTACGCATACATTGACGAGAACGGCAATGCCTGGGTTGACGAAGATATTATAAGAAATGCGTATGATGAGGCTGCAAGGAATAGCGGCATTATGTCGCAGCGTGGATTATTTGATGCGTACATCAAAATGATGAATGAAAATGACAGCAGGCGTGATGAAATACTTAACGAGCGGTGGAGCTATACGGCAGAGGATATGGAAAGGGATGCGGCATATCAGGCGTACAAGGAAATGTATGAGCGTCAGGCGGCAAAGGCATACAAGGACCAGCTGGGTTATCTGGCGGGTAAGAACGGCGGGGGGCTTTCTTCGGCGGCACAGCTGGCGGCATCGGCGGCGTACAATGAGCAAATGCAAATGCTCTCTGACAGAATACCAGAGCTGCAGCAGATGGCATACAACCGTTGGATTGATGACCGTAATGCACGTCTTAACGGCATAGCAGCTAAGGAAAGCAATGCATATAATCAATATGCCGTGGGCGCTGATTCGACCCGCAGTGCATTAGAGCGTGAGGATGCATTAAGAGCGGCGGCGCTCCAGAGAATGTACGAGCCGATAAACTTGCAGAACGCAAGGAGCGAGGCTACACAGAATGCATTTAATGCCGCATATCAAAGCGGTACAATGAGAGGTGAATGGACCGACGATGAGGCAATGATACTCGGTCTTAAGAGAAAGCCTGACGGAACGTGGCCGAAGCCCTGGGAGGTCGAGATAGACTATAACAATGCATTGTGGAAATATGTGGAACAGCCACAGATGATTTGGCAGTATGCACAGGAGATGGCAGCGGCGGATAATGACACGCAAAATAATATTAAGCTATTACAGTATCAAAAAGAGCTTGAGGGAGAAGAAGATTGGTAACAGACGGTTAGGAGTGATGTGAATGAAATATCCGATAGTACAGGCGAATAGTAACGGGCGAGCGGTGACGTCGACATTTCTCGGCATTAACCGTCTGCCTGAGGGAACGGAAGGAGAAGGGACAGAGTTTAGAAATCTGTCCCTTGAGCTATATCCTGCGGCGGCGACGGGCGGTCTTTCGGACACAGGTGAGGCATTATACATAAAAAACGATGACGGCGAGAAAGAGTCGATTGACTTTACAAAGCTGCAGGCTGTTGCCGATGTGCACGATGACGGCGGTGTGATGTATCTTACGGGTGTATATGACGGCGATTTTTATTATGAGGGCATAAAGAGAGGATATTACAAATGTGACAATGATGCGTTTTTGATATCTGCAGGTGATAAGATACAAATAGAAAAATTTGCGAAGACGTACGTTATATTTGCGAAAAAGGAAAACAGCAGCGTAGTGTGGAGCTACAACGAGAACGGCACAGATGATGTGGCGGATAAGGATGCGAGAGAGAAGGATGGGTTGCTTGTAACGGAGATAGTAAAGCATACGTTACTGTTAAACAGCGCTGACGACTCTGTAATGTCTATATACAGGATGTGTGCAAGTGAAGTTGAGGGGAACGTAATTGATAATAATACAGCTAGGCTTGAAAAAGTTACCGGGAAAGAATACTACTTTATGTACCCAACTAAAAAAACATTGTTTGGTTTAGCTTGTGAGAATGACAGTAATGGAAAAAAAATAATAAAGGATATTCCGCTAATAGAAGAATATAACTCTCTTGTCGGAGCAAGGATAAAGCTCAGAACTTATCTGTCTGACTTTGATGATGAACACTATTCATTTAATGATAACAAAGATGAGCACCCAGTTGTATTTGTTGTTGATGCTGCAGGAACGGGAGATACGTTGGGTGACAATATAAAAGATATCGAGGCGGGAAGGTATGGTCGAATAGATTTTAACATTTCGCAGAATTTCTTCGATTCCCCTGTTTTCTATCCATACTATATCAATACGGAGAAGAAGTCTGCTGAAATAAAATGTTATAATGTCTATGGAACTGAAAATGTTAGAGGTTTAGTATGGCCTACCATGGAGGGTAAAAAAAACATTGACAGTGGAATACCGGAAAGTGGAATGGGGATAATAGGTCATTTCGAAAAGTGGAACGATGAAATTAAACGTTATGACCCATATAATACCGGAACGGCGAATGCGATTTGGAAACGTGTATTTATAAATGAAAATGGCGAGAAAGAAGAATTGAAGCCGCTTTACAGCTCAGGCAATTCTGGTGAGGTTGTTAGCTACTATTCAGAATATGCAGTTAACTCATATAACACCATCCCCATAAAAAGCATAGGCATAGAAACTGAGGGTGTGCGATTATCGCATATGACTGCGTACAAGGGAAGGATATTTGCCTGTGTTAATGACGGGAGTATGTTGGTGGCGTCGGAGCTTGGGAGTTACACAGACTTTGGTGAGTTTGAGGGAGTATCTACCGACAGCGGATATTTTAACTCGCTTACATCGGGGAAATATACGGGCATATCGGAATATCAGGGAACGTTGGTAGTCTTTAAGGCGGACAGGATTAGTGTGTATTATGGTGACACACCTTCTGATATGGTGTTATCGCACGAGATAAAGAATGTCGGGTGCATTGATTCGGACAGTATCAAGGAGGTGGGCGGTGTGCTCTATTTCCTTGGCCGTGACGGTTTTTATGCTTATTCGGGAGGACAGCCTCAGTGCATTTCGAGAAAGCTTGGCAAGGTATTTAAGTCTGCAAAAGCGTTCGTTCACGGAAGAAGGTATTATGCGGCTACGGAGGATGAGCTTTTGATATATGATACCGACACGGGTGCGTGGACAAGCTCTGAGAAGATTGAAATAAAGGCCATATGCGGTGAGCGGTTATTTTTGGCAGACGGGAGCATAAAGAAGGTGCTGGGTAACGATGAATGGTCGGGCGAGTGGACATATGAGAGTATGGATATATTCGAGGACATAATAGACGACAAGGGCATAAACGAGCTATACATACGTGCAAAGCTTGACGGTGAGCTTGAGGTGAAGACTGTTACAGACGGTGAGGAGCGTTCCCATATGACTATAACAGACAACGGTGAGCGTGTTAAGGTATGGAGAGTGCCTGTAAAGCTCTTGCACGGCAATTATTACAGGATAAGGCTTGAGGGCAAGGGGAAGTGTATTTTATATGCAATTGAGCGGAAGTGTTATGCAGGAGGGCGAGTCCGCTAAGCGAAAAAATGAGATAGACAATCCCTCCACCGCTGGTGCGGTCCCCCTCCCTTTAGGCAAGGGAGGCTTGGCGTGGGTGAAGCGAGCGGTGATTGGATGACGTTGACTGTGGAGGACGAGTGAGATAGGGAGATATATCTACCGATAAATCCCCTCGCCACTTGCGTGGCCCTCTCCCCTTTAGGCAAGGGGAGCTTTTGGAGAAGTGAAAGGAGAAGAATATGACATATGAGAAGGTTTTTGAGAAAATAAATGACTTATATCCTAACGAGTATCAGCAGGATGGTAACGGCAGGTACAAGGACTGGTGCCGCGAGGTAGACAGCGAGGTTATAAGAAACACTAAAAGAGAGAGTACCCCTATGCGATTTATTGACGCTGAGGGGGAATGTTTGATACCTGAGCCGTACAGTGATGCATACATATTCTACATATGCGCACAGATAGCCTTTTGGCAGAGGGATTATGACGCATACAATGCGCACATATCGCTCTACAAGGCGAGGATGGACGAGTATAATGCGTGGTATTTACGCACATACGGCGGAGAGGTAAAAAGCTTTAGGAGGTGGATTTAGTGCAGCACAATGACAACTGCAAGGTGTCGAAGGGTTTTTTGACTCAGGTAAGAGATGCTTTTACAAGATACAAGAGCGAGAAGGAAATGCTTACGCAAAGAGTGCGTGAGAATATGATGTTTTATAAGGGTGCGTATGCAATGCTCTACGATGAGAGCGAAAACAGGACAAGGCCTGCGACGGCATTTATACTGTCGGCGGTAGAGAACAAGTACGCTGACTATTTAGACAACTTTCCTCAGCCAAACTTTCTGGCAAGAGAGGAGGGTGATGAGGAAACTGCCAAGCTTCTTTCGAAGATTATGCCGGCACAGCTTGACGCATCGGGACTAAGAAAGGCATACAAGCAGAACGTGAGGCAGAAGCTTATATGCGGTACGGGTGTGTATGGTGTGTTCTGGAACAGCACGGAAAAGAACATACATATAAAGCGTCTTGATATTATGAGCGTGTTCTGTGATATGAATGTAGACGATGTTCAGGACAGTAGGTTTGTATTTGTTGTATCTGCAGTGGACAACGAGCGGCTAAAGACGCTATATCCTAAGTATGCCGATATGTTTGACGGGGACGTTACTATGGACGGCTTTGAGGAGCAGAAGTCGATGACCGAGTGCTCGGAAATAGTGGACTGTTATTACAAAACTGTTGAGGGTAAGCTGCACCTTTTGAAATTCTGCAATGATGTGGTAATCGATTCTACTGAGGGTGTGGAAGGCTTTGAAAACGGATTGTACAGGCACGGCCGTTACCCGATTGTATTTGATGTAATGTATCCTGAAGCAAAAGGACCGTTCGGGTTCTCGACAGTAGATATCGTAAAAAACCCGCAGCGGTACATTGATATCTTAGACGGTGCGATACTTAAAAACGCAATGCTTGCAAGCAGCCCCAAATGGCTTATAAAAAAGACCGCAGGAGTCAATACGGAGCAGCTTTCCGATATGAACAGTGAGGTTGTAGAGGCACAGCAGATAAGCGAGGCTGATGTTAGGCAGCTGGAGGTTGCGTCGGTAAACGGGAATGTGATGGAGCACCGTCAGATAAAGATAGATGAGCTTAAAGAGGTTAGTGCGAACAGAGACTTTGCACAGGGCGGAACGACGGGCGGTGTTACAGCTGCACAGGCAATAACTGCTCTTCAGGAAGCGGGAAACAAAACCTCGAGGGCATTAATTGACGACAGCTATGACGCATACAAGGAGATTGTAATGCTCGTGGTTGAGCTTATGAGGGAGTTTTTTGACAGGGACAGAATATACAGAATAACCGGCAGTGACGGGAAAAGCGAGTACAAAAGCTTTTCGCAAGGGGATTTGACTGTGGCAAAGCCTGTTACCGATGCGCTGGGGTTTGTGAAATATTCTGAGTACCATGACATTGTATTTGACATAAACATTGTACCACAAAGACAGAATACATTCCAGAGGGAGAGTCAGAACCAATTGTTTATGCAGCTGTGGCAGTCGGGATTTTTTGCTGCAGGCAACATTGAGTCGGCTTTGATTGTACTTAAGAATATGAGCTTTGACGGCAGAGATGCGCTGATGCAGGATTTGTTGGATTTGCAGAGCAAGCAGGCACAGCAACAGGTACAACAGGCACAGCAGATGCCGATAATGGCACAGGGGGTGTAGAGTATGTACAACTGGACCTTATCTAATGTTGACCTTAGCGGTAACGATAAAGAGGATATAAGGCGGTTAAAGCAAAAGATTGACGAAATCAATCAGGCGATGCGTGTGTTGGTTACACAGATGAGGAAGGAGAGTAACAATGGCAAAAACAGTATTGGGTGACAGAAAGCCTGTGTTTAATGTGGAAAAGAAGGACACAACATCAACGAGCGGGACGGTGAGGACACCGTCCCCTACAAGCAGTGGGAAGAATGAAGAGCCAAAAGCAACAGGTATTGGAACAAGGGAGAGGTTTTCGGCTGAGCAGAAAATCGAAAAAAGGCGCAATGAGCTTATAACGGCTCACAAAAATGAGATAAGGAAGGCTCTTGAAAGCAAGAAAAAAGAAGAAAGAAAAAAAGCAAGCATACAAACCCGTCGAAGAGGCTTTAATTACGTTCCTACAGCTGATGATAAGGCAGAAAAAAGACGCAGAGAGCTGATGTCTGCAAGTGCGTCTTATGTTGGAGATATAAAGACAGAGAGCAAGCAGGCGGAGGGAAACAGAAAGAGGATTACATATACTCCGTCGAGTGCGGGCGTCGGGTATTCTTCGTATGGGCTGAATTTTGAAACATCTAAAATGTCGGACGAGTTTATAAATACAAACTCGCCTTTTGGGGACTATCGCATAACGTCCAAGACGGGAAGCAGAAACACCGGGATAAATGGTGCATCAAAGAACCATGCAGGTATTGACCGAGCTGTTCCTGAGGGTACAATGGTAAGTTTGCCGATGGATACCACTTTTAAGGCGGCGGGGTATGACGATGCAAGAGGATATTGGATAGAGGTTACCGACAAGAGCGGGAATACTTTGCATTATCAGCACCTTAAGGATTACGGCACGTTTAAGCCAGGGCAGATAATATCTGCAGGAACTCCTATTGCAAGGAGCGGTGCGACAGGTGTAGGAACGGCACACCTGCACGAGGAATATTACACTCCTGACGGCAAGAATATCACTGAAAGCTATTGGGCTAAGTATGCAAACCAAACGCCTGAGTCAATTGAAAACTGGAAGAAGGAAAACAAGAGTATACAAGATGTTGCTGTTGTTGGGGATGAGAAGGAAAACACAGTTATCAGTAAAGTTGATAACGCAACCAAATATCTTATGGAAAAGGCTACTGCAGGCTTTGAACGTGTAGGATATGAATACATAAGTTTTCTGGATAAGGTTGGAAAAAGGCTTGAGCGTATAGATAACAGTTGGGTTATCAAAGGTGATGATTATGCAAAAGGTGTTCGTGGAATTATATCGAGCGGAGCGAGAAAGGGTATAATTAAGTTTCTTGATTCGGAAGGTTTTGAAAATTTGCTTGAAAAGAGTAAGAGAGATTATCAAGGATATACAAATAATGCACAAATGATGCTGGAAGGTTTTGAAAGTGAGGCGGCAAAAACTGTACTAAGTGGTGCGGGAATGGTGGCGGAACAGGCAGCACGTCTTGTGCCGACAGCTATTATAGGAACTCTTACAGGAGGAGCAGGGCTTGCGCCCCAAATTGTTGCCGGTAAAGGTATAATATCAAAGGCAGGTGCCTTTCTTGGCAATATGCTTTCCAAGCCTATGTTTTGGAATTCCTATATACAACAATCTGGAGCAGCTTATGCGGATGCAAAGGAGTATGGAGCGACTGAAGAAGAAGCACAAACGGCATCAGATGTTATAGGTTTTGTAAACGCAATGATTGAAAATATAGGCGGTATCGAATCTGTATTTGGTGAAAAAGTTACTCCATCAGTAATAGGTAGATTTATAAAAGAACTGACCAAAACTGCTGTAGAAGAGGGTTTTGAAGAAGGTTCACAGGATATTGTAGAAAATCTTGTAAACAAGCTTGTTTACAAAGAAGATGCACCTATATTCTCTATGACAGATGAATATGCTGTGATAAATCCAATAAGAACAGGCAAGGAAGTTTTAGCCGGTGCAGTAATGGGTGGTGTTTTTTACGGCACAAACGCGGCCTTTTCTTCCACGTTGAGTTATGCTACAGATGGCGAAAGTTTGTCTGATAATATAAAGAATATGTCTCCCGAAGAATTAGCAACGGTAAAACGGGCGGTTGCGAACGTGCAGAAGAAGGCGGAGAGCGGAGCGTTTGATGGTTTATCAAAGGCTGAGTTTGAGGCTGACAGCGATGTACAGGTTATAAGAGATACAGTAAGGTTTTCGGTTGCGCCTGATTTTGAAACGAATTATGATAAATGGGTGAGTGAGGGAAGACCCGACAGAAAGAGTATTACGGTCGGAAGAACATCAGAAGCACTTAAAAGCATAGGAGTAAAAGAACAGAGGATAACTTGGGACACAACAAAAATTAACAAGGCTTTGAAAAAGCACTCATATTTGAATGATGGAATATTAAAGCAAATTCCGCAGCTTATTGATGAGCCTGTTATTGTAATGCAGTCAAAAAATATTGACAGCAGAATTACTATGTTCGGTGAGGTATATGATGGTGATGGATTGCCAATTATGGCTGTTTTGGAGCTTCGACCAACTAACTATAAGAATAATCTTATACTTGATGAGATAAAGGTTGTTAGCACGCATAGTAGAAAAACTAAAAATTCTGCAAGTGTTTCTCAAACACAAAGCATTATAAATTCCAGTAAAATCTTATACATTGAGCCAAACAAAAATAGAACCAATAGATGGCTAACGCTGAATAGGCTGCAATTGCCGTTAAGCATAACCAACTATGGTTCTATAAATAATATATCATATCCCAATGAAAATGTCAACGATTTTGTGTCGCTGACGGGTAGCGGTGTTCAATTCACACAAGAGAGTAAAGCGTTAGCTGAAGGAAAAAGAGAAGGAGTGAACAATAATGGCAGAGATGGTATTATATATGAAAGCGGCGAACGGTCAGGTGATGCGAGTGCCGGCGAGCAAGGCAGGAGAATTTCGGGAAATGAATTCGAAAATAAGGGCAAGCCAGAAAAGGAACGCAAAAGCACAGCAAAGGAGCTTCGTACAAAAGGGAAAACACGTCAAAGGACATTAAGATATGTCGGCAGTGATGAAGTCGGCAAAATCAAAATAGAATTGATAGAAAAGGATGCATATAATGATGATATGCGTTCTTTGGTAGATGAATTAAAGGAAACAGGTATAGATGC
>JAZRPK010000022.1:0-6223 GCA_045649145.1 Clostridia bacterium
TATGACCCCGAAAGAAGTGAGCCTATAGTTTACAGAGCGGGCGACTATATCAGATTTTATCCCATAACCGCTGACGAATTCAAGGAAATTGAACGCTCAGGCGGTAGCGAAATTGAAGTAAGGGAGGAAAACTAATGCCAAAGATGACAGTTATTTCCTCCGGACCATTGTCTACAATTCAGGACGAGGGCAGATTTGGTTATATGAACACAGGCTTTTCTCCAAATGGTGCAATGGACTCATATTCAATGAAAATCGCAAACATTCTGGTCGGCAATGCCGATATAGAAGGCGTTGTTGAAATGACTATGATGGGAATGTCGGTAAAATTCGACTGTACAACGGTAATTGCCCTTACGGGTGCGGATATGCAGCCGGAAATAAACCAAGAGCCGATAGAAATGTATAGTGCGGTTGAGGTGCACGAGGGCGATGTCCTCACAATGAAAATGGCTAAGTCTGGTATGCGCACATACCTTGCTGTTGCAGGAGGCTTTGATATTCCGAAAATAATGGGCAGTATGTCTACGAACTTAAAGTGTGCACTGGGCGGCTTTGAAGGCAGAAAGCTTTTAGCCGGTGACGAAATTCCGCTAAGGCAGAGCATAGGCATTCGCCTTATCGGCAAAAGGAGAGCACTACCCGAGAATAAATATGATAATACCGTTACTGTAAGAGTTGTTTTAGGACCTCAGGAGGATTATTTTACCCAAAAAGGTATAGAAACCTTTTTGTCAAGCGAGTATACTGTTTCTGACAAGTCCGACCGTATGGGTGTAAGATTGGACGGCGAGATGATAGAAAACATAAATGGTGTCGATATTATCTCCGACGGCATTGCAACGGGTGCGGTGCAAATTCCCGCATCAGGAACACCCATCATAATGATGGCAGACAGACAGACTACAGGCGGATATGCAAAAATTGCAACGGTAATAAGTGCAGACCTTAAAAAAATTGCTCAGGCAAGACCGGGTGCAAAAATACATTTTGAGGCTGTCAGCGAAAAGACGGCGGTCAGGTTAAAGAAAAAGGAAGAGAATAAAATCAGGGAACTTGAATACAAATCATTTTATGCTGTATGGAAGGATTGAGAAATATGGATTATTCAAATATGTCGCCTAAAGAGGTAAGACAGCTTATAAGAGAGGGCAAGATTACAGGTCAGACCTCGGGTATGTGCGATGGCTATGCACAGGGGAATTTGCTTGTGTTGCCTATGGAGCAGGCTTATGACTTTTTGCTCTTTACACAGCGTAATCCCAAGTCCTGCCCTGTTCTTGAGGTAGGTGACGTCGGCAGCAGACTGGTTAAGAGAATGGCGGATATGGGTGACATTGCAACCGATATCCCTAAATACAGAGTCTGGGAAAACGGCGTAATGACAGGCGAATATACCGACGTTTCAAAGCTTTGGCGAGATGATTTTGTATATTTTCTAATTGGCTGCTCCTTTTCGTTTGAGGGTGAGCTATTAGCTGCAGGAGTGCCGGTAAGGCATATCGAAGAGGGCAAAAATGTACCTATGTACCTCACAAACATAGACTGTGACGAGGCAGGAATTTTCCACGGCAAGACGGTGGTAAGTATGCGTCCTATGCCTGCAGATCAGGCGATAAGAGCGGTAAGTATAACAGCTTCTATGCCGAGAGTACACGGTGCGCCTATCCACATAGGAGACCCTTCTAAAATAGGAATAAAGGATATTTCAAAACCTGATTTTGGCGATGCTGTTACAATAAAAGACGGCGAAATTCCTGTGTTCTGGTGCTGCGGAGTCACACCGCAGTCGGTAGTAATGAGTGCAAAGCCGCCTATTGCTATATCTCACGCACCGGGACATATGTTCATAACAGATGTTAAAAATTCACTCTTAAAGGATTGATAAATATGTATTCTATTGACTTAAACAGCGACCTTGGCGAAAGCTTTGGTGCGTATAAAATAGGCAGGGACGAGGAGGTTATACCCCTTGTATCCTCTGCAAATGTTGCCTGCGGCTTTCACGCAGGGGACCCTACTATAATGGCAAAAACGGTTAATCTTTGTAAGGACAGCAATGTTGCAATCGGAGCACATCCGGGATTTAATGATATTGTTGGCTTTGGCAGAAGAAATATGAATGTTTCGCCCGAAGATGTAAAAAATATGATTATATATCAGGTGGGTGCACTTGATGCTTTCTGCAAGGCATCAGGTATAAAGCTGCAGCACGTAAAGCCACACGGCGCACTGTATAATATGGCGGCAAAGGATGCTAATCTGGCAAGAGCTATATGTGAGGGTATTTACGAATATGACAGTTCGTTGATTTTGATGGGACTTGCAAACAGCGAAATGATAGCCAAGGCAAAGGAAATAGGACTTCCCTTTGCTGCGGAGGTGTTTGCCGACAGAGCATACGAGGACGACGGAACACTCGTTGCCCGTACCAAGCCAGGAGCTATGATAAAGGACGAGGACGAGGCGGTTTCGAGGGTTATCGGTATGATAAAGAACCGCACCGTAAAGTCGATAAACGGAAAAGAAATAGAAATATGCCCCGATTCTGTATGCGTACACGGCGACAGCGAAAAGGCACTTGTATTTGTCAGAAAGATACGAGCAGCACTCGAAAAAGAAGGCGTTGCCGTTAAAAACGTGCAGCAAGTTATTTCGGAAAGGTCGTAAGGATTATGACATCTTCTCATAAGTACAACAAATTTTGCAGATGCTATGCGGCAATAAACCTAAGTGCAATACGTCATAATCTTGACAGCCTTAAAGCGTGTATGCAAGAGGGCGTAAAAGCTATGGCGGTAGTAAAGGCAAACGCATACGGACACGGAAGTGTTGAGGTTGCCGGATATATTGAGAATGAGGTGGATTATTTTGCCGTTGCAAGTCTTGACGAGGCGATAGTTTTAAGAAACGGCGGGATAAAAAAGCCTATTCTTATACTTTCGTATACAAATCCTTTGCTCTATGATGAGTTGATAGACAATGATGTAACGGCTACCATATATAATCTCGATGAGGCAAAGCTCCTTTCCGATAAGGCAAAGGCAAAGGACAAAAAAGTAAAAGTTCACGTTGCGGTCGATACAGGTATGGGACGAATAGGCTTTTCTCCCGACGAAAAGGGCGCAGAGTTTGTAAAGGAAATATCACTACTTGACGGAATAGAACTTGAGGGCTTGTTCAGCCATTATGCCTGTGCGGACTGTTATGATAAGGAAGATGCTTTAGAGCAGACAAAGCTATTTGACAGCTTTGTCGAAATGATAGAGGCAAAGGGAGTGAATATACCGCTTAAGCATATCTGCAACAGTGCAGGCACTATTGACTTTAATAAGCAGTATAATATGTGCAGACTCGGTATTGCACTCTACGGACTCTATCCATCGGAGGAGATGGACAAAAGTAAGATTGAGCTTATTCCTGCAATGGAGGTTATAAGCCACGTTGTTCATATTAAGGAGGTTCCCGCAGGCTTTAAGATAGGCTACGGTCACATATATGAGGCACCGTCTGTAAGAAGAATTGCAACCGTGTCCATAGGCTATGCGGACGGCTATAACCGTTGCTTTACCAATGTCGGTTATGTACTGATAAACGGCAAAAAAGCACCTGTTGTCGGCAAGGTTTGTATGGACCAGATAATGGTTGATATAACTGATATTGAAAATGTATCGGTAGGTATGCACGCAGTTATCCTTGGCAAAAATGAAGGTGCAGTGATTTCTGCAGAAGAATTTGGCGAGATGAGCCACAGCTTTAATTACGAGGTGGTATGCACCTTTATGCCCAGAGTAACAAGGCTGTATTATATAGACGGAAAACTGATAGAGGAATAAAATATAAAGGGTCAGCACTTATGAAAGTGCTGACCTTTTCTATTGTCAGAAATCTCGAGTTACATTTTTAAGCCATTTATACGAGCGGTAGCGCCAGAGGACAAAGCCTATTTTAAGAATTTCGTCGGCTGTGAGGATGATGTACACAATCTCAACCGGCAGCTTCCACCAAAACGCCGCCATGGCACCTATGGGAATTACAATGCACCACAGAGTACCTATATCCATTATAAGACCAAAATTAGTGTCGCCGCCTGCACGGAATACTCCGACGATTAAAACGGTAGTAAAGCCTTGAAAAATCACAAAATAACTCATTACATACATCATTGTGCTAAGGTAGCTTTCTGCTTCTGCACCAAGAGACATTATGTTTTTGAGAACAGGTCCAATACAAAGAATTAACAAGGAGCCCATAGCGCCGAGTATGACTGTAAGCTTAAGGAGTCTTGCCGAATAGGTCTTTGCGTGGGAAAGCTTGCCCTCGCCTATGGTTTTACCGAGTATGATTGCTGTTGCGTTTGCAAGACCGAAAACGACTACCATTGCAAGCTGGCGTACCACCTGAACAACGGAATTTGCTGATGTAGCAGCCTTACCCATATGTCCAATTATAGCGTTTATCATAGACACACCGCCGCCCCACATAATCTCATTAAGAGTTACGGGGAGTGAGTATTTGAAAAAGTCTTTTGTAAGAAGGCTGTCTGTTTTTAATAATGTAGAGAATTTAAGGCGAATGGTCTTGTTCATCTTAAAGGCATAGAACAGGACTATGAAAAATTCACAGTAACGTGCTATTGCAGTTGCAATTGCAGCACCTCTAACACCCAGAGCCGGTGCACCAAACAGCCCGAAAATCAGTATGGCATTTGCTATTACGTTCACGATAAGGGAAACGAGGTAAACGACAGTTGAAATTATGACGCGTTCTATACTTCGTGCAACACCCAGATATATTGCAGTAATTCCTGCTGGAATATATGCAAAAGCCACTATCCTAAGGTAGGCAGCACCCTCCGCTATTACGTCAGGCTCGTGCGAGAATATCCGCATAAGATATTCGGGGATAATGAGCGAGGCGGCGGTAAATACAATCGCCACAATAACTGCAATTCGCATCGCAAGTCCTAAAATTTTCTCTATTGTCCTTGTGTCACCCTTGCCCCAATACTGCGATGAAAGGATTGCCGCACCTGAGTTTAAGCCGAAAAATACAAGTGTAAGTACAAAATATACCTGTCCTGCAAGAGAGGATGCCGAGATTGCAACTTCTCCTACAAGACCCAACATCATAACATCTGCTGCCTGCACTCCTACATTTATAAGGTTTTGAAGCGCCATAGGAATTACAAGCGCAAAAACTGTTTTGTAAAAATTATGCTTTTCAGTCTTGGTGTTTAATTGGTGCATATCTAACCTTCCTTTGCCTTTGTCTGATGCGTATTATATCAATTTGCTGCTTCTTTGTAAATATGATTTATAAAAAGAAATATATTCGTAAAATTTTCACCAAATTAAGTCCGTCGCATAGTATGGTATTGCAAGGGTTTTCCCTAAGTAAAAACAAGGAGGGCATATAAATGAGCGAGTGCGGACTTTGCAATAGAGGTTGCGGTTGTGAAACAATACTCTGGATTGTTTTGATTATTGTTCTGCTGAGTTGTGTTTGTAACTGATTTAGAAACATAAACCTCTGAAAGTACATAACCATCGGCTCTGCCGATGGTTATGTACAGTTATTCAATAATTACGTCTTAAACCTCTTACCACACCGAAAATCCTGATACGGAGCATATCCTTTCCCTCAAATTTCCGTGGCGGATACATAGGATTTACAGAGTGTAGCGTAATATATCCCGAGCCGTGCTCGATTTTCTTGACAACGCCATTATCGTCATCTACCATCACTACGGCATAATCACCCGATTCGGCAGCTGGACAGCATTTCACCAAAACCTTGTCCCCGTCCTTGAATTCGGGGTACATACTGTCGCCCTTTACCACCAGATATGCATATTCCTCGGCACTTGACAGATGCGTTCTGTCCTCCATAATGTAGCCGATAACATTGCTGTCGGCAAAAGCACCCTCACCTGCTGCAACATTACCTAAAATAGGTATAGCAATTTTCTGCTCGCCCGAATGAACAGGCAGGGCGTTGCTTGGCGGTGTCGGCTTTTTGCCTGTCAAAAGAGCGGGGTCTATCGACAATGCCCGTGCAATCGATTCAAGAACTGCAATTTTAGGCGTTGTGATGAGACCTGCCTCGTAACGCTGGATAGTGGATTTTGTAACACCGACTCTTTTTCCAACCTCCTCGAGAGTAAGTCCTTTTTCGCGTCTTTTTTCGGCAATTATCCTGCCGATATTCTTTGTATCATATC
>JAZRPK010000023.1:0-11894 GCA_045649145.1 Clostridia bacterium
CCGTTCGCAATAAATATGGCGACTTATATCGGTAACGAAATGGGCGGTATAATCGGTGCATTCTTTGCCACACTTGGAGTAGTTACACCGTCATTTGTGATTATCCTTATTGTTGCGAGGTTTTTCGAAAAGTTTAAGACCAACAAAATCATAAGCGGCTGTATGAACGGACTAAAGCCTGCTGTAATAGGTCTTATCGGTGCAGCTGTAATATCAATCGGAAAGACGGTTTTCCTTTTTGATACTACATTGAGTACACTCTTTAGTGACATAAGATTTTATATATCACTTGCGATTTTTGCGGTTATGACCGTTCTGGCATTTAAGAAGGTGCACCCTATTGTGATAATATGTCTCTCGGCAGTGCTTGGAATAGTGGCTGGATACTTAATATAAAAATAGAGGAACTAAACGTTCCTCTATTATTTTTGTTGCATATTATATTATGACGACCTTTCGTCAATGGGAGGTGATATGATATGCCGTATGACAGAGAAGCTGCAGCGGAATATGCAAGAGAGTGGGCATACAGCTTTAATCCTCGGTTTTACAATTTCAGTGATATAGGCGGTGATTGTACTAATTTTGCGTCACAATGTCTTTTGGCAGGCGGGCTTGAGATGAATTATACCCCCGTGTTCGGCTGGTATTATGTAAGTGTTAATATGCGTGCACCTGCATGGACGGGTGTAAATGAGTTATATAGGTTTTTGACACAGAATACAGGTGTTGGACCTCGTGCTCGGGAGGTTGAGCTTAACGAAATAGAGCTTGCCGACCTTATCCAGCTTGACTTTACAGGTGACGGAACATTTGACCATACACCAATTGTTGTAGATGTGGGTGAGAGGACGCCCGAAACGGTACTTGTGGCTGCTCATAGCTATCCTGCATACAGAAGACCTCTTTCTACCTATAACTATCAGGCAATCAGATGCCTGCACATTCTTAACTGATTGCAGGAGCTAAATGCTCCTGCAAGGTTTATCTCGGCATACTAAGCACTCCGCCCAACATTCCAGAGGCGGTAACTGCAACAAGCATTATTAACGTATGGGTATCAACAGATACTCCTTTTTTTATTATCAATGCGGCTATACACAAAACTATATAGTAGACGATACCAACACCTGCGCCTGTTAATAACCCCTTAGAGCCAAGCGCTTTTCCGCTTGCATATGCGCCTGCCATACAGGATACGGCAGCAATTATAAATACAAGTGCAGATGCTGTTGCGTCTGCAATGTCCCAAAAGTACATCAATGCTGCCAAAAGTGCTGCAAACATTACAGTCAGGATAAGAGAAAGTATTGCGCCCTTTAATATAACTGAAAATCTTTTTTGCATAATAAGCCACCCGTCTTCTTTTTTTACCATATCTATGCAAAATAAAGGTGTGATATTACAACATAAAAAGGAACGGCTAAAAAGCCGTTCCAGATAAACTATACAGTTAATATTCCGTTCTCTGACTCTATAAGAAGGAGTATTTCTTCCTCTCTGCCGTTTTCGGCATTTATATAAATGAGAAAATTTTTGCCGTTTGATGTGCCCTGAAATTCATAACAGAGAACCTCACGCTTACTGTCCTTAGGTATCAATGCAAGCTTGGCAGAGTCAATTGAAAGATGCTCAGAAACATACCCTCTTGCCTCCTGACGTGTCAGTCTTGGCGTGAGATTGCTCCTTTGGGTGTGGTTCATAATATAGCCGTTTGTTTCAAGGCCGATTACCTCGCCGTTGTCGAGAGCGACTTTCACTTTAACAAGGTCGGAATAATGCACAACTCCGTCTTTCTCGTATGCAAAGTTGATGGTGGCGCTCCCGTCCGTTCTTTCGTAGTAGCTTTCGGTCATAGAGTCATAGCCGTGCGCTGTCAAAAACTCCTGTGCTTTGCTGATTGCCTCTGTAACATCAAGCGTTGCATCGCCAAGCTCGCGGTTGTTTATATAATAGAGTATATACCCGCCTGCTGTTGTTATTGACACAGCCTTGCGATTGTCTTCTGCGGTAAAGGTATAGCAGTTAATAGCGGAATTTTCACTTTTGCCGCCGTATGAGATAAAACCGCTTTGTCTGCCGAAGAATTCGTTAGCAATAGTTGCGGCACGCTCGGGTGTAATTTCCTCCTTACCCTCAAGCATAGCAGGAGAACGTGATGCGATATGCTCGGAGAAGGGACCATCGTATATAAGGGAGGGATACTCGCCAAACTCTTTTTCTATGGTGGAAAAACCGTCATCGCCATCGGCATATGCTGTGTTTGATGAACGCTTGCGGGTCTTGCCGAGTGTTACTGCGCCGCTGTAAATATCCTGTTGAATTGAGTTAAGCGCACCCGAAAGGCTTTGTGCGTAGTTACCGAGGGTGGTTAGAGTGGCGTATTCCTCCTCGGTCATTTTGGTGTCATAGAGCGCATTCTGGCTCAGGTAAAAGCTGTAATCACCGACTTGAGAAAGGAATTTTTCGGTGTTATCAAGCGAAATGTCCGAAAGCGGCAGCTGAGAAAGACATTCCTTTGCTGCAGCTGATTGGCGAGAAAGCTCGGCAGAAACCGAGGCAAAATGCTCGGGCGAATTTACGAGCAGTCCCTTTGCCAATAACGAATTGATGTCGTCAACATAATCGTTAAGCTCAAATAACGCTCTGTTGTAGGTGTTGGTAACGCTGTTTTCGAGATTTTTTGCACGGTCATATTCATAGCCTGCTATGCAGCTGACTGTAACAAGTGCAGCTGTTAGTAGCCAATATCCGTATTTTCTTCTCATAATATCTCTCCTTTTATCGTTAATCTTCTGGTAGTTTGTCCGATAGATTGCCACTTTATGTATCAAAAACACAGATTATGGCAAAAATCATGGTATGAAAAGGAGTGGATTATTATGAAGAGGATTATCTCGGTTTTGTTGGTTGTTACGGTAATGCTTTCGTATGCAATTGTTTATGCGGAGTGTGTTGGTAAAATTCTATCGGAAGAGCTTGTGCGCTTTCATATAATAGCATCAAGTAACAGTACAGAGGACCAGAACATTAAGCTCGATGTAAGGGACTACGTTTCTGCAGGACTTGCAGAGTGCGAAATTGAGCCATCTACACAAGAATATCGAAAGGAATGTGAACGTCTGGCAAAGGAAAGGCTTAATGAGCTTGGTATACCTTATAGTGCAAGCGCATCATTCGAAAAGGTCTATATTCCTAAAAAAAGCTACAAAAACATCACATTACCGTCAGGCAGATATAATGCAATAAGACTTGTTTTAGGAAAAGGGGAGGGGGAGAACTGGTGGTGCGTTGCATATCCACCGCTCTGCTTTGCTGAAGAGGTGGCAGGCGAACTGTCCGATAAAGGAGCTAAAAAACTTAAAGACAGCGTGCCAAGTGATATATATGATATGATTACAGATAAAACGGAGTACAGATTTTATATAGTTGACTTAATCGGAAAGCTGGCAGAAAATATACTTTAACACGTCAAAAACCCTCTCATTTCGAGAGGGTTTTGGTCGAAAAATTACATAATTTGGAAAATAATACTTGACAAACGAACAAATGTGTGGTATAATACACGCATAGCTTGAGAAGAGCAATTTTTTTAGAAATAAAAGTTGCACAATGCTACAATGCAAGCTTGTTCTTATTTTTGCGCGCATAAAAAAGTATATTTTTTTAAGAGACAAGTTGCACTAAGCTACAAACTCAGGCTCGAAAGGAGATTAAATAATGTCAAGTACAAACATTTCAGATTTGGTAAATCCTCTGGTTATGGCGGATATGATTTCCGGCAAAATTACAAAGAAGCTGGTAGTTACACCGTTTGCAAAGGTAGACGACTCGTTGGTAGGTGTTGCGGGTGATACAATCGTTGTGCCGCAGTATGCGTATATCGGCGATGCTGAAGATATTGCCGAGGGTATTGAGGTTGGTACAACCAAGCTTGTTACTACAACCACAAATGCAACTATCAAAAAGGCAATGAAAGCGGTTGAACTGACAGACGAGGCTGTTTTGTCCGGCTACGGTAACCCTGTCGGCGAAACAAACAACCAGCTTGCAATGGCTATTGCATCAAAGGTTGACAATGACGCAATGGATGCACTCCTTGGCGCTCAGCTTACATATGATGCAGACGATATTATCAGCTATGACGGTATTGTTGATGCAATCGACATTTTTGAGGAGGAAACAAACAGTCCCAAGGTGATATTTGTTCATCCCAAGCAGCTCACTCAGCTTCGTCATGATGCAGATTTTATTTCAGCAGACAAGTACAACGGCTCGACAGTTATGACAGGCGAGGTTGGTATGATTGCCAACGCACGTGTAGTACCTTCAAAGAAGGTTCCGTTACAGGATGACGTTTACGTAAACCCGATTGTTCAGCTTGAAAACGGCGAGGACGATGACGAAACAGCGGCACTCACAGTTTACTTAAAGCGTGATACAAATGTTGAAACAGAGCGTCACAGCCTTAAGAGAGTAACTGATATCTCGGTTGATAAATTCTATACGGTTGTTCTTTCAAATGCGGCAAAGGTTGTGCTTGCAAAGTTTAACCAGACAGCAGGCGAGTAATCTATGACAGATTTTGAATTTTACTGCGAGGAGTACGGCGGTTGCGAATTTTCCGATGAGGAAGAGTTTGAGAGAATGGCTAAAAAGGCACGTCTTTTTATAAGCCGTGTTACATACACCGAGCCTGACTTTGAAGACGATGATGTAAGATGCTGTGTTTGTGCGCTTGCTGAAATATATCAGGATAATTCCGGCAGTCAGTCGATTGTCAGAGAGAGAATAGACGGCTTTGAAACAGAGTACAGCGACTTAGCGGCAGATGAAATACTTATGCACACCGTAAAGCTCTATCTTCCGCCCGTACTTTTGTACAGGGGATTTTGACGGAGGTGCGTAAGTGAAATATTCGACAGTTACTGTATATAAAAGAAACGGCAGTGATTGGGATACCCTTGTCTTTGACAAGGCATTTGTCAGAAGAATTAAGTCTGTCAAAAATGACAACGGCGGCAGGTATATAAATGACGTATTGACGGCGAGGATATTTTCGCCGTCTGCAGCTCGGATAGAAACAGAGGACAAAATTGTAGAGGGTACAGGTGCACCCACACCGCCCGATAACGCACTGACGGTATCGGAGATTGCTAATAACTATGCGATAAGGCGAGGCCATATCCGTGTTACAGCATCTTAACGGGAGTTTGTTATGGCAGGAGTAAGCTTTACACTAAAAGCACCTAAATCAATTATAGAAAAACGAGGATTAACTGCAGGTGGCGCTGTACAAAAGCTAATAGACAAAGAGGTACTAAAACGATGTGAGCCCTATGTCCCCAAAATGAGCGGCGCTTTGATAAAAAGCGGCGAAAGCTCTACCAAAATCGGCTCAGGTAAGGTTACCTACAACACACCCTATGCTGCATACCAGTATTATGGCGTATCAGCTAAGGGTAAAAGCTTAAAATACAACGGCGCACCTATGCGTGGTTCCTACTGGTTTTTAAGAATGAAATCGGTAAACGGCGATGCTATTTTGAATTTAGCGGCTAAAGAGGCCGGGGCTGCAGGTGTTCTGACAGCCAAAACAACCAACCAAAAAAAGAGATATGTACCAAAAACCCAACCAATCAAAACCGTTATCGGAATGCGCAAAAATCCTGTTTTTTAGTCATCGGAAAGGGAAATACAATGATAAAGGAATTACACGAGTTTTTCAAAGATTGTCCGCTTTTAGACGGCTCGCAAATAAACGTCGATTACCTCGAAAGCCATAGCGGCGGTTTTACGATTGAAACTGTCCCTTGTGAGCCTGTGCTGCGACGGTACTATACCGGCGGCTCGTTAAGGCAGTATTGTTTTTTAATTGCACTGCGCCGCACCTATAGTGGAAGTGTTGCGGAGAATTTGAAGAACGAGCAGCTTTGTGAGGAGCTTGCAGCATGGGTAGAAAAGTGCAGCAACGAGGGTAAGCTGCCAAAGCTCTCGGATGGACTGACGGCACAGGAGCTGGAAGTCACATCGGGCGGCTATATGTATGACGAGGCGACTAATCACGCACGTTATCAGATAGGCTTCAGGCTTATCTATACAAAAATATGAAAGGACTTGGTTAAAGAATGGATAAAATATTAAAGCGCAGCGACAAGCTTGCCTTCTATGAGATAGATGGCACATATAAGCGTATGCGCGGATTTACCGACTTTTCTATGAGTAAAAATCCAACAGAGTACACCAGAAAATATGTCGATGAAAAGAGCGAAAGAAACGACGTTGTCGGCTACAATCCGTCAATTGCATTTGCATTTGACCGTTTTTCTGACGATGCTGTACATACAGATATGGTTTCTATTGCAGACAGCGAGGCTGTTGGCGCAGATGCGGTCAGAAGTATTGTCATAGTTGACACTACCAAGGAAACGGAAGACGGTTTCGCGGCATTTAAGCGTGACTTTGCTGTTATACCTGATTCTGAGGGTAATGACAGCGACACATACACATATTCAGGAAGTCTTAAGGCGAACGGTGCTATCCTTTCGGGCTATGCAACAACCGAAGACGACTGGCAGACCGTAACCTTCACGGCAGAATGAGAATTATAGGAGCAGAGCCTCCGCACGGCGTTATGGGCAGCGGAATTTATTATCCTATAAGAACAGATTTTTCTGTATGGCTGGAGTTTGCCGGAATAATTGAACAGGAGGACGGAGCGCGCGCCGCAATGCGCGCGCTCAAGCTTTGTTACAAGGATAAAATGCCGATAGATTTTAACGAGGCGATTTCGCTTTTATGTACCTTTTTTATCGGCGGTGCGACTGAGGTAAAGAGAGAGGCTACTAGCAGCGAGCAGCTTATATCCTTTGTTCACGATGAGGAGCTTATCTATGCGTCATTTCTTAGTGAGTATGGTATAGATTTGGCGAAAGAAAAACTGCATTGGTGGCGGTTTCTGGCTTTACTTAAAAATCTTAGTGCAGACAGTGCATTGATGAGGGTTGCCGCAATCCGTGCAACAAAGCCGTCTGATATAAAAAATCCTGCACTCAGAAGACGCCTTCTGCGCCAAAAGCGTATCTATTCGCTTGGCAAAAATAATGTACAGCCCGCAGATGTTATTGCAGAACTGTTCGAGGCGGAAAAGGGGGGTTCAAATGGCTGACGGATCAATAGTATTTGACACCGAGGTTAATCCTGAAGGGTTAAATGAAGGATTAGAGCAGCTTGGCACCAGCTCGAGTGCCGGGCTTAAAAATATATCGGACACAGTAAATAGACAGCTTTCACAGGCGTTTGGCGATGCTGCAGCAGATGCCACGGCACATACTCAGGCAATTGCCGCCAATGCAATTGCTGCTGAAAAGGCTTATGAGAGCGAATCGGAACGTGTCCAAAGCAACAAATTAAAAGCAGAAACTAAATACATTGAATATCTACGTAATAATCTTGATAAAATCCGAGGGTTAAGAGATGAGGAGTTAAAATGTCTCCAGCTTTCATACGAGCTTGGGATTATAAGCACCGAGGAGTATTTTTCAAGGCTTGAAAATTTCCGTGACAGATATTTTGTGCGTGGCTCATCAGGCTGGCTTAATTATACAGGCAAAATATTAGAGCATAACAAAAAGCTTGCCGACGAGCAGGAAAAGGCACTTACAGAAGCGGCGGAGAATACGGCAGAAAACATTCAGGATATCTTTGATGAGTTGGAAAAAGAGAGGGAAAAGCTTTCCGAAAAGATTTCTTCATACGGCGGAATAGCGCATAAAAACAAAATAATCGGCGATGGGATTGACATAGAGTATTTTTCGCTTTCAAAAATTGACAAGCAAAACGAGCAGCTGGAAGAATATCTGCGACTTATGACCGATGCGCAGGAGAGGATAAACAATTTTTGGCGCACAGACACAGGCGATCAAGAAACTGACGCTAAAAACTTAGAGCTTAGGAACAACTATTTCGGGCAAATTCGTGATATGTCAATAGAGGATGCAACCGATTTTGCCAGAACTATAATGGGCTCTACCGATGATATGCTTTTTTCGCACCTTAGTGCATTTGAAAAGAGGGAAGAGCTTGCGGCTGAGATTTCAAAAACTTTATTTTCCTCCGAGGTTGCAGATGCCGCCGAAACTGCTGCAAAAAATCTCGGCTCGGACTTTACCGAAGCACTTTCTGAGGAGCTTGAGTCCCTTTCGGGTAAGTTCTTTACAAGCGGTCAAAGTGCGTGTGAAAGCTTTGGCGAAGGGTTTATGACGAGTCTTAATACTGTCTTATATGAGCTGTCAAAAGCGATTTCTGCTGGTGTTGGCGGTCTTGGATACGGTAATGCACTAAACGCAGGTGCATCGAGTGTTGAAAATAATACCAGCTATAACATATACAATTCCGCATCGCCTGAAGAAACGATAAGGCTGTTAAGGGAGCGAGAGGATATCAAGAAAATGATGCTGGAATAGTGAGGAGGAGATTATGAGGCTAATATTTGAAAATGAACTGGGCACGGTGGAAATGTCTGGCGGCGGTGAAGATTCTATTCGTATAACGAGCATCGGGGGTCTTGGAGTTCCGTCATACGAACGGCGTACCTATACCTCCTACGACTTTGACGGTGCAGTCGAAAGTATGAGAAGACTACCTCCAAGAACGGTTACTGTAGGCGGTGATATACTTGGCGGCAGAAGTGCTGTTGCACATATATTAAAAGTTCTCAGCAGTCCCTGCAAAATGATAATATCCTGTGATGATTTCGAGCGTGAGATAAGAGTTTGCGCTTGTCAGGCAGAGCTTAGTGATAAGAATAAGGCATTTACACGCTTTGCACTTTCACTAACCTGCGATGACCCATATTTTTATGACGCTAAGGAAACACGGGTAGGACTCTATGTAAGAGAAAAACTAATTAATGCCCAAACCGAGCTTCCTGCAATGTTTACAAAAAGAACAACCAGTGCAAGCATAAGAATAACTAGTGACAGAGATGTAGAACCTACTATTCTGATTTTAGGCAGCCGTAATCCTGATGAAACTGAGGGTAGGATTGTCATTGAAAATAAGCTTACGGGTGCTGTCTTTACTCTGTTATATGTCCCTGAAAATGATGAGATTATAACAATTGACATATCAAAGCGTACCATAACCTCGGATATAAACGGAAATCTTATTGGCTATATCTCTGACGACAGCTTTTTGTCCGACCTTGTTATCGGAAATGAGGGTGCGGAGTTTGTAACAACAGGCTACGGTGCTACGGGAAATGTCAGTGCATATATAATTTATCAAAACAAATATCTCGAGGCGATTGTATGACGGAAAATGAAATAAAGCTTATCTCCTATCTCGCTCGTGACGGTATGAGTCTTGACAAAATCAGAAAGACTCTAAAGATAAAGAAGACCAAATGGCAGAAATTTTTGCGTGAAAATCCCGACGAGAAAAGAAGACTTGAGCTTTTAAGACATACTACCGACTATGCCGTTGAGGACGCGCTGTTAAAGCGTGCGCTTGGATATACCTCAGAAGAATACCGCGAAACCGAAAAGCCTAACGGCACCGAACAGGTTACTACACATAAGGAAGTGCCACCCGACGTCCGTGCAGCTGCGCTGTGGCTTAAATGCAGACGTGCTGATGTGTGGGACGAGAAACACTTAGAGTCGGAAGAGATGAACATTGAAGAAAAAATAGAACAGCTTGATAAAGAGGCACAAAATGAAGATGAGTAAAAAGCAGCGCGAGTTCTGGAACAATGCTAATTGCAGATGGAACATAAAAGAAGGCGCAACAAGAAGCGGTAAAACTTACCTTGACTACTACTGGATTGCAAAGAGAATAACGAGAACTCGTGGTGAGGGACTTATTGTGCTGATAGGAAATACTCGCTCTACACTTGAGAGGAATATCTTAACCCCAATGCGTGAAATATGGGGCGAAAAGGCTATCGGCACAATTAAAGGTAACGGCACAGTCGAGCTCTTTGGAAAACGCTGCTTTGCGCTTGGCGCTGACAGGGCGAGTCAGAAGGACAAGCTTCAGGGTACAGGTATCGAGTACTGTTATGGTGATGAGGTCACAACCTGGAATAAGGAAGTATTTGAGATGCTAAAATCTCGTCTTGATAAACCTCATTCCTGCTTTGACGGCACCTGTAACCCTGACGGCCCTGACCACTGGCTTTTGGAATTTATGCAAAGCGGAGCAGATATATACCGTCAGAGCTATACCATATACGATAACCCGTTCCTAAGTCCTGAGTTTGTCAAAAATCTCGAAAAGGAATACAGCGGAAGCGTTTACTTTGACCGCTATATTCTCGGAAAATGGACAAGGGCTGAAGGCTTGGTTTATCCGATGTTCAGCAAGGAACGGCATCTGTTTGAAATTCCGCCCAATACGGGCGATTATTATATATCAATTGACTACGGCACGGTAAACCCGACTTCTATGGGACTCTGGTGTGTTAACAACGGCGTAGCGTACAGGATAAAAGAGTATTATCACGACAGCAGAAAAACACAGCGACAGCTGACCGACGAAGAGTATTACGAAAAGCTAAAGAAGCTTTCGGAGGGTTTTCCTGTACGTTACATAGTGGTTGACCCGTCTGCTGCCAGCTTTATCACCCTTATTAAGCGTAAGGGAGAGCTGTCGGTTATGAAGGCAAAAAACTCAGTTACAGACGGTATCAGATATACAGCAGGCTTGATAAATTCGGACAGGGTTTTAATTCATTCTGGCTGCCGTGACAGTATACGTGAATTTGGCGCATATAGCTGGGACGAAAGTGCTGTCTGTGACACCGTGCTTAAGGAAAATGACCACGCAATGGACGACATCAGGTATTTTTGCACAACAGTGATGAAGAGGTATTATGATTGAAAGGATTGATTTAATTGAGGTTATTCAAAAGGAGCAACCAGTCACCGAAAAAGGATATTAAAAGACAGCATAGCTGGCGAGATTTGTACGAAAATGGCGGCAGATTAAAGCTTGCTGCTGCAATATCAGCGGAGGTGGCACGCCTTGTCACATTGGAAATGGACAGCCGTATTTATGGCTCAGTAAGAGCTGAACTTCTAAATGACTCATATCGTGAGGTTATAAATAAAGCGAGAGGTTTTTGTGAAATTGCGTGCGCACTTGGCGGCGTAATGCTTAAGCCGTATATAGAAAACGGTATTGTAAGGACTGCAATTATCCCTGCAGATTCGTTTGAGGTGACGGCATCTAAGCCTGATGGCACAATTCTCGGAGCAAGATTTTTTGAACGTATCGAAAGGGATAAGGTAAGCTACATAAAAATAGAGGAGCATCTCTTGTTTTCAGGTAACTATTGCATAACCAATAAGGCTTATATTGACAGCCACGGCGAGCTTAAGGAGATTGCACTTGGCGAGGTTTCTGAGTGGGCGGATTTAGAGCCTGAGGTGGTAATAGCAGATGTAAAAGCACCGCTGTTTTCGTATTTTCGTATGCCGTCGCCGTCACCCGATGACATTGCATCACCTTTGGGAGCGCCCATTTTCTCACGCTCTGTAGACCTTATAGAAGATGCAACTAAGCAGTATGAGCGACTTTTGTGGGAATTTGAAAGCGGAGAACGAGCACTTTACGTCGATGAAACGGCGGTAAGACGAGGTGCAAGAGGCGAGGCAAGTCTTCCTGATAAAAGACTCTACCGCCTGCTCTCTACCGGAAATGACGAGCTGTTTCAGGACTGGAGCCCTGATATTCGTGATGAGGCTATAATTAACGGCTTAGAGCGTATACTGCAAAGAATTGAATTCAACTGTGGCCTTGCGTACGGGACATTATCCGACCCGCAGTCCGTGGAAAAAACAGCCGAGGAGATACGTGCATCAAAACAGAGAAGTTACGCAACCGTTACC
>JAZRPK010000024.1:0-13548 GCA_045649145.1 Clostridia bacterium
CGTACGGCATCTGTCGAGATTGTGATGCTCTCTGTGGATTTTGAAATATGTATCACCCTCTAAGTAGTCGGTAAGGAAACGTATACCGCACTCAAAGGTCATCATCTTTGCACCAAAGGCGAGAAGCTCACGTTCTCTGGGTGTAAGCTTCGAACCAACCTCACTCAAAAAGCCCTTGGTAAATGCCTCAAACAGCTCCAAGCTGAATTCGATTTTGGAAAGGTCGGTCTCGTCCTCTGCGCCTGTTGATGCACCGAAACGAAGCGCATCGCCGTAATCGTACAAAAGTGAGCCGGGCATTACTGTGTCAAGGTCAATAACACATACACCCTCGCCTGTATCCTTGTCAAGCATTACATTGTTAAGCTTTGTATCATTGTGAGTAACACGCAAGGGCACGCTGCCGTCAGCAATTGCGTCTACAATAGTTCCAACCTCTGTCTCGTATTTAAGAGCAAAGTCAACCTCGGCTTTAACTGATGCGAGTCTGCCTGCCTTATCAGCTGCGATTGCGTTTTTAAGGTTTTCAAAACGCTTTCTGGTGTTATGGAAATCGGGTATTGTTTCGTAGAGTTTATCAGCAGGGAAATCGGCGAGCATATTCTGGAATTTTCCGAATGCACGTGCAGCCTCATAAAGCTGTTTGGGTTCTTCTACGGCATCATAGCTTACCGAATCCTCGATAAAGTTGTACATTCTGAAAAAGCTGCCGTCTTCTGACAGGTAGAAATTCTTTCCGTCTTTTGTTTTGATAACGTTAAGGGTTTCCCTTGCAGGATTACCGCCCTTTTCAATAATTTTCTTTTTAAGGTGTTCCGTTACGTTAAGTATGTTTTCCATTACCTCTTCGGGATTTTTGAACACGTTGCTGTTAATCCTCTGCATAATATATCGGGGACTGCTGTCAGCAACGTAGGTGTCGTTAATGTGACCGTTTCCGTAAGGTGCAATATCAGCGTCGATTGCAAACTTATGGATAACATCGTTCAATGCGTAACTCATAATGAAGTTTCCTTTCTTTATAAAATATTATATCACCTGTATTATAGTATATCATAGATTTTTTTTATTTGCAATATCGGCTTAAATATTTACAAAATAAGTCGGATATGTTATAATATCATAAAAGAGGTGAGAGGTATGCGTTATAAGGGCACGAGGCTCAGAGATGAGATAATAATAAGAGAGCTTGTTACTGTACATTATTATGAGCTTTCGAAGGATTACCGCTTTGCAGGTGAAAGCCACGATTTCTGGGAGCTGGTATATGCGGATAAGGGCGAGCTTTTGGCAGAAACGGAAAACGGAACAACGGTGATAAAAAGAGGAGACATTCTGTTTCATAAGCCTAACGAGTGGCATGCCCATATTGCTGATGGAGTGAATGCGCCGTCTGCTGTGGTAATCAGCTTTAAGTGTACGTCGCCTGCCATGCACGGTTTTGAGGGCCGTGTGTTTAATACGGGAAGCACGCAAAGGATGCTGTTATCTAGAATACTTGAGGAGGCATCAAATGCCTTTGACTCACCGCTTGACGAGCTGGTTACGCACAAGCTTAACCGCAGAGAAGATGCGCTGTTTGGCTCTGAGCAGATGATAAAGCTGTACCTTACAGAATTACTGATAAGTATATTGCGTGATGAAAAGCTGCCTGCAGCAAGTACGCTCAAGCGTAATCTTGACAGCGGTCTGTTTGGAGATATTTGTGTTTTTCTGGATGAAAGTATAGGAACAAAGCTGTCACTTGATGATATTGCACGTTATGCGGGAATAAGCAAAACAGGGGTAAAGCAGCTCTTTCGTGAGCAGGCGGGCTGCGGTGCGTGCGAATACTTTACACGCAGAAAAATTGACCGTGCTAAAAAGTATATACGTGAGGCTAATTACAATTTCACGCAGATAGCAGAGCTTTTGGGCTATGATAGCATACACTATTTTTCGCGTCAGTTCAAAAAGTATGTTAATATGTCGCCGACCGAATATGCAAGCTCAATACGTGCTCTTGCAGGAGAGGCAGGGGTGTTTGTACAAAAGGACCAGAAGGAGTGAGAAAAATGATTAAAAAGGGAATTTTCTATGCGGCGGCTATGGTGCTCATATGCTCGGTATTTATTCTGACTACCGAGATAGTGCGTCAGCCTGATATCGATTCTGTGTGCGAGTATATGCTGACCCTTGAGGAATATAGCGGTGCAAAACAGGTAACAAATCCGCCTGAGGTGTACAATAAGCTCTATCAGGCGGGCGCAGATAAATTGAGGGTTTACAAAACGCCTGATAATACTGCGTGTGAATTTGCGGTTTTGATGAAAAAAGAGGACGCATATTCTCCTGATATGATTGAAATATTTGATGAACGCTCAAACGAGCTAAGAGGGGAGTTTGCGGAAAATGCCGAAGAACTCAAAAGAATTGACGATGCCCGCACAATAATCATAGATGATTTTGTGATATACGCAGTCTGCGATACGTTGGATACGGCAGAAAATGCGGTGCATAAATACTTTAGTATGCGTTAAAAAGGTATTATCGCTTAAGAATATAAAATTTTTGAAAAAATTGCAAAAAAAATCTAAAAAAGACTTTCTTTTTCTGAAAATATGTAGTATAATGAGTTTGTAGTTTGTTTCCGCAGCGTTTGCGGGGACTTTGTAGAACAGCAGTAACATTGGCAAACAAGAGAAGAATGGAAGGATGGTAGAAAAAATGGAAATGTTACAAACACAAATAGTTACGATTATTGCATTGGTGATATTTGCCGCTGCAATGGTTGGAATCGGAATCTATAGCTGGCGCAAGACGCAGACGATTGACGGCTTTCTTTTGGGAGGGCGTAATATCGGTGCGTGGGTGTCAGCTTTTGCTTATGGTACGTCCTATTTTTCGGCGGTCGTATTCGTAGGCTACGCAGGTCAGCACGGCTGGAATATCGGACTTGGCGGTATATGGATTGGTATCGGAAACGCACTTTTGGGTTGTCTTCTGGCGTGGCAGCTGTTGGCAAAGAGAACAAAGGTTATGACGGCAACGCTTAGTGCAAAAACTATGCCTGAATTTTTTGAAAAAAGATATGACTCTAAGGCAATCAAAATTTTCGCTGCTGTTATAATATTTGTATTTTTAGTGCCGTACAGCGCTGCCGTATATAAGGGACTAAGCTCGATGTTCTCGGCAATATTCCCCGGAGTACCCAATAATGTATGGATTCTGGTAATTGCTGTTTTGACTGCGTTTTATCTAGTTTTGGGCGGATATGTTGCTACAGCGTACACCGATTTTGTACAGGGAATTATTATGATTGCCGGCGTGTTTGCTATGATAATCGCAATTGTAAATACAGATGCGGTAGGCGGTTTCGGCAACCTTATGTCAAACCTTGCGGCAATTCCCGACAACGGCGACGGTATTACAGGTGCACAGCTCACAAGCTGGTACGGCGGCTCAAGCCTTAAGTTCCTTTGTGTAAACATATTGCTTACCTCGTTCGGTACGTGGGGACTTCCGCAGATGGTCAGCAAGTACTATGCGATCAAGGACGTTAAGGCTGTTAAGCAGGCAAAGGTGATTTCTACTGTGTTTGCCCTTATTATCGGCTGCGGTGCATACTTTGTAGGCTCGCTTTCAAGACTCGTACTTAACAATCAGATGCCCGAGGGCGGTGTTGACTCGGTAATTCCGCAGACTCTTTTAACGGCACTTGGTGACCCTAACATAGTTACAACAATTATCCTTGCGGTAATTTTGATACTTCTCCTCTCGGCATCAATGTCAACACTTTCGTCGATAGTGCTTTCGTCGGCATCGGCTATAAGCGTAGACCTTATCCCCGAGGTTAAGAAAAATTACAACCCGAAAAATCAGATGCTTGTTACGAGAATTCTCTGTTTGGTATTTGTTGCACTTTCATACGTATTCGCAACAACCAATATAACAATCATTGTAAACATTATGTCATTTAGCTGGGGTATCGTTTCCGGCTGCTTTATCGGCCCGTATGTCTGGGGTATCTATTCAAAGAAGATTACCAAACTGGGCGCATGGTCGGGTATGATAGCAGGCTTTTTGACAGTTGCAATAACTACAGTAGTGCTTACATATATGAATATAGGAACGGCTGACGGCATGTATGCAGCATTTAAGATGGCAGCCTCCAAAGCTCCTGAGATGGGCTGCGTGGCAATGGCTGTTTCGCTTGTAGTTACACCGATTGTAAGTCTTTTTACACCGAAATTCAGCAAAGAGCATATCAAAACTGTTTTTGAACAATAATCAACGAAAGGGAAAATAACAATGCCTATTACTGAAATACTTGAAAGAAATGCGGCGGAATTTGCCGATGATGTGAGTCTGGTAGAGATAAATCCCGGAATGATAAAAAATCCCAGACTTACCTGGAAAGAATACTCGCTTATCGAAACAGCGAGCGAGTCCTATCGTAACGAGATTACGTGGGGCGAATTTAATATGAAGGCAAATCGCTTTGCCAACTTCCTGCTCTCTAGGGGTATTAAAAAGGGCGACAAGGTAGCAATTCTTCTGATGAACTGCCTTGAATGGCTTCCGATTTATTTCGGTACTCTTAAGACGGGTGCTCTTGCAGTACCGATGAACTATCGCTACACTGCTGCAGAAATCAAGTATTGCTTAGAGCTTTCCGAGTCTAATACGCTTGTGTTTGGTCCGGAGTTTATAGGCAGAGTGGAAGAAATTTGTGACCGCATAGACGGTGTTTCACAGCTGTTTTATGTAGGAGAGGATTGCCCTACATTTGCAGAAAGCTACGATAAGCTTGTAACCTACTGCGCTACACAGACGCCTGACATTCCTTTAACGGATGACGATAATGCGGCTATCTACTTCTCGAGCGGAACAACAGGCTTTCCTAAAGCAATTTTGCACGACCACAGAAGTCTTATGCACGCTTGTAAGGTGGAGCAAAATCACCATTCACAGACTAAGGATGATACCTTCCTTTGCATACCGCCTTTGTATCACACGGGTGCAAAAATGCACTGGTTCGGAAGCTTTTTAGTCGGAGGTAAAGCGGTGCTCCTAAAGGGTGTAAAACCCGAGTGGATTTTAAGGGCAGTATCCGAGGAAGAATGTTCTATAGTATGGCTATTAGTCCCCTGGGCACAGGATATTTTAGACGCAATTGAGCGTGGGGATATTAAGCTTGAAAAGTATAAGCTGTCGCAGTGGAGATTGATGCACATAGGCGCACAGCCTGTACCGCCTAGTTTAATCAGGCGTTGGAAAAAGTATTTCCCCGACCATCAGTATGACACAAACTACGGTCTGTCCGAGTCGATAGGACCTGGATGCGTGCATCTGGGTGTAGAGAATATACATAAGGTTGGTGCGATAGGTGTTCCCGGTTACGGCTGGGAAACCAAAATTGTTGGTGAAGACGGCAAGGAGGTAGCGCCTGAGGAGGTCGGCGAGCTTGTTGTAAAAGGCCCCGGCGTTATGAAATGTTACTATAATGACGAAAAGGCAACTGCCGAGGTATTAAAAGACGGATGGCTATATACGGGCGATATGGCACAGAAGGATAAGGACGGATTTATCTACCTTGTAGACCGCAAAAAAGATGTTATTATCTCGGGCGGCGAGAATTTGTACCCTGTGCAGATAGAAGACTTCTTAAGAAAGCACGATGCGATAAATGACGTTGCAGTAATCGGACTTCCCGACCAAAGACTCGGCGAGATTGCCGCTGCAATAATTCAGCTTAAGGAGGGTGCTGTGTGCACCGAGGCGGATATCGAGGACTTCTGCCGTGATTTACCGCGTTATAAAAGACCGCACAAGACTATATTTGCCGAGGTTCCCAGAAACCCGACGGGCAAGATAGAAAAGCCTAAGCTAAGGAAAATTTACTGCGGTGAAAGCGTTGTTGCAACACAAATCAAGAACTAATCAATCCAAGCCCGAAGCATAGTCTGTTTTGGGCTTGGTTTGTTGACATTAGTATCCGTTTGATGTATAATAATAGGAAATAAAATTGCAGATAAAAGGAGATATATGACCTATGAAAAAGCTGTTGCTCGGAAATGCGGCTGTTGCCCGCGGAGCATATGAAGCAGGAGTGAGGGTGGTATCCTCATATCCGGGTACACCCAGTACCGAGATTACCGAGGAGATTGCCCAAAATTATCCTGAAATTTATTGTGAATGGGCGCCTAACGAAAAGGTTGCCGGCGAAGTTGCGATTGGTGCTGCAATCGGCGGTGCGAGGGCAATGTCTTGTATGAAGCACGTCGGACTTAATGTTATGGCAGACCCCGTGTTTACAATGAGCTACATAGGCACAAATGCAGGACTGGTTTTCTGTGTTGCCGATGACCCCGGTATGCACTCGTCACAGAATGAGCAGGATTCAAGACATTACGCAGAAGCGGCAAAGATAATGATGCTTGAGCCGTCTGATTCCGAGGAGTGCAAAGAATTTACCAAAAAGGCATTTGAACTTAGCGAAGAATATGATACACCTGTATTTTTAAGACTTTCTACAAGAATTTCTCATTCACAGAGTATGGTAGAGCTTTCTGGCCGTGAAGAAAAAGAGCTTTTGCCGTACGAAAAAAATATCGGTAAGTATGTTATGATGCCGGGTAATGCTAAAAAGCAGCATGTTGTAGTTGAGGAAAGACAGAAAAAGCTTTCCGAATACGCAAACGTGTGCGAGCTTAACAAAATTGAGGATAATGGTGCTAAAATAGGCGTTATCACATCGGGCATAGCATATATGTATGCAAGAGAGGCACTCGGCGATAAGGCTGATTACTTAAAGCTGGGAATGGTCTATCCCTTGCCCGAAAAGCTTATCAAAGACTTTGCAGCAAAGTATGATGCAGTCTATGTAATAGAGGAGCTTGACCCGTTTATCGAAAATTACTGCAAGGCTTTGGGCGTTAATGTTATCGGTAAGGAAAAGTTTACTCTGCTTGGCGAATATACGCCGACTATGATAAAAAATGCCGTACTCGGCGAGGATGCGCCCGAATTTACCGCTCTTGACGAGCAAATTCCTGTACGTCCTCCTGTTATGTGTGCAGGCTGTCCGCACAGAGGTACATTTTATGTACTTAAAAAGCTCGGTCTTGTAGTGTCGGGCGATATAGGCTGTTATACCTTAGGCGCAGTTGCACCGCTTGCAAGCGTTGACACAACCATCTGTATGGGTGCGTCGGTATCTGCTGCACACGGTATGGCAAAGGCGAGAGGTGCAGAGTTTAATAAAAAGCTTGTTTCTGTTATAGGCGACTCGACCTTTATGCACTCGGGTATTACAGGTCTTGTTGATATAGTTTACAACAAGGGCGCTAACACCGTAATTATACTTGATAACTCAATTACAGGAATGACAGGTCATCAGGATAACCCCACTACAGGCTACACAATCCGCAAGGAGCCGACTAAGCAGGTTAATCTGATTACCCTTTGTAAGTCGATAGGCGTAGAAAGAGTTGTTGTTGCAGACCCGTTCGATTTGAAGAATTTTGAACAGGTTGTAAAAACCGAGGTTGAAGCGGATGAGCCGTCGGTTATCATTGCACAAAGACCGTGTGCGTTGCTTAAGACTGTTAAATACACAGGTCATTGCAAAATAAATGACAGCTGTAAAAAGTGTAAGGTATGTATGCGCCTTGGCTGCCCTGCAATTTCAGAGGATAAAAACGGCGGTGTGCGTATAGATACAACACAATGCAACGGCTGCGGACTTTGTATAAATGTTTGCCCGTTTGGTGCGATTGAGAAGGAGGACTGATTAGTATGACAAAGAGTATAATGATAGTCGGAGTCGGCGGTCAGGGCACACTCCTTGCAAGCCGTATCCTCGGCAATACAGTAATAAATGAGGGCTATGACGTTAAGGTGTCGGAGGTTCACGGTATGAGCCAGAGAGGCGGCAGCGTTGTAACCTATGTAAAGTTTGGTGACAAGGTATATTCGCCGATAATTGATATGGGCGAGGCGGATATAATCCTTGCATTCGAGCAGCTTGAGGCATATAGAGCGCTTCCGTATCTTAAAAAGGGCGGCAAGATGATTGCAAATAACCAGAAAATTAATCCTATGCCCGTAATTACAGGTGCGGCTGAGTATCCCGAAAGCATACTCCAAAAAATCTCAAAAGAGGTTGACTTAATAGAGGTTGATGCACTCTCTCTTGCAGAAGAGGCGGGTAATTTTAAGGCTGTAAATGTTGTTTTAATCGGCGTTATGGCAAAGAGTACCGACATACCTTACGAAAAGTGGATAGAAACGATTAAAACAACCGTCCCTGCTAAATTTCTTGATGTAAACTTAAAAGCCTTTGACCTTGGCTACAATCTGTAAAGGAGCGAATTGAAATGGGTATTTTCCAACCGGAAAAGGAATGTATGGACAGAGAACAGCTTAAAAAGCTTCAGCTTGAAAGACTTCAGGCAACTGTAAAAAGATGCTATGATAATGTGGCTGTTTTCCGTGAAAGAATGAACGAAAAGGGACTTACTCCAGATGATGTAAAATCACTTGATGATTTGGCAAAGCTTCCGTTTACTACAAAGCAGGATTTGAGAGATTATTACCCGTATGACCTTTTTGCAGCTCCAATGAAGGATATTGTAAGAATACACGCATCAAGCGGTACAACAGGCAGACAGATTGTTGCGGGCTACACAAGAGGCGACCTCGATATGTGGGCAGATGCAATGGCACGTCAGTTTGCAGCTGCCGGTGCTGACGAAAATTCTGTTATTCAGGTAGCCTACGGCTATGGACTTTTTACAGGCGGTCTTGGTGCGCACGGCGGTGCAGAAAGAATTGGTGCAACTGTTATCCCTATATCATCCGGTAATACAGAGCGTCAGATAAGATTTATGATAGAGCTTGGTGCAACACATCTTTGCTGTACACCCTCATATGCTATGTTTTTGGGTGAAACAATAAACGAAATGGGAGTTAAGGACCAGTTAAAGCTGAAGTCGGGAATATTCGGCGCAGAGCCGTGGACAGAGGATATGAGAATGGCTATTCAAAATTCTCTTGGTCTTACTGCACTTGACGTTTACGGTCTTACAGAGGTTATGGGTCCCGGTGTTGCTTTTGAATGTGATAAGCAAAATGGTATGCACGTTAACGAGGATTTGTTTATTCCTGAAATTATTGACCCCGATACAGGCGAGGTGCTTCCTGAAGGCTCGTTTGGTGAGCTTGTGTTTACAACAATCACCAAAGAGGGTATGCCTATGATTAGATACAGAACAAGAGATTTGTGTATGCTTAACTATGAAAAATGTGAGTGCGGCAGAACCTTTGTCAGAATGATGAAGCCTGCCGGCAGAACTGACGATATGCTTATTATCCGCGGTGTAAATGTATTCCCGTCGCAGATTGAGGAGGTACTCCTTAAGATAAGCGGTGATGAGATTACACCTAACTATCAGATTATAGTTGACAGAGTAAATAACACCGACACACTTGATGTTAATGTTGAAATGAGCGAAAAGATGCTCTCTGATGATATTAAGTCGGTTAAGGCGATAGAGGTTAAGATTGTGGAACAGCTCCGTTCGACTCTCGGCATTGGTGCCAAGGTACACCTTGTAAACCCAAAAACCATTGTAAGAAGTGAAGGAAAAGCCAAGAGAGTAATAGACAATCGCAAACTCCACTAATAAAACGCGAAAAATAAGCGGCGCATGTTACTACTTTTTGTGGCTTGAAGTGATTGAAGGAGGATTAGTATGATTATTAAGCAGATTTCTGTATTTGTGGAAAACGGTGTCGGCGGAATTTCCGAGATTACAAAAATACTTTCCGATAGCAAAATAAATATCCGTTCTGCATATGTTGCTGATACGGCAGAGTTTGGAATTTTAAGACTCATAGTAACCGATACAAAAAAGGCTGAGAAGGTTCTTGGCGAGAGCGGTATTGCCGTTAAAGAAACAGACGTAATTGCTGTTGAAATGCCAGATACCCCCGGCGGACTTGGCGACGTTTTGAAGGTACTTTCCGATAACGGTGTAAATATCGAATACCTTTACGCATTTGTCGGCAAGGGCGAGAGCGATGCGTTGATGGTATTTAAGGCAGATGATGCTGAAAAAGCTGAAACTGTACTTGAGAAGTCAGGTATAGTTGACATAAATGCTACATCAGTATATGATAGCCTTAAATAATAAAGACTAACTACGCACAGCGGAGGGGTTTTCTACTCTGCTGTGCGATTATTGCATTTTTGAGAGGAATAATAATCAATGGATTTTACAGAAAAAACAATTGCATCAGAGATGATTTATGACGGAAGAATACTAAAGTTCAAAATAGACAAGGTAGAGCTTCCAAACGGCGAAACGGGTGAGCGTGAGCTGGTTGAGCACCCCGGCGGAGTTGCTGTGGTTGCTGTTGATGATGAGGAGAACCTTATACTTGTTGAGCAGTACAGAAAGCCGTATGAGAGAAATCTTTTGGAAATTCCTGCAGGAAAGCTTGATAAAGGCGAGGATATAGAGCTTTGCGGAAGACGTGAGCTTGAGGAGGAAACGGGCTATATTGCAGACAAATTTGAGTATTTGGGCGAGTGTTATCCCTCGGTCGGATACACCAACGAGATTATCCGAATTTTCTTGGCTACCAAGCTTACCAAAACGAGCCAGCACCTTGACGATGACGAGTTTTTGAACGTATATAAGATCCCCATAAAAGAAATGCTCTCACGCATTATGAACAACGAGATTGCAGACGCAAAAACGGTTATGGGAATAATGAAAGCCGCTGTAAAGCTGGGGATTGTAAAGTAAGAAAGGAAGAACAAAAAATGATTTATGTACTTCTTGTAGACGGTTTTGAGGAGATAGAAGCATTAGAGCCGGTTGACATTATGCGCCGTGCAGGACTTGAGGTTAAAACGGTCGGAGTTTATGACAAAACAGTATGCGGTGCACACGGTATAAAGGTTGAGGCGGATATCGAAATCGGTGATGTCAAGCCTGATAAAATGGAGCTTTTAATGATGCCCGGCGGTGCAGGACACGAGAAGCTTGATGCGTCTGATGATGTACACTATCTTATAGATACAGCACACGTTAATGGAGTTTATATTGCAGCTATCTGTGCGGCGCCGTCTATTTTGGGTAAAAAAGGTCTGCTTGATGGGAAAAAGGCGACCTGCTTTCCGGGCTTTGAAAAATTTCTCTACGGCGCAGAGGTTGTTGCCGATAAGGTTGTCTTAGACGGACAGTTTATAACGGGTAAAGGCGCCGGCGCTGCAGCTGAATTCGGCTTTAAGATGGTGGAGCTGATTGCCGGTAAGGACAAAGCAGACGAACTAAGAGGTGCGATGCAGTATTGAAAAGTGAGTTAAGAAAAGAGTTTATCCAAAAGAGAAAAAACGGCTTTGATAAGAGGGCAAGCGAAATTATTACTGAAAAGGTATTGTCGCTTAATGAATATAAAAGAGCGGAAAATATACTCTGCTATGCCTCCTATAACTCTGAGGTAGACACCTTTTTGCTGATGGAACAAATCATAAACGACGGCAAAAAGCTGTACCTGCCACGGTGTGTGGTGGAGGATAAGAGGATAGAAGTGTTAAGGGCCCGAAATCTATCAGAGCTTAAAGAGGGCGCATATGGGATACCTGAGCCGACAGGCGAGGGGGTATCGCCCGAACTGCTTGATATGGTGATAGTACCTATGGTTGCTTTTGACAGAAAGAGGACAAGGCTCGGTTACGGCGGCGGATACTATGACCGCTTTCTGCCCAAGACGAGGGCAACAAGATGCGGTATTGCGTTTAGTATACAGGAGTCAGATTTGCTTATAAAAGAACCGACAGATATAGCTATGGATATAATTGTTACCGAAAAAGAGGTGCTTGTATGAATAAAGGACGCGGCTTTCAAAACGGCTGGTGGCTGGTGCTTATAACTCTTGGAGTTATGCTTACGGCATCAGTGCCTTTTATGATTACAAACAACCCCGATAATGATTTTATGTATATGCTGTTTAGCGAAGTATCATTGATAATACCGCTTTTATTAGGCTTTTTCTTTCTTAATCTGGAACAGCCTGAGGGCGGGATAATATCGGGTATGGGACTTAAAGGCTTTTCGGTTAGGTTGCTGCCCTTTGTGCTGCTTCTGCCCATAGCGGGACAGTCCTTTGCAAATTATATAGCATCACCGCTGCAGATAATATTATCCCTTTTGTTTGGTGTGAATGAGTATCAGTTTTTGAGCGGGGCGGAGGAGTTTTGGCAGAATGTTATTCTGATGTGCATACTCGCACCGCTGTTTGAGGAACTGCTTTGCCGTGGTGTCTTAATGCTACTTTTCAAACGCTACGGAACAGCCAAAATGCTGGTATATTCATCGCTCGGATTTGCACTGTTGCATCTTGATGCACAGTCAATTATCCCGCTTTTCTTTGTAGGGCTTATTCTCGGTGTGATAAGGATGACCACAGGCTCGGTTATGGCGTCTGTTGCTGCGCACGCTGTGAGTAATTTGTATGCGTTGATTATGCTTACATTTAATCCAATATCGGTTGTAAATACATTGATTGTCGTACTGACAGCAATGGCATTTCCCTTTCTGGTCTGGTTTTATATTAAAGCCTGTGACAGAAAATTCTACTGTCGTGAGCAATTTACAAGCATAGCAGCACCGACGGGATTTTCGGTGGGATTTGTATTGGTTATAGCCTTGTTTGGTATAACTAATATGGCAATTTTTCTGTCCCGATTGATAAGCGGAGATATTTTCTACGATTTAAGCAGTATGTTTATGTATTAAGGAGGGAACAGCGGTGCTTTTCGATTCACATACGCACTATGACGATTCAAAATTTGACCTTGATAGATTTCAGGTATTAGACAGTATGATAGAAAACAATGTCGGACTCATTATGAATGCCTGCGCTGCGATGAGCGATATCGACACAATTGTTGATATGTGTAGCCGTTACGATTTTATGTACGGTGCGGTTGGCGTTCACCCGTCCGAGTGCGGCGGTCTTACCGAGGCTGATATGGCACGCATTAAAAAGGAAAGTGAAAATGAGAAGATAACGGCAATAGGCGAGATAGGACTTGACTATTACTATGACGATGTTCCCCACGATGTGCAAAAGCATTGGTTTTCGCGCCAGATAGAGCTTGCAAAAGAGCTTAAAATGCCAATCATTGTCCATGACCGTGATGCGCATCGGGATACTATAGAAATTATGAAAAATAGCGATGCCAAAGAGGTTGGCGGCGTTGTGCACTGTTTTTCGGGCAGCTGCGAAATGGCACGTGAGGTGCTGGATATGGGCTTTTATATAGCGTTCGGCGGCACACTTACCTTCAAAAATGCACGCAAAGCAGTCGAGGCTGCCGAGTATGTGCCGATAGATAGGATTTTGATAGAAACCGACTCGCCATACTTAGCACCTGTGCCCGAGAGGGGAAAGAGAAACAGCTCGCTTTTGATACACTATGTTGCCGAAAAGCTTGCCGAAATAAAGGGGCTTGAGGTGGCGGAAGTAGAGAGAATAACATATGAAAACGGA
>JAZRPK010000025.1:0-2109 GCA_045649145.1 Clostridia bacterium
TATGAAAATTGGTTTTATTGGTTGCGGAAATATGGGCGGCGCCTTGGCGGCTGCCGTATCAAAACGCGCATCCGTTATGCTTGCCGATTATGATATGAAAAAGGCAGAAGCGCTGGCAGCTACCCTTGGCGGCGAAGTGGCAGATAACGATACCGTAGTGACCGAATGTGATTATATTTTCCTAGGCGTAAAGCCGCAGATGCTTCGTTCGGTTGCCGACTCGCTTAAAGACACTATAAAAAAGCGCAAGAGCCGCTTTGTGCTCGTTTCTATGGCGGCAGGAGTTAAGACGGATACTCTTTGCGAGATGTTTGGGGATTATCCCGTCATCCGCATAATGCCCAACACACCCGTTGCGGTAGAAGAGGGTATGATTCTTTATTGCGCGAACGATAAAGTAACTGCCGACGAAAAAACTCAATTTTTATTCTTTATGCAAAACGCAGGCAAGCTTGACGAAATACCCGAAAAGCTTATAGACGCCGCGAGCGCGGTTTCAGGCTGCGGACCTGCATTTGTATATATGTTTATTGAGGCGCTCGCAGATGGCGGCGTTAAGTGCGGTCTTACACGCAAACAAGCTCTTTATTATGCCGCACAGACCGTAAAGGGCGCGGCAGAAAACCTTATGCAGAGCGGACGCCACCCAGGCGAGCTCAAGGACGCTGTTTGCAGTCCCGGCGGCAGCACAATAGCGGGTGTTGCGGCACTTGAGGATGCAGCCTTCAGAAGCGGCGTTATGGGAGCAGTCGAAAAAGCTTACCACCGCACGGTAGAGCTTGGAAAACAATAATTAAAAAAGCAGATGCTTAAGGGTCGTATTCTAAAGGACAGTAAAAAAGAAGCACGAAATTTTCGTGCTTCTTTTAATTTTGTCTTATACCGTAACAAGCAGGACATTTGGGCGCCAAATATCACTTGTTAGGTGAACCTAAAACCCTTTTCTAAACAAATATCATCTATTCAATAAATTGGAATTTACACAACTTCCAAACCGATAATAGCACGATACAGCATTACAAGTCCTACACTCAGTAACGCACCGCCAACAATATCCGTAAACCAGTGAACACCGGATATAATTCTGCCAATTACCATAAAAGTAATAAATATAATTATTGTAATAACAACGATATTACGGAGCAATTTGTTCTTTATGCGGCTACTCAATTGCATACTAGCCGTCGGCATAACGCACATCACCAACATCGTTGTTGAAGATGGATAGGATCCTTCCAAAATCCCTCCTATCAGTATCGGCCTGTAATTGATTACCACGCTCTCGAAAAACAAATAGGCGGCAATCGTAACTATATAAAACCCGCCCAAAACAAAAATGTCGTAATCTACCTTGCGTATGCTTTTCCGCTTGATCAACTGCACAAGCCCCAATATACCGAAGCCCATACACACAAATATCGGTATAAGTCCGAGCCAATCCGTTATATTGTAAAGTCCCCAATGCACCCCCGTCAGATTATGGACAAAACCATTAATACCGGCAAATCCAACTGATGAACCTTGAGGACCAATTGCACGGATATCCACAAAGCAAATTGCCACCGTCCACATCACAAACGCTGTAAGCAAACACATTGAAGCAATAAAGCTTTTTCTAATTCTTTTCATTTTTCTATCATCCTTTTGGTTTGTATTTAGGCTTTTGCCTGAATACAAGTTTAGGGAAAAGCTATGAAAAATGAAAGAATTTAGCCGTCACATCAATGATACGCTTCGTATCATTGCCGTTTTATCAGCATTAAAGCCTTGATAATCAAAAATGCAAATACAAATACTGCTGCATAGGGTTGCTGACTTACAATGAAAATGCATACTCCTACGGCACTTAACACCAGCGATAAAATGCTCTTGCTCTGACGCCAAAGTCTTTGACGGAAGTTTTGTAGGGCAAGAGTTATAATGCCCAACACTATCATAATAGCCACAAATGCAATATACGCTGTTTTTAGGTACGGCTGAACTTCAATCAAAGCAAGGAGAGATACCTCTCTGATAACGCCATCCGCTTCTTGACCGAAGAAAGGTAAAAACAGCAACAATGCCATACCACAGTCAAGCAGGCCAAAAACCAAGTCTCGAATCGTTCTT
>JAZRPK010000026.1:0-36431 GCA_045649145.1 Clostridia bacterium
AGGCGATAGCTATGGGTGCAGATTTGGTACTTACAGGCGACCTTAAATATCACAGAACCTTAGACATTGTAGCTATGGGTGCGGTTGCGGTTGATGCGGGCCATTATCCGACCGAGATAATGGCGATTGACATTTTTGAAGAAGTGATTAAAAATAGCGGTCTTGAAATAGTAAAATCGAAGAATAAAGATATATTTATGTATATATAAGGAAGTGAGAAAAATGCCGAGAAACGAAAAGGAAACGGAGGGCTTGTCCCTTTTGGGTAACAAAAAAACGGTCTATCGTGATGATTATGCCCCCGAGGTGCTGGAAGCATTTATCAACAAGCACCCCGAAAACGATTATATGGTAACTTTTAATTGTCCGGAGTTCACGTCGCTTTGTCCCATTACAGGACAGCCGGACTTTGCAAAAATCGTAATAAACTATATACCTGACGAGAAAATGGTAGAAAGCAAGAGCTTGAAGCTCTATCTTTTCAGCTTCAGAAACCGTGGCGATTTCCACGAGGACTGTGTAAATATTATTATGAAGGACCTTGTTAAGCTGATGGACCCCAAATATCTTGAGGTCAAGGGCATATTTACACCCCGTGGCGGTATTGCAATCTATCCCTTTGCCAACTACGGCAGAAAGGGTACAAAATACGAGAAGCTGGCAGAGGACAGATTGTTTAGCTCCTTTGAGATAAAGTGAGGGGGAAATTATGGATAAAAAGGCTCTTGTAGTACTTTCGGGCGGTCAGGATTCGACCACCTGCCTTTATTGGACAATTGAGCGGTTTGGCAAGGAGAACACAGCAGCAGTTGGCTTTGACTATGGTCAAAGACATAAGGCAGAGCTTCAATGTGCTAAAAAAATATGTGCAGATTTGGGAATAGAATTTGAAGTAATTGCCACGCCGATTATAAACGAGCTTTCTGCAAACTCTCTTACCCGTCAAGACATACCTGTCGAGAAAGAAAAGCCGGAGGGTGCACCGCCCAACAGCTTTGTTGAGGGGAGAAATCTGCTCTTTTTAAGCTATGCGGCGATATATGCCAAAACACACGGTATGACAGAGATAGTTACAGGCGTGTGTGAGACCGATTTTTCGGGATACCCTGATTGTCGGGATATGTTTGTAAAATCACTTAATGTAACGCTCAATCTTGCTATGGACTACAATTTTGTAATCCATACACCGCTTATGTGGCTTGATAAGGCAGATACGTGGGCACTGGCGGACGAGTTGGGTGTTCTGGATACAATATATAACGAAACACTCACCTGCTATAACGGCATAAAGGGGGAGGGCTGCGGCGATTGTCCCGCGTGCTTTTTAAGAAAAAGAGGATATGAGCAATATTTGAAAAGGAAGGAAAAGTAAATGTACGAGGTTATAAAAAGGCTTGAGATAAGTGCTGCACATCAATTAAAATTAAATTACGAATCGAAGTGCTCCAATCTTCACGGTCATAACTGGATTGTAACTGTTTTTTTAAGGAGTGAAACCCTCAACGAAAACGGTATGATAATGGACTTTACCGAGATAAAAAGAAAAATATCCGATAAGCTTGACCATAAGGTAATAAATGATGTCGTTGACTTTAACCCGACTGCTGAAAATATGGCGAAATTTATTTTAGACGAGCTTGCGCCATTCTGCTATCGTGTCGAGGTGGAGGAGAGCGAGAATAATAAGGCGGTGTATTATGTATAAAGTGGTAGAGATTTTTGACAGTATAGAGGGCGAGGGCAAAAGATGCGGTATGCCCGCAACCTTTATCCGCCTTGCAGGCTGTAATTTAAGATGCAGCTACTGCGATACGCAGTATGCACTCTTTGGCGAAAAGGAAGAATGTCAATACACCGAAATGTCAATTGACGACATATTAAACAGGGACATAAAAAAGTGCGTTACACTTACGGGCGGCGAACCGCTAATTGCAGATGGTATAGCAGAGCTTGCGAACGAGTTGCTTGTAAGGGGACATGAAATAAATATTGAAACAAACGGTGCTGCAGACATTATGGAATTTATGGAGGAGCTTAGAATACACGATGAGGATGCGCTCTTTTTTACCATAGATTATAAGCTTCCCACAAGCGGTGTTGAGGACAGAATGCTTTGGAACAATTTTGAAAGCCTGATGCCGCACGATGTGGTTAAGTTTGTTGTCGGTAGTGATGAGGATTTCCAAAGAATGCTTGAAATCGTTGAAAAAATGAAGCGAATATATGACGTTATGCCAAGAATTTTTATAGGTGCGGTTTACGGTAAATACGATTTGCAGGCTTTGGCTGAAAAAATCGTAAAAGAACCGCTTTTAGAGGAGGCAAATCTTCAACTGCAGTTGCACAAAATTATATGGGATGCAAACGAAAGAGGAGTATAAAAGTGAAGAAGGAATTTAATGAAAAACGTATAGCCGAGCTTGTAAAGGAGCTTATTTTGGAGCTTGGCGGCGATATTAAAAGCGAGGGACTTTCCGAAACGCCTGATAGGGTGGCACGTATGTATGCCGAGGTTTTCGAAGGAATGAGATACTCGAATGATGAAATAGCCGAAATGTTCGACAAATCCTTTGAGATGCCCGAGAATAATGACCTTGTTGTTGTTAAGGATATCGAGGTCTTTTCCCATTGTGAGCATCACCTTGCACTTATGTATAATATGCGTGTTCACGTAGGGTATATCCCCTCTGGAAAGGTTATAGGTCTTTCTAAGGTCGCAAGAATATGCGATATGGCGGCTAAAAGACTTCAGCTTCAGGAGCGTCTGGGAAGCGATATTGCAGAGATTATGCAGAAGGTGACAGGCTCTCTGGATGTTATAGTAGTAATAGAGGGCGAGCATAGCTGTATGACAGCAAGAGGTATACGCTCAAGCGGTGCTAAGACGAGAACGGCTGCTATAAGAGGACTCTTTGATACTGACCACGAGCTTAGAGCAGAATTTTATAATCTGATAAAGTAGGAATGTTAAAATGAGAATTGTTATACAGAGAGTATCACACGCCTCGGTAACAGTAGATAATGAAATTATCGGCAAAATAGGTGAGGGTATATTGATACTCTTAGGTGTTGCCGACGGCGATACCGAGGATGATATTAAATATCTTGCCGATAAGGCGTTGGGACTTAGAATTTTCCGTGACGAAAATGACAAAATGAACCTGTCCGTTTCCGATATAGGCGGCGAGGTGTTGGTGGTAAGCCAGTTTACGCTCTACGGCGACTGCAAAAAAGGAAAAAGACCGAGCTTTGATAAAGCAGGCAAACCTGACTTTGCTGAAAAAATGTATGAAAAATTTTTGGCATATATAAAAGACAGCTACGGCAGAGTCGAGCACGGCTCCTTTGGTGCTGATATGAAGGTAGATTTGCTGAACAATGGACCTGTTACGCTTATAATAGACAGTAAACCAAAAAAATCTCCGGCGGATAATTAAACCTGCCGGAGTTTTTTTGTTAGTTGTTGCCGGTCATATTGCCTACGGCGTTTTCAACACCGTCAACTGCGTCCCTAACTGCATTTCCTGCACCTTGTGTAAGGTCGTTTGCGGCATCACCCATATCCTGAGCCCCGCTTTTTGCAGTATCGGCTGTGTTGCCGTTTTGCTGCATATCGGTCATAGGACTTCCTGTGGGTGAGGGTGTTACGTCACTGTTGTCGTTGCTGCAGCCGCAACCTGCCAACATAGCGGCGGTAAGAGTTGCAGCGAGTATCAATTTAATAGTTTTCATTATACCATGGTCCTTTCTTTATTTGATACAGAATTATTATATAACCAATGTGTAAAAAATATAATAAAAATTTTTGTAAATTGCGGAACTTTTTTGAAAAGATATCGTCTATATTAGTGTTGGACAACAAAAAACCAAAAAAGAAAGGGAAAATAAAATGAAAAAGATAATTACATTTTTACTTATTGCCGCATTTTCGGCAGCCACTGTAATGGCACAGGAAATTGCAGAACATGACATAATGCTCATCAGCGAGCAGGATAGCGTTTCACACGAAATGTTTGTAAAATCAACAATCGGTGCAGCAGAGCTTTATGAGGAAGACGGCGTAAAGTATGTAAAGGGTATTGACTCATATGAGCAGGAAGTACACTTCGTTCTTACAGAGGATACTGTAATCGTAAACGAGCAGGGCGAAATTGCAGAGCTTGAAGACGGTGCACAGTTTACTGCATTTACAGCCTGGGATAAGCCGGCTCCGCTGGTATTGCCTCCGGTATATTACCCCGATGCAATCGTAATTGATACAGATGTTGACCTTATTGCAGATGCTGATGCGTTCCATAAGGCAGAGGACACATATCTTAACGCAGCAGAAACACTTGCTGTCGCTGTTGAGCCCCAAAAGGTTGTTGACAGAAAGGGCGATGCGTTTGACGGCGAGCTTGACGGCAAAAATCTTGTTATAATTTATGGCGTAACTACCAGAAGCATTCCCCCGATGGCAATGCCCGAAAAGGTAATTGTTCTTGGTGATGCAACTCCTGTTCCTGAGGAAATCGTACCTGAGGTAGAGGTAGCAACACAGATTGCAGTTGGCGAGAAAAAGTTCGATATTGTTAAGAAGAACGATGTTGATATGGTAGCTGTAAGACCAGTTTCCGAGGGGCTTGGTCTTGAGGTTGGCTGGGATAACAACTTCAAAGCTGTAACAGTAGGTACAGTTCCGATGGGTGTAAACTTCCAGGTAGGAACAAACTCCTACAATAAGGCAAGAATGACTCCGTTTAAGCTCGAGTCAGCTCCTCTACTTGAGGAAACAGCAACAGGCGGTGTAACATACGTTCCCGTAAGCTTCTTTACCGAGGTTCTTGACTGCGCTGCTGAAACTGTTGATGGCGTAATGACTCTTACAAGAGGATAAAAACTATAAAGCTGTTATGCTATTGCGTAACAGCTTTTTGATTACAAAAGTGTTATTATTCTCCTTATTTAAGAATATGTATAAGTGAAAGGGGAGAGTATGATGCGTAAGTTGATAATAATTCTGATGGCGGTGGTTATAAGCGGCTGCTCGGTGAGTGAGACCGTAGCTACTGACGGCGATTATTCTGCGGTGGAAAACCGTGGCTATGGCTGGGGAATAAAAAAGGTGCAAAATTCCGAGCCTGAAGTCCCTTTAGATATTCGTCAAATGCTTTTGGAAAATAATAGTGTATATATGGGTAACCCCGATGAAAAGAAGATATATCTTACCTTTGACGAGGGATACGAAAACGGCTATACAACGGAAATACTCGATGTATTAAAGGAAAAGGGTGTTCCGGCGGCATTCTTTGTGACAGGTGATTATCTCGAACGTTCCGAGGAATTGGTAGCGAGAATGGTTAAGGAGGGGCATATTGTCGGAAATCATACAGCAGGACACAAAAATTTGCATAAGCTCGCCGAAAAAGAGGCGATTGCTGCAGAAATTTCTGCCTTGGAGGAGGAGTTTAAGGCAAAATTTGATGCACCTATGAAATATATGCGTCCGCCTGAGGGTGAATACAGCAGGCGTGTGCTTGCTGTGGCTAAGGATATGGGGTACAGGACTGTGTTCTGGAGTTTTGCGTATAAGGATTGGATTGCCGACGATATCAAGGGTGCTGACTATGCTGTCGGGCAGATAATGCCGTATCTGCATAATGGTGCAATTATACTCCTTCACGCTGTTTCTTCGGACAATGCAAAAGCCTTGCCGATTGTGATAGACAAGGCAAGAGAGCAGGGTTATGAATTTGCATCGCTTGACGAATTGGAATAGAAAAAGCAGGACTTGCGTCCTGCTTTCTTACTTGGTTGTCTTTTTGGTTGTCGGTTTTTCTGCTGCCTTTTTTGCAGAAGTCTTTTTGGGCGCTGCTGCTTTTTTTACGGTTTTCTTTTCAGGAGCTTTCAAAGCGCCGACTACAGCTGCAAAATCCTCTCTGCTGCCGTTTAAGAAAAGTCTGCCGGTTTCCAAAGCAGTTGCAATCGAAAGCTTCTTGTCAAGGATTTTGTTCAAATCGAGTCTTGCTAACGTAACGTCTGCGGTATTATCACGATAGTCATACGGCTCTACAAAAAGCTTGCCGTCTGTATACTGGATATAGAACGCACCGCCACAGTCCTCGTCGGTCATATTGACCTGAATTGCAAATTCATCGGTCAGATTTTTAACGTCTGCGTTATCGAATTTTGCCTTAATTTTCAAAAATGCCTGTTCGAATGTCATATTTTTATCCTCCTAAAAATATCTCTCCTGTAATTATATAATAGATAGATTTGTGTGTCAATATACATAAATCATAAAAAGCGGGACGAAAAATAAAATCATTTGACAAAAAAAGACAGCCCCGAGAGAATTAAACTCTCAAAGCCGCCCCTTATAACTTTTTTACGCAGAGTACACGCTGCACTGCTTCTTGTCCTTGCCTTTTCTCTCGAACTTAACTGTACCGTCAATCTTAGCGAAAAGTGTGTCATCACTACCGATGCCAACGTTATTGCCCGGATGAATTTTCGTGCCTCTCTGTCTTACCAAAATACTGCCGGCTAAAACCTTCTGACCGTCAGCGCGCTTAACGCCGAGTCTTTTCGATTCGCTATCACGACCGTTTTTGGTACTTCCCATACCTTTTTTATGAGCCATTAAAAACACCTCAGCTTTCCGAAAAAATATTCTGAAAAAAATTACTTATTGATTGTTTCGATTACAACCTTTGTATAGGGCTGTCTGTGGCCCTTCTTGCTTCTCTCGTTTTTCTTTCTCTTCATTTTGAAAACGTAGATTTTCTTAGCCTTACCCTGCTTAACAACCTTAGCAGTTACCTTAGCGCCGTCAACTGTCGGCTCGCCGATGGTAAGAGCATCTCCGTCAGAAACAGCAAGTACTGTGTCAAAAGTAACAACTTCGCCCTCCTGAGCCTCAAGCTTCTCAACGAAGATTGCGTCACCCTCAGAAACCTTGTACTGCTTTCCGCCTGTAACGATTACTGCATACATTGCATTACACCTCCTTATAATATGAAGTCGCGCCCTTGCAGGTACTGCCTTAGCAGATTTATAACCTTGCTCAATGCGGATACTCAAACATTATACACTTATTTAACTTCGGTGTCAAGCTTTTTTTGATAATTTTGTTGAAATATTGGAGGTATTTTCATAATTATCAAAATTTTTTTGTAAAAAACTTGACACAGATATTAAAATTGAGGTATAATATTGGGTGTGGCAACTATGACTTTTGTTAAAGCATAGTTTTTTCCATTAAACAGCCGGAAATTGTTTTGCCGGAGGGAGGGAAACAGATGTCAGAAATTCGTGTAAAAGACAACGAGTCTTTGGATAGCGCACTTCGCCGTTTCAAAAGACAGTGTGCGAAGTCGGGCGTTATGTCTGAGATAAGAAAGCGCGAGCATTATGAAAAGCCGAGCGTAAAGCGTAAGAAAAAGTCAGAGGCAGCTCGTAAGAGAAAGTTTTAATAAGGTGTAGTTATGAGTCTTAAAGAGAAATTGGCGCAGGATTTGAAGACTGCGATGAAGGATAAAGACACAGTCAGAAAGAACGTTGTTCAGATGATACGTGCGGGTGTCCTTCAGATTGAAAAAGACAAGCTAATCACTCTTGATGATGAAGGCGTTCTTGACGTAATAGCGAAACAGCTAAAGCAGAGGAAGGATTCTCTCCCTGATTACGAAAAGAGCGGAAGAAGCGATTTGATCGCCGAACTTAAGGCAGAAATTGGTTATTTGATGGAATATTTGCCCGAACAGCTTTCCGACGAGGAGCTTGCTGCTATCGTAAAAGAAGCAGTTGAAGCGGTCGGTGCGGTATCCGTTAAGGATATGGGCAAGGTCATGGCTGCGGTTATGCCGAAAACAAAGGGCAGAGCCGACGGCAGAAGAATAAATGAGATAGCAAAAACATTGTTGTCTTAAAATATGTTTAATCTTCCGCACAGGTGATTTTCGCCTGTGCGGATTGTATGCTGGTGTGGCTCAATGGTAGAGCAGCGGTATCGTAAACCGCAGGTTGGGGGTTCGATTCCCTTCACCAGCTCCACGTCGGAACAAGTTATGCTTGTTCCGATTTTTTGTGCAAAAAATCAGTCACCCGCTTCACTGTTCCTCCTTTTTCGTAAAAAGGCACGCTCAGCGCATCTGTTCGTTTGTAAACGCACTCACGACGATTCGCAATCACTACCACCTTTTTACGAGTATGACCTCGGTACAAGCAGCACCTAAACCGTTCGGAGATTTTAATTCGGACAAGTTATGCTTGTTCCGTTTTTTATACAAGAAAGAGATATGCACCCCAAATCAAAAGAGTTTGGGGTGCATATTATAATGCCAATTTCTTAGCAAGGTAAGTCTGATATGTAAGCTTTATCAGAAGCTTCCCAAGCCGAAGCTGATACCCAGTGCATCGTTAACCTGCTCCATAAGCGGATTGTCAAGGTGTGCAATGCGTTCTCTGAGCCTTTTTTTGTCGATAGTTCTGACTTGCTCCAACAAAATTACCGAATCCCGATAAAGACCATACTCCGAGGCGGGTAACTCGATATGCGTCGGCATTTTCGCCTTGTTAATCTGCGAGGTTATAGCCGCTGCAATAACCGTTGGGCTGTATTTATTCCCGACATCATTCTGCACTATAAGCACGGGGCGGACTCCGCCTTGCTCGCTGCCTACAACAGGACTCAGGTCGGCGTAATAAATATCTCCTCTTTTTACAATCACTTCGTTTCACACTCCGTCAGTTTTTGCTCTCCTGCCGTCAGCGCGTCATTGTCGGAAGTGATCGACTCCTCTGCGATTTTGCTGTTAAGAGTTCCCATGGCACGATAACCGCGTGCAAGACAAACTCTCCTTTGTACCGACAGGAGCCGACGCCGTCCGATATTGCAATGCAGTGCGCTGCGTTTTATCCTTAACAAAGCAACCAAGCCCCCCAAGTTATATTTTTTATAAAAGCTAACAGCCGACAGTAATCTAATATCATCTGCCGTGATTTTCAGCGAAGATATGGGGTTGCTTCATCACCTGCATTGATATTATTGACATTTGTCCTGTCAATCATACATTGGCAGATACAAAACCTTCCTACAAATTTTGCAATATCTGCCATAAGACAATCCTATCCTTTTTATGTTCCTTTTTATTGTATCATAGTTGTATTTACTTTTCCACAGGTAAAATGTGGGGTATTGAGGTGATAATATCGCCTGCGCACATAGCGTCCTTGCCAAAGTTTTCGGCTGCAAGGTCGCCCGCTGCGCCGTGAAGATATACCGCACTTACCGAGGCGTCATAAGGCGAGATGCCTCTTGCTACCAGAGCGGCTGTCATACCTGATAAAATATCGCCGCTGCCTGCACCTGCCATACCGGAATTTCCGGTGGTGTTGACTGTCAAATCACCGTCAGGTGCTGTTATTATAGTATGATGCCCCTTAAGAATTAGTGTTACTCCGTTTTTTGCAGAATAATCAAGAGCTGTGCCGAAACGGTCTCTCTCAACCGCCTCCGCCGTCTGTCCTATAAGATATCCCATCTCCTGAGAATGTGGTGTCATAATTATCTCCGCACGGCAGCTTCCGAGCAGATCAGGGACTTTGGAAACGGCATATAAGCCGTCCGCATCAATGACCGTCGGTACTGTAAGCATCGGTAAGAATTCTGCCGTAAATTCAGTTATAGCATCGCTTCTGCCAAGTCCGGGACCGAAAAGTACTGCATCACATACATTCGCACGTCTTGCCAGACGTTCTGCAGCACTTCTTGCAATTCTGCCGCCCTCCTCCGGCAAGGGAATAGTCATAACCTCGTCAATTTTTTCTTGTATTATATTGTTAATAGAAGTGGGTACGGCGGCGGTTATAAGACCTGCGCCGCATTTTAGCGCACCCTTTGCTGCCATTGCGACAGCTCCTGCCATACCTACCGAACCGCCAATTATCATAACCTTGCCATAGTCACCTTTGTGAGAATTGTCCTCACGCTTCGGGAAAACCGCCTTTACACCCTCGGCCGTTGCGGCATAACATCTGCCACCCTGTGTGTCGCTTACAATATCTGGAATTGATATGTCGGAAAGTATTATCTCACCTGCATAATCTGCGGCAGGGTAGAGGAACAAACCACGCTTGTATGCTGCAAAGGTGACGGTAACATCTGCCCTGACAGCCTCGCTGCGAACATCACCATTGTCAGAATTTATGCCAGATGGAACATCAACTGACAGTACAAACCTTGCGTGTTCATTTATTGCACTGATTGCCTCTGCCGCCATCGCTCTCGGTGCACCAGAAATTCCTGTACCCAAAATCGCATCAATTACGCAATCGGCACTTTTAATAAAGCTCTTTAAGTACTCGCTGCTGTCAAGCTCGATAATAGTGATGCCAAGCGAACGGATAATACGATAGTTTGTAAGAGCATCGCCTTCAAAAACACTGCCCGAGGTAAGATACACAACCACCTCTGCGCCCTTGTTAAAAAGATGACGTGCTATTGCAAAGCCGTCACCTCCATTGTTGCCTTTGCCGCAAAAAACAGCAAAGCTGGTATTCTTAATGTCAAAACGCTCGGAAAGAACGCCCACGCACGAGAGCGCGGCATTTTCCATCAGAACTATTCCGTTTATTCCTATTGTTTCGATAGCAGTTCTATCGATTGAACGCATCTGGGCTGCAGTGCAGATATGCGGTGCGCCCAAATTAACTGTTTTGCGTTCCATACCATCACTCCTTATTCCTTGCAAGAGTCAAAAACGGCATAAGCAATAGCCATATCCCTGCAATGTGACATACTCACACTCACCCTGCCGTTATTTTCATGCGCAATAGCTGCTGCACCGCCGGTAAGCTGTACGTACGGTCTGCCATTTTCTGAGTGCAGGATTTCGATATCAGTAAACGAAAAACCGGATATGCCCGTGCCGAGCGCCTTGGAAACAGCCTCCTTTGCGGCGAAGCCTGCCGCAACAGATTCTGCACAATTTTTATGCATAGAGAAATATTCTCTCTCCCGTTCGGTAAAGCAACGGTCTAAAAAGTTGCCCTTTGCCATAGCCTTTTCAATCCTGCTAATTTCGATTATATCGCATCCGACTCCCAATATCATAAATCGCCCTCTTTTATGGTAACCGAATTGGGATTACTCTTTTTAATCCCGTCTAAAATACGCCTGCTCGGCTGAAAAATCACACGCATCTGCTCGGACTCTTTTGTAAAATCAACAAAGTAAACTGTTGCATCAAGGTCGCCTGCATAGTTTTTAACCGTTCTGCCGTTACTGTTGGCATAAATAGCTGTGTATGCAGGATCGCTGATACTTGCGCACAAATCTATATGTCTGAAATCTATTGTGCAAAGACGCTTTCTGCGGCTTTTTGCGACTATTCTGTCTATGTCAAGCTCGTGGTTTGTTAAAATGTACTCAAATTCAATATTTCTGTTTCTGATAAGGGTTATCGCACCCCACCAGCAGCCTGCGATGAGCAACAAGCCGATGCTGGCAAGGTTATACTGACCAAAAATCATCGTAACCAGCATAAGTATATACGTAGCAATAATTGCTACTGCACCAATAAGGGTTATTACCAAAAAATCAGTTACAGATTTCTTTTTATTTACTATGTACTCGCAAAAAACGTCCATTTTATTATCCTTTCGTTATATATTTTCCGAATTTTTCAAAAGCTCAACCAATGCTGTTAATGCTCTTGCTCTGTGGCTTACGCTGTTTTTCTCATCATCGGTCGCCTCGCCGAAGGTCTTGTTAAGCTCGGTACAATGGAAAACGGGGTCATAACCGAAACCGCCCTCGCCCGAAGGCTCTGTTGTAATCCTGCCCGAAACCTTGCCGCTTGCGCTAAGCTCACGGCCATCGGAGAAGAGGAATACCACGGCTGTTTCAAAATACGCTTCACGGTTTGTCACACCCTCCAATTCGCCCAGAAGCTTAGTGGTATTTTCGCTGTCCGAAGCATCTTCTCCTGAATATCTTGCCGAATATATACCCGGTGCTCCGTCTAAAGCGTCAACACAAAGTCCCGAATCGTCTGCAAGCACGGCATCGTCGCACAAAAGTGAAACCGCCCTTGCTTTTATCCTTGCATTCTCAATAAAGCTTGTGCCTGTTTCGATTACCTCAATATCAATACCGGCGTCAGCCTGAGAGATAACCTCAATACCAAGCTTTCCTAAAATCTCAGCAATTTCCCGAATTTTGCCTTTATTCTTGGTTGCTGCTATTACTCGCATAAAATATTACCTTCCTTAAATTGTGTTTTCAAAAAACACCTTAAATCAACCTATATTTTACTATATAATACGCCGATTTGCAACCATTTAACGAAAGATTTTATTTTTTATTCACAAATAGTAAATATCTGTTGACAACTGCATATACTTATAGTACAATGAACATATGAGCAGATATTCATATGTTGGATTGGGAGGTATATATTATGGCAACTAAAGAATGTGTACATTGTGAGTGCACAGGACATCATCATTCAAATGATAGCTGTTGTGCTTGTACAGATAATCATAGCAGTATAAAAACTCTGGCAATAAGGCTTGTTGCAGGCTTTACGGCGGGTTTGGCGGGGGTTTTTCTGTCAGGCTTAGCAGGTACTGTTTTGTTTGCGGTTTCTTATATCATACTTGGGTATGATGTTCTTTTTAATGCAGTTAAAAATCTTATAAAGGGAAAACCTCTTGACGAGCACTTTCTTATGACGATTGCGGCTCTTGGAGCATTTGCTTTGGGAGAATATCTCGAGGCAGCGGCGGTTATGATGTTTTATCAGATAGGTGAGCTTTTGACGCACAATGCGGTGGAAAAGACCAAAAGCTCGATAGCGGCTTTAACCGATGTCAGACCTGATATGGCACGTATAATTACGGCTGAGGGTGAGGCTTTGGTGCATTGCAAGGATATTGCCATCGGCACAACGGTTATAGTTGGTGCGGGCGAGCGTATTCCTGTTGACGGAAAAATCAAGAGGGGCAGTGCTATGATAGACACATCATCACTTACAGGTGAGCATCTGCCACGCTATTTAGAGGTGGGTGACAGCGTGCTGTCGGGTATGATAAGCACCGACGGGAGTCTGGAAATTGTAGCGGAAAAGGAGTTTTCCGACTCTACACTCTCACGCATACTGACTCTTGCAAAGGAAGCATATGAGAAAAAATCGGGTGCGGAGAGGTTTATCACCTCGTTTGCGAAAATATATACACCCATTGTCGTGGCTTTGGCGGCTATGGTGGCAATATTGCCGCCCGTTTTGGGACTGGGGGCATTTTCTGTATGGGTTTACCGTGCGCTCAGCTTTCTGGTAATATCCTGTCCGTGTGCGTTGGTGGTTTCTGTGCCGCTTACCTTCTTTGCGGGAATGGGCTGCAGCTCTAAAAACGGCGTACTCATTAAAAACGGACTGGCAATAGAAAATCTCTCAAAGGTAAAAACGGTAGCACTCGACAAAACGGGCACTGTTACTGTAGGAATACCCACCCTTACTGAAATTTGTGTAAACGGACGGGAGGAAGAGCTTTTAGAGCTTGCTGCATATGCCGAAACCGACTCGGCGCATCCGATTTCAGCAGCGGTAAAGGCAGCATATGCCAAGCCTATTGACAGAAGCCGCATATCAAATATAACAGAAATTCCGGCTCGCGGAGTTGAGGCTGAAATAGACAGGAAAATTGTGACAGTCGGAAGTGCAAAGCTCTTTAATGAACGTGGAATTGAAATACCCGACCACTCTGCCGATAGCTGTATATATGTTGCAAGGGACGGTCAGTATATGGGCCATATCGGCTTTGGTGATAAGGTAAAGGCTACCTCGGCGGCGGCAATCGGCGAGCTTAAAAAGTGCGGGATTGCCACAGTAATGCTAAGCGGCGACAGCAAAAAAAGCGTCGATGCGGTTGCAAAAGAGGTAGGGATAACCGAAGCGTTTGCCGAGCTTTTACCGCACGAAAAGGCGGAGCATATAAGCCGTATTTCAAAGGACGGCACAGTTATGTTTGTCGGCGACGGTATAAACGATTCACCCGCACTTGCAAGTGCGGCTGTAGGTGCTGCAATGGGCGCAATAGGCTCTGATGCGGCGGTTGAGGCGGCTGACGTGGTGGTTATGGGCGATGACCTTTTGAAAATTCCGGCAGCAATTAAGCTCTCCAAAAAGGTTATGGCAATTGCCAGAGAGAATATCATACTCTCGGTCGGGATAAAATTTTTGGTAATGATAATTTGTGCTTTTGGAGTAGGCGGAATGTGGCCTGCGATATTTGCTGATGTGGGAGTGTGCGTGCTGACGGTACTGAATGCTTTAAGGGCATATTATATCAAGGCTTTCAGGAATTTTGGAAGGTAAAGGTACTCTTTTTTCAAAAATTGATTGATTATTCTCCTTTTTGGTGATAAAATGGATTTGTTGTAGCCTTTTGACGAGGGGGAATAAAATATGATTATTATAATGCGTAATAATGCGACAAAGGCAGACATTGAGGCGATAGAAAGCCGTCTTGCTGATTTCGGATTTAAGACGCATCCTATATACGGCGAAACTAAAACGGTTATCGGAGCAGTCGGTGACAAACGCAGACTCAGTATGAACCAGCTTCTTATGATGAACGGCGTTGAAAATATTGTGCCGATAATGAAGCCTTATAAGCTTGCAGGCCGTGAACTGCAAAAGGAACAGAGCATTATTCCTGTGGGAAATACTGTCATAGGCGGCGATAAGATAACAGTTATGGCGGGGCCTTGCGCTATTGAAAGTCAGGAGCAGTTTTCCTATGTTGCAAAAAGAGTGAAAGAGGCAGGCGCTACCATACTTCGTGGCGGTGCATTTAAGCCGAGGTCATCACCCTATTCCTTTGCAGGATTGGAGGAGGAGGGTCTTAAAATAATGCGCAAGGCAGGCGACGAAACGGGACTTCCCATATGTACCGAGGTTCTCGACCCCCGTGATGTTGACCTTGTTGCAGGGTATGCCGATATGATGCAGATAGGCGCAAGAAATATGCAGAACTTTAGGCTATTACGTGAAGTGGGCAAGCATAACAAGCCCATATTGCTAAAAAGAGGCCTCTCCTCGACTATTGAGGAATGGCTGATGGCGGCGGAATACATTATGTCCGAGGGAAATGAAAATGTTATTTTGTGCGAAAGAGGTATCAGAACCTTTGAGCCGTCAACCAGAAACACCTTTGACCTCTCGGCAATACCTGTGACGAAAGAGCTTTCGCATCTTCCCATAATTGCAGACCCGTCGCATGCAGCGGGCACTTATAAGTATGTAAATTCTCTTGCACTCGGCGCAGTTGCGGCAGGTGCTGACGGACTTATGATAGAGGTACATAACTCTCCCGAAAATGCAATGTCAGACGGCGAACAATCACTTACGCCTGAGCATTTTGAGGACTTGATGGCAAGATTAAAACCGATCGCCGACGCAGTCGGCAAAAAGCTGTGATCGGGTATTTAGGGCCGCAGGGGACATTTTCGCACCTTGCAGCCTTAGAGCATTTTGGCGAAAACGCAGAGCTTCGTGCCTACAGCTCGATATACTCACTTATTATGGCAACAGACCGTGGTGACATTGAAAAGGCGATTGTCCCTATTGAAAATTCAATTGAGGGAAGTGTCAATATGACGCTTGATACACTTGCATTTGATGTCAACTTGTACATTACCGATGAGTACATCCTGAAGGTATGTCAAAACCTTATGGTAAAGAAAGGCACACGAATAGAGGATATAACAAAAATTATGTCACATTCGCAGCCGATAGCGCAGTGTGCGCATATGATAGAGGAAAGCTTTTTGGGCACTGCAATTGAATACACCGACTCTACAGCGGCAGCTGCTGCAAAGGTTGCTGAGTCTAGTGAGCCTTGCGCAGTGATCGGGCCTAAATCACTTGCACAAATGTATGATTTGGAAATACTTTTGCCCGACTGTGCCGATGACCGAAACAACTCCACTCGTTTTGTTGTTGTTGAAAAAGCACCCTCGCAAGTGGTTTCCGACTCTGACAAGACTTCGGTTGCATTTACACTTGACAATAAACCGGGAAGCCTCTGGACTGCATTGGAAATGTTTGCAGATTCTAAGATAAATATGATAAAGATAGAGTCCCGCCCTGTTAAAAAGGAACTGGGCAAGTATATATTCTTTATTGACCTTGACGGAAATATAGATGATGCAACAATATTTTTTGCGCTCAATAAAATCCGCTCGCATACCGATTTTTATAAGTTTTTAGGCTCGTATAAAAAGGCTTAGGACGTTGCGAAATATAAATACAGGTAATATTATAATAATACAACCGGTTAGACGTCAATCGGTTGTATTATGATATAAAGGTGTGATTATCTTTGATAAAGCTTTTACTCAAAAAATTTGTCCCGAACTATACCGATACAACCTCGCCAAAAGTGCGTGAGCATTACGGCGTTTTAGGCGGTGCACTGGGAATTTTGTGCAATATTATGCTCTTTGCTCTTAAGCTGATGATAGGTGTAATATCGGGTAGTATTGCTATAATATCCGACTCCTTTAACAACCTTTCCGACTGCGGCTCGTCACTCGTTGCACTTTTCGGGGCGAAGCTCAGTAACCGCCGCCCTGACAGCGAGCATCCGTTCGGACATGGCAGGTCGGAGTATGTTGCATCACTCATAGTTGCGTTTATTACTATGCTGTTGGGTTTTGAGCTTTTGAAAAGCTCGGTAGGGAAGATTTTGTCTCCCTCGCCGACAGCTCTTACGCCGGTAATGTTTGTAATTCTTGCGTTGTCGGTGCTGGTAAAGGTGTGGATGTACCGCTATAACACCTATCTGGGCAAAAAAATTAACTCCTCTGTGCTTTTTGCCACAGCCAAGGACAGCTTAAGCGATGTTTTTGCAACGCTGGCAATAGTTTTTGCATCATTGATGGCTAATCTTTTTGGATTGCCCGTTTTAGACGGCATAATCGGTCTTTTGGTATCTCTTTTAATTATGCGTACCGGTTTTTATGTTGCTATGGACACAATAGGACTTTTGCTCGGCAAGCCTCCCGAAAGGGAAACGGTAGAAAAAATCAACAAAATGGTATTAGATGGCGAAGGGATTTACGGCGTACACGATCTGGTAGTACACGATTACGGCCCCGGGCGAGCTTTTGCGTCTGTTCACGCCGAAGTGCCTGACAATTACGATATTGTCCGTATACACGAGATTATAGACGAGCTTGAGCATCAGATTACCAAGGAAACAGGCATACATATGGTTATACATATGGACCCTGTGGCTGTTGATTGCGAGAAAACAAATAAAATCAAAGCGCAGGTTATTGAGATTATACAAGGCTATGACAGCAGGCTCAATCTGCACGATTTCCGTATGACCGACGGCGAAAGCAGAATTAACCTCATATTTGACCTTGAAACACCCGAGGACCTTATTGACAGCGAAAAACCGATCGCAGAGGATATTGCCGAGCTTTTGGCGAAAGCGGATAAACGCTATAAGGCTGTAATAAATATCGACAGAATTTACAACTAAAAAGATGCCCCGTTTTGCACAGAACAAAACGGGGTTATTTTTATACTAATTTTTTGCCGCTAAGGTTTTAACAGATACTCTGTAGAGCCTGAAAAATGTGGATATCAGAATGAGTCCTAATGATATTGCTCCTCCGACTTTAAGAGTGTTTACTAAACCTTCGGCAAAGGCAGTGATATCGCCGAAAAGGCACGCCTCCATAGTCCGGTAGATTGTAAGACCGGGTACGAGCGGTATAATTCCGGGTGTCAGGAACACCGTAACAGGAGAATGGAAAAGGTATGCCGCAATCTCGGAATAGAATGCTATTGAAAGTCCTGATATGAAATAGGGTACAACCATCGAGGCGGTAACGCGGTCGGCAATCAAATACACCGTCCAGCCAAATGCACCGCAAAGTGCTGCGGCTATAAGATTTCTGCCGCGAATGTTATATAAGAGGGCAAACCCCAGCGTTGCAAAAAATGCTGAAACAAAGGGGGAAATTAAATCAATAAACATACCACTACCTCCACAAAACCGAAACACCGACGCCGAGCGCAATAGCCGCTGCAATAAATATTGCCTCTACAATCTTTGAAAGACCGGCGGTGTAATCTGTCGCCACAAAATCCCTGATACAGTTGGTTAAAAGAACTCCAGGTACCAAGAGCATCAAAACTGCAATTGTAGCAGTCTGAGTCTGAAGAACGGGGAAGATAAAGGTGGAAAGCTTTATCAGAATAACCGTCGCCGCCGAGCCTGCAGCATTAGCAAAAAAAGGCGGTGATTGCACAATATCTGCAGTATACATTACAAAACGTATTAAAAATCCTACAACAAGACTGACTAAAAATTCCTGCCATCCGCCACCGAAGAATACAGCAAATGCTCCGCCGATTAGCGAATATGCCAAAACCGAAATCCAAAAAGGATAAAGAGGTTTGCTTTCAATTTCTTTGATATCCTCGAGTATATTTTCGTATGAAGGAAGCTCGTTGCAGATAGCTCTTGAAAGAGCGTTATATTTGTCTACACGGTCGAGGTTGGTAAAGAGCTTATTGACACGCCTTGTCTGAGAAAGAGAAACCCCGTCCTTTACCATTGAAATCACAATAGATGAAGATATTGCGAAAACGTGTACCGCATCCATCCCGTAAGCGAGTCCCAAACGCTCTGCAGTATCTTCTACACGGTTTATTTCCCCGCCGTATTTTAGTATATAATACCCGATGCTTGTCGCAACGTCTAAAACCTCTCGTTGAGAAAGTGTATTTGGCACAGTTATTACTCCTATTCTACTATATTTTTGCCATAAGATATATCAAAAAGTCTGTCTCGCAAATCCTTACAAAGCAAGTTTTATTAATTACTTAAAAGATTATATCACCAGCCTAAAAAAAAGTCAACATTTGACTAATCTCTATTGACTTTTGACAGCCGGAATGCTATAATAATTGGTAGCATTAAATAAACTGCCGGGTGGGGATTTGCTATGAAAAAAAGAGCTCAATTTTTTATTGATGATGTGCTTTGGGTATTTCGTGACCTAACACGTGAAAGACCTCAGTCTATGTTTGATAATGACTATATGGCCATGTTAAAGCGTGCATATGATGAGTACGGTGTTAAGGTTCAGCTTAATGTTTTTTACAGAACATCCTTCTGGTATGGAGATGACGAGTTCTCGCTTTCGGATATGACAGATGCTTATAAAAAAGAATGGGAGGATAATTCCAACTGGTTAAAGCTGGGCTTTCATTCAAAGGAAGAGTGGCCCGATTATCCGTACGTAAATGCCGATTATAAGCTGGTAAATGATAATTTCAATCTGATTAAAAACGAGGTTATAAGATTTGCGGGTGAGAAGTCCTTTGCAAAAAGTGTTGTACCGCATTGGGCGCCTATGAGCCGTGAGGGAGTTCTGGCACTTCGTGATAACGGTATTAAGGTAACGTATGCGACATATGGAGTAAAAGAAGAATTCAGCGGTAATCAGGATGATTTGCCGTACGGTCATTCGTACAGACTTTTACATAACAAAAAGAGTGAAACGGGTGTTTATAAGAAGGTAACACGTGATTTGGCTGTTGCGACAGCACTTTGCTCATACAACCATGTTCCGGAGGACGTTTATATGTCCAGAATGGGCAAGTTTGATACAGTTAAGGATGCCGAAACCGGAATGTGCTATACAACTGCTGCACAGGCGGTACTTAATCTTATCCCGTTAGAACTTCTGGAGGAGGAGCTTTCAAAGTTCACCGAACAGGAGTATTTGAGTGTAGGTAATCATGAGCAGTATTATTATCCCGATTACTATGCTTACCAGCCCGATTATGCACAAAAGATATACACAATGGGCAAGGTACTAAAGGACGCAGGCTTTGAATTTATATTTGCAGAGGAACTTCCCTGCTGACGACGATGAAAAGGATTTTTGAGAACTTAACCACAGAAGAAAAAGCCGGCTGGCTTCTATTTATTGCCGGTTGGGTAATATATGCGATAATCAGTATGACCAAAAGCGCATACGCTGCATCAATGGCTTCAATTATTGCAGAAGGTTTATTTAACAAATCACAAGCAGGTACAATAAATGCAAGCTTTTATCTGTTTTACGGAACAGCGCAGTTAATAGGTGTTAAGGTTGTCGATAAGATTTCTCCCGTTAAGCTTGTATCTATGACCTTGATTGGAACATTGATTGCGATTGTCGGGATGGCGGTTTCCAAAAGCTTTTTGATGATGCTCATATTCTGGAGCTTTTGCGGACTTGTTCAGTTTGCTATATGGCCGGCGATCCTGAGGATTATTGCGGAATATTTAGTACCCGAGCAAAAAAGTAAAGCTATGATATATATAGCATTTTCCTACTGTGTGGGTATGCTTGCTAACTACCTAATTGCAGGCATTGTGCTTGGAATGGCACAGTGGAGAACACTCTTTTGGGTGTTTGGAGCAATGCTTGTATTTTCTGCTTTGTTTTGGCAGGTTGTTACGGCAAAAACAAAGCAAGCCTGTCTCGCACAGGCTAAGAAGAATAAGGAACTGAGCAAAAGTGAGCTTGGTGCTGTTGAGAGCAAGCCTGCAGAGAGGATAAATTTCTTCAGCCTTATGGCAATAAGCGGTCTTCTGCTTGTACTTATACCTTCGCTTACAAGAACGGCACTGGATTTGGGAATGAAGACGTGGATTCCTACAATGATTACCGAAAATTACGATGTTTCGCCGAGTTTTGCAAGTATGCTTACGAGTATTCTTGTTTTCGTCAATCTCGGCGGTGTGTATATAACAAACTGGATGTATCCCAAATACATAAAAAATGCAGTAACTGCATACGGTGTATGCTTTTTGGTGGCATTGCCGTTTTGTGCAATGCTAATTATGACAGGAAAGATTTCTGTGGGCGCGGTGGTATTTCTGCTGACTGTCATTACAACCATGATGTACGCAGGACACCAACTGATAAATGTTATTATCCCTGCATACTTTGCAAAATACAACAGAACAGGAAGTGTGGCTGCACTTTTGAATGCACTTGCATCCTTTGGCGCAGTTGCATCAAATATCGGATTTGGATACCTTGCGGAGAATTTTGGCTGGAGTGCGACTATAACATCATGGATTATATTGCTATTGGTTTCGTTTGTTGTGTGTGCAATAGCATCGCCTATATGGAAAAAGTTTACAGACAGGAAAGAGGAATAAAATGAACGATATACTCCTTTTGGGAAAGAAAATAATATCCGATAAATCGCCTGTTATTTTTAAGTACAGTCCTGATGCGGACTGGGAGAAATATTGGGTCCCTAAAAGTGGAACATGGGGAATGGAAAACGGTTATTTAATCGGCGAGGAACAAGGTAATTTTGGCGGCATACTCTTTTCAAGGGAGAGGTTTGAAAAGGACGTTATGTTCAGCTTTACAATAGGAGCGGTCCTACCCGCTACAAGAGATTTGAATGCGGTGTTTTGCGCAAACTGGGACGAAAAGACAGATTATTTGGGAGATTCCTATGTTTGCGGACTTAATGGCTGGTACGAGCATAAAAGCGGTATTGAACGAAATATCGGTTATGGCTCAAACTTATACTCAACGACCTCTATGTACCATTATACACCCGGTACAGAGGTGCGTATGACAGCCGGCTCGATTGGCGGTCATACATTTATGGTTGTCGATGATATTTTGGTATCAGAGCTGATTGACCCTAAGCCTATTACGGGCGGTCACGTAGGCTTTTCGGCTTATTGCACTAAGCTGAAAATCAAGGATATCGAAATACGCGAAATATATTGGGAAGAGTTTATACAAAAATATGAACCGGAATTTTAAGGAGGAAAAGAAAATGGCAAAACAATCAACAGACTTCAGGTACAACACAGGTGCTACAAGAGTACCCTGGGCGGCAGTAGGTGAGAACTATAATGTTCAGGACCTTATGGAAATCATCCGCTTTTTGATGCAGGGCGAGGGCAAGGAATATGACGATGCTCTTGAGGCTGTATGGCAGCAGGTTAAAAAGCTCGATGCTTTGGCTACACCTCCCGGAAAACTGTCACTTGGCAGCAAGGTAGAGCAGGCTGAGGATGCTTGTAACAAGTACCTCGGTACAGATACATCCACCTTCGTAACAAACGCTACTGCAGGTTTTGAGATTGCATATAAGTATGCTAACCTCAAGGCTGGTGACGAGGTTATCGTTCCTGCTATCACATTCGTTGCTACAATGGCATATCCTTTGGCAATCGGCTGTAAGCTTGTGTTTGCTGACGTTGACCCGAAGACCATCAATATGGACCCGAAGGACGTAGAGAAGAAAATCACAGACAAGACCAAGATGATTGTTCCCGTACATATCGGCGGCTATCCGGTTGATATGGACCCGATTATGGAGCTTGCAAGAAAGCACGATATCCTTGTTCTCGAGGACGCAGCACACGCATTCGGTGCTATGTACAAGGGCAAGAAAATCGGTACAATCGGTGATTTTGCATCATTCTCAATGCACGAGGTTAAGAATATCACATCATTTGGTGAGGGCGGTATCCTTACTACAACAGTTCCCGGTTTTGGCCCCGATATGAAGAGAGCACGTTTCCTTGGACTTGATTTTAGTTGTCCTATTAAAGACTGGCTCTACAACATCACTCCAATCCCCGGCAAAGAGAAGCCCTTTATGGCAGGTAATGCTTCAACAACCGAAATTCAGGGCTTGGGCTTGACATTGCAGATTGCTCGTAATGAGGAGATTATTGCAAAGCGTGCTAAAGCTGCTAAATACCTTACAGAGAGATTTGCTGCAAATGACGCAATCATTCCGCAGGATTTGGGCGGCGACGATATTAAGCCGACCTTCCACCTTTATCTCTTGCAGATTGACCCTGCAAAAGCAGGCGGCGATGTTCAGGTACTTAAGAAGAAGCTTGAGGAAAAGGGTGTAACACAGATTGCACACTTCGGACCTCTTTACAGATTTAAGGTTGTTCAGGAAATGGGCTACGATTCAGACGAGATTGCTAAGACCTGTCCGAATTGTGAGGAAGTATTCTACAAGAGATTTACTCACCTTCCCTTGTACGGCTTAAGTGATGAGCAGATTGAGTATATGGCTGACGCAGTGTTAGAATCAGTAGCAGAAATGCAGGCAGGAAAATAAGTGCGGTTAAAATTCCGCATCTCGCCACTTTTTAGTTGCTCCGAGTACCATCGTACGCCGTCGCAACTTAAAGCGGCAATCTGCAAAATTTTTCCTCGCACTTTGGATTGTGCGGGGACAGACAGAAAGGATAAAAAACTATGGCATTCTATATGGAAAAAATGTCAGTTCGCGATATGCAGCTGGCAATGGAAAAAACAAAAACAGTTATTATCCCGACAGGTGTAGTTGAACAGCACGGCTTTCATCTGCCCCTTTCAACAGACATTCATAATGTAAAAATGCCCGTTGAGCTTGCGGCTGACAGATTAAATGCTGTTGTTGCACCGATGGTTAACTACTGCTTCTCAGGTGGTACACTTTTGGGTACTGTTAATGTAAGTCCTAATACATTCGGTCTTTACATATCAGAAATCTGCTCAGAGTTTGTAGGAATGGGCTTTGAGAATATTATCGTATTCCTTGGACACGCAGGAACAGATAATATTAACGCACTCAAAAACAGCTTACAGATGCTTCTTCGCAGAAATCCTGATATCGCGAAAAAAATCACGCTCTCATTGGTTCCTGCCTGGGATTTGTCGCCCACATGGCTTAGCGGTTTTGCTATGGAGCCGGAGCACGATTTCCACGCAGGTATGATGGAAACTGCTCTTATGATGCACTGGGCACCCGAGCTTGTCCGTGACGAAATCGTAATGGACGACGAGTATACATCAAGAATGATGAGAAGCGATCAGGACTGGTTCGAAAAGAGAACAAAGCCGATTGACCATCCTTTCGTAGTAGAAACGGTTGGACAGAGGGACGAAATCGAAGTTGGAGTAATGGGCTTCCCTGAAAAAGCAACTAAGGAGCTTGGCGAGAAGATATGCAACGAGATTGTTGACAACCTTGTTGCCTATGTAGATATGCTCGAAGAACACAGAAAAAATAAATAATCGGAGGACACCGAAATGAAAATTAAATGGGGTGTAATCGGCTGCGGCGGAATTGCTGACAGACGAACATTACCGGGTATGATGCTCGCAGATAATGCGGAGCTTGTTGCCGTTATGGACGCAAATAAAGCAGCAGCAGACAGTTGCAAGGAAAAGTACAATGCAAAATATGCGTTTGACAACATCGAGGAGCTTTTAGCTATTGACGAAATTGAGGCTGTATACATTGCATCACCCGTATTCTGCCATAAGGAGCAGGCGATGGCTGCTGCTGACAGCGGTAAGCATATTTTGATAGAAAAGCCTGTGGGCCTTACTGCAAAAGAGGCAGAAGAAATTGCTGCATACTGCGATAAAAAGGGCGTCAAGCTGGGCGTCGGATTTATGATGAGATTTCACGCATATCATCAGAAGATGAAGGAAATCGTATCAAGCGGCAAAATTGGCGAAATCGTATCGGCAAGAGCACAGTTAACCTGCTGGTATCCCGAGATGGAGAACTGCTGGAGACAGGATATGAAATTATCCGGCGGCGGCGCTATGATGGATATGGGTGTCCATTGTGTTGACCTTATCCGCTATATCACAGGTATGGAGGTTAAGGAAGCTGCAGGTCTTGTGGGCAATCAGGTGTTTAACTACAGTGTTGAGGACGCCGGTGCAGTAATAATGAGACTTGAAAACGGTGCTGTTGCATACGTTGATGCAAACTTCAATATCCCCGACGCTGCTGCAAAATGCAAGATTGAATTCTACGGAACAAAGGGCAGCATCTTTGCACAAGGCACAATATCTCAGGTCGAAGGCGGAGAGATAGAGGTTCTGTGTGCAGATTCCTCTCTTGGCTATGACGCTAATCAGGACAGAAACGATGTCGCACCGATGGAGATAGAGGTTGAATTCGGCAATATGTACACCAAGGAAATTACTGAATTCGGCAAGGCAGTTGCAGGCGAGAGAGAAATACCTATAACAGCCGCAGATGCTATCGCATCTCAGAAGGTTATCGAGGCTGCTTACGCAAGCAGTGCATCAAAGAAATACGAAACCTTATAATATCAAGAAGGAAACCGATTTTTCGGTTTCCTTTTTTGCTGCTATTGACAAAAAGTGTAAAAAGAGATAAGATATACTTATACTAAATTACGGAGGGATTATTATGTTAAAAGGAGTACCTTCGGTACTTTCACCGGAGCTTTTGAAGATTATGATGGAGATGGGACACGGCGATGAGCTGGTAATTTCCGACGGAAATTTCCCCGGTGCATCTATGGGTAAAAGGCTTGTAAGAGCGGACGGCCACGGCGTGCCTGAAATTCTGGATGCTGTTTTGAAATTTATGCCCCTTGATAAATATGTAGATGCGCCCGTTGCACTTATGGAGGTTGTAAAGGGCGACAATGTTGTACCAACTATCTGGGACGAGTACAAGGACATTATCGCAAAGTATGAGCCCGATACAAAAATTGAGTTTATGGACCGTTTCGATTTTTACGAGCGTGCAAAGAATGCCTATGCCGTTGTAAACACAGGAGAACAGGCTATTTACGCTAACATACTTATCAAAAAAGGTGTAGTAACCGAGTAAATAAGAATTATTGCCAAAAAAGGTATTGCAAATTTGTGAGGATTTCGGTGATATAACTCTTTGACTTTTGGGTGCTGTTGTGGTATAATTTAACTGTGGATTGTAAGTTCACCCGAAAGGAGTAGGCGCGGTATGTATGCAATCGGTGATAAAATTGTATATCCTATGCACGGTGCCGGAGTAATTGAGGCTATCGAGGAGAGAGTTGTGCTTGGCAAAAAGCAGAACTATTATATAATGCGCATTCCTGCCGGAGATATGACAGTTATGATACCTGAAGAATCCTGTGAGAATATAGGTGTCAGATTTGTTATCGGTAAGGACGAGGCGTCTAAGGTGCTTGAAGCGTTCAGAAACACGCCCGTTTACGAGGATAATAACTGGAATAAGCGTCATAGAGATAATATGATAAAGATTAAGTCGGGTGATATATATCAGGTCGTATCGGTTGTGAAAGAGTTGATGCTTCGTGACAGGCAAAAGGGCCTCTCAACCAGCGAGAGAAAGATGCTTACCTCGGCTAAACAGATTGTCATAAGCGAGCTTGTTCTGTCTAATGTGGCTGACAAGAGCGATATCGAAAGCATAATGTGTGATACCGTAGAGCAGATGCTATAAATATACCGGCAGTATTTCTGTCGGTATTTTAATTTACTAAGGGAGAAAAGAGTATGAAAATCAGTGCTGTTATAGTAGCTGCCGGCTCGGGCAGAAGAATGGGGGCAGGAATAAATAAGGTATATATGCCTCTTGGGGATAAGTGTGTGCTATGGTATACATTAAAAGCCTTTGCTGACAGCGGTGTTGTTGATGAAATAGTTATAGTGACAGGTGCAGAGGATATGATAAAGGCGGCTGAGATAGCGTCGGACTTTTCGTTGCCGTTTAGGGTAGTTGAAGGCGGAAAGGAACGGCAGAATTCGGTATTAAACGGTATAACCGCAGCTGAGGGTGATATGGTTGCTGTCCACGACGGAGCACGTGCGCTCATAAGTCCAGAGCTTATTAAGGCGGTTGTCACTGATGCCGAAAAGTACGGTGCGGCGTCTCTCGGCGTTGCACCCAAAGATACAGTTAAGACTGCAGACAAAGATGGTTTTATTGCCGAAACGATTGACAGAAATAGTGCATACCTCATTCAGACACCGCAGGTCTTTGACAGAAAAGCACTTATAAAAGCGCACGAACAGGCAATTGCAGACGGCTTTGCTGCAACAGATGATTGCGTTGTAATGGAGCGTGCGGGCGTGAAAGTCAAGATAGTTAATAGCAGCTACGAAAATATTAAGCTGACGACGCCTGAGGATATTTACACCGCAGAGCGTATTCTTAAGGAGAAAGGAATATAAAAAAATGAGGATAGGACAAGGGTATGACGTTCATAAGCTTGTAGAGGGCAGGGACCTTATTTTATGCGGCGTTAAAATACCGTACGAAAAGGGACTTTTAGGTCACTCTGATGCAGATGTTGCACTGCACGCATTGTCCGATGCGCTTTTGGGTGCAGCGGCTCTGGGTGATATCGGAAAGCATTTCCCCGATACAGACGAGCGTTTTAAGGGCGCTGACAGCGTTAAATTACTGGAAGAGGTCGTGCGTTTGGTAAGAGAAAAGGGCTATACCATTTCAAATGCAGATGTAACCATAATTGCTCAAAGACCGAAAATCGGCGGATATATTGATAGAATGCGCCAAATAACAGCCGCAGCAATGGGTGTTAATGTTGACAGGGTAAGCGTTAAGGCAACTACCACCGAAAAGCTCGGATTTGAGGGTAGGGGCGAGGGCATAAGTGCTATGGCAATTGCGCTTTTGGAGTAGCAGGTGTATAAATAGCAGAAAAACTTTGACAAACATTTACTATTATGTTATAATGTATTTATGTTTTCCGCATTAAATAAATATTAAGCCGTAAGCGGAGCGGCAGAATGGAGAAAAGGTATGTTAAAGAGAATTTTAACAGCAGTATTGGCAGGAATGATGCTTGTTGCAGCAGCAGGCTGCGGACAGCAGGCAGCAAATGATGGCGAAAAGGTATATGTTGTTGCAACAGATACAACCTTTGCACCCTTTGAGTTCCAGGACGGAAGTGATTTTGTAGGTATTGATATGGACCTTCTTGCAGCAATTGCAGAGGATCAGGGCTTTGAGTATAAGATTGACGTGCTCGGCTTTAACGCAGCTGTTCAGGCACTTGAGGTAGGACAGTGTGATGCAGTTATCGCAGGTATGTCCATCACAGATGAAAGAAAGCAGAAGTTTGACTTCACAGACCCGTATTTCGATTCAGGTGTTGTTATGGCAGTTGCTAAGGACAACGAGGATATCAAGAGCTACGAGGATTTGGCAGGTAAGAATGTAGCTGTTAAGACAGGCACAGAGGGCTACACATTTGCTGACTCTATTAAGGATAAATACGGATTTAACCTTGTTACATTTGACGATAGTGCAAATATGTACGAGGATGTTAAAATCGGCAACTCGGTAGCTTGCTTCGAGGATTATCCTGTTGTAGGATATGCTATTTCTCAGGATATCGGTCTTAAGCTCGTTACAGAGAAGGAGCAGGGCTCATCATATGGTATCGCAGTTAAGAAGGGCGAAAATGCAGAGCTTCTTAAGATGCTCAATGACGGTCTTGCAAACGTAAGAGCAAACGGCAAGTACGACGAGATTATCGACAGATATATCAGCGAATAATAATTTGGAGTAGTGTTTTATGGCGGTGTTAAACTTTATTAAGGGAGTGGGAGAGCTGTTTTTGTTAAACAGCGATATGCTCTTAAACGGTCTTTTAATGACATTAAGGCTGACTGCGATATCCCTTGTCTTGGCGTTCTTTGTCGGAATAATCTTCGGTATAATGAGCGTATCAAAAAGCAAGATACTTACATCTATAAGCAAAGCCTATGTATACATAATACGTGGTGTTCCGCTACTGGTTTTGTCGTTCTTTATCTATTTCGGACTTGGTGCTGTTTTTAAGGGCGGTATCGACAAGATGACAGCGGGTATAATTACGCTGACACTTAATGCCAGTGCATATATGTCCGAGATTGTAAGAGGCGGTATCCAGGCGGTTAACCGTGGTCAGATGGAGGCTGCAAGAAGCCTTGGTCTTTCATACGCACGTTCTATGCGTATGATTATAATTCCACAGGCGGTAAGAGTTTGCACACCGTCGATTATCAACCAGCTTATTATTACGCTAAAGGATACAACCATTCTTTCGACTATCGGTATTGCTGAGTTGGTGCAAACGGGTAAAATCATCATTGCGGCAAATATGAAATCCACAGAGATGTGGCTGATTGTTGCAATAATGTATTTCATACCTATAACTGTACTGTCACTTATTTCCGAACGTCTTGAAAGAAAGCTCACAAAAGGACAAAAATAAAACAAAATGCCGCAGGCTTAGCCTGCGGCATTTTTAACTGTTATCTTAAAAGTAGTTCTAATACAATTCTCGCTGCATGGCGGCGGGTCAGCTCGCCTTCTGTCATACAAAAGCAGTTGTGCCCTGCTTTTTTAATCATTTCAACGGCTGCTTCGGCGGTCATTGGAGCGTGAGGGTTAAAACGCCCAAGTGTTCCCTCGATAATGCCGAGTTTTTTCGCAGTACCTACAGCTGTTGCGAAATAATCGTTATTTGAAACATCTGTAAAATTCTCACGTTCATATGCTAAAAGTCCGAGCGCCGCTACCAACAGAACTACAAAGTCAGCACGGCTTATCGGCTCGTCGCTGGTTATGTCATTACCTAAAGCGCAGTCGGTTGCCCAGCTTTCAAGCTCAATATCAGAATGACTGCCTGTTATATACGAGAGCGCATATTGCGACGGCTCCATTTCGCTTGCAAAATCAGTATAGTTATAAAGCCTCTTTGACTGTGGCCTAAAGTAAGGCACAACAGAAACGGACAAATCCTTTTGCTTAGCAGAATAAACCTCTATTCTGTCATCGCACAAAATGAGTATATCTGCCGTCATATCACCTGTAATATCTGCCCAAACCACCTTGGTGCAATTAGGGAAAGTGTAAACGGGATTTAATTCGCTATCGCACAATGTTGCAGGTGAGCTGCTGCTGTGAAGAATAAGCATATCATTGCCTGTTCCGTCTAAATTGTGCACAGCAGTAAGCTTGTTAGAGCGTATGTTGTTTTCGGCAATTTTTGCGCCGTAGCAATCCAATATAGAAGTTAAATCTCCTGCACAGCAAATCTCGGTGCCGCTATAGTCGGGGCGAAGATTACCTAAAGCAATGTCGGTTGCCGGGCAGCTATTTTGCCACAGCATCTCGCCCTCTGTGTCGAGTAGAGTGATTTTGTCACCCAGTACGGCAATTGCTTTTTTGCTGTCGCCACGGTGATAGAGGTCGCCGACCCACGTATATTTGGCATAGCCGCTGTCCTCGGGAATGGTAAACAGTACGTCGCCATCACCGCTTAAAACAGAGTATCCTGCAATGAGCTCATCTCTGCCATCGTTATTTATGTCATACGGCCACGGATAATTTCCGATATTGCCCTTGTGAGTCCACATTACATTAAAATTGGAGTCCATTGCCCATAGTTGATGGAAGCGGTTTTTAAGTACAATATTTTGTGGATACCCTTTGCCCTCCAGGTCAGCAATTATTATAGCATCGTGTGCGTCGGGGGCGGGTAGGGGGTATTGCTTTTTTATCTGTCCTGTCATTCCGTCTAAGAAAAGCATCTCGCCGCCGGAGATAAGGAGCAGCTCGTTGTTGCCGTCATTATCTATATCAAAAATCTGGGCAGGGATATTAGAGTCGCAAAGAGAGTCTGCATCGAGGTCGGGAGTGCCGAATTGCCACAGCATTTCACCATCGAGATTATATGCTGCTGCATAGATTACCGAATGGGGGAAATAGCGGTCATCAAAGCCGCTGTCAGGCTGCAGCAGTACAATCTCAAGCCTGCCGTCACCATCCAAATCGCCCAATCGCATATGACAACCTTTCGGTTGACCAAAGATATCTATTTTCGCTAAAAGTTGTAGCTGGTTCATTGGTTTTCCTCCTGTAAGGATTATATTTGCATACCAATCCAATATATATTTTATTTGAAAATCTGTTAAAATGCAAGCCTTTTCCGAAAATATTGCGAAATGTGATTGTTTTTATGGGCTAAACTTGGTATAATGGAGGTAATAGGAATTTATGAAGGGAATACAGGAATGGATAAGAAATCATACAAGGTTCTTGAATTCGATAAAATACTCTTGAAGCTTGCATCATATACAGAGAGCGAGCAGGTCAAAAATAGAATAGAAGCTATTGTGCCGTACAAAAATCTTTCAGAAGCAGTGCGTGCTCAAAGAGAAACCACCGAGGCTGTTTCGACGGTGCTCAAGATAGGAAGTCCGCCCGTGGGACTTTCGGTGGCTGATAATACTTGGAGTGTGCGCCGTGCCGAAAGTGGCGGAGTACTGGGACCTGCAGAGCTTATTGCGGTCAGCAGAACATTATATGTCGCAAGACGTATGAAAAGCTATCTCGGCGAAAGCTCGGCTGAGTGCGAGATACTAAAGGCACTTGGCGACAGCCTTATAACCGACCGTGCCCTTGAGGACAGAATAACCTCGGCAATCCTATCGGAGACAGAGATTGCTGATGATGCTTCGTCAGAGCTTGCGGCACTTAGGCGTAAAAAACGGAATTTGAATGCTAAAATAAAGGACACACTAAGCGATATGGTGCGTTCAAACCACTATAAGAAGTTTTTGCAGGACCCGATTGTCACAATGCGCTCGGACAGATACGTTATACCCGTAAGAGCGGAGTATCGTCAGGAGGTGCAGGGAATTGTGCACGACAGCTCATCGAGCGGTGCGACGCTGTTTATTGAGCCTATTAGCGTGGTTAACGCAAACAACGAAATCAGGGAGATAGAAAATAAAGAACAGCGTGAAATCGAGCGTATTCTGGCGGAAATTTCTGCACTTGTTGCAGAAAAGGGCGAGGTCATAGTTGCTGATTATAACACGATTGCAGAGCTTGATTTTATCTTCTGTAAAGCAAAGCTGTCGCTCGATAATAACGGTAATGAGCCGATACTTAATACCGACGGAATAATTGAGTTAAAGCGTGCAAGACATCCGCTAATTCCAAAGGAGAGCGTTGTTGCCAACGATATTTATCTCGGCGAGCGGTTTGATACATTAGTTGTAACAGGACCTAATACAGGCGGTAAAACGGTTACACTAAAGACGATTGGACTCTTTTCGCTGATGGCGGCATCAGGTCTGCATCTTCCTGCTGCTGAGGGGAGCAAGGCGGCGCTGTTTGAGCATATTTTTGCCGATATCGGTGACGAACAGAGTATTGAGCAGAGTCTTTCTACCTTTTCTTCGCATATGGTTAATATTGTAAATATAATCAATAACGTGGACTCGTCATCTCTTGCGCTCTTTGACGAGCTTGGTGCGGGGACAGACCCTACAGAAGGTGCGGCGCTGGCGATTTCTGTTATTGAATATTTAAGAAAGTTTGGAGCAAGAACTGTTGCCACTACCCATTACAGCGAGCTGAAGCTGTTTGCGCTTTCAACAGACGGAGTGGAAAACGCCTCGTGCGAATTTGATGTAGAGAGCTTAAAACCGACCTACAAGCTGTTAATCGGTGTACCGGGTAAAAGTAATGCGTTTGCAATTTCAAAAAGACTTGGTCTTGATGAGCGTGTTATAAACCGTGCAAACGAGATTTTAAGTGACGAGGATATAAAACTCGAAGACGTTATAACAGAGCTTGAGCAGAACAGAATAAAAGCTCAAAGTGAAAAGGAATATGCCGAGCGTATGCGGCGTGAGCTTTCCGATCTTAAGGTTGAAATTGAAAGGGAACGCAGAAAATTAAAGGAAAGTAAAGCAAGGATTTTGGAGGAGGCGCACAGAGAGGCTAAAATTTTAGTTTCCGATGCAAAGGACGAGGCGAACAGTATTATCCGTGAGCTTGAGAAAATGCGTATAGAGGGTGCGAAGAACATTGACGCAAGAACGGGCGAGCTTAAATCAAAGCTCAAAAAGCGTGAGGATAATATAGACAAGCTAATTACCCGTGCAAGCAAGCCTAAAAAGACCTTCCGCGAACCGCCTAAGAATCTAAAAGAGGGCGAAACGGTCAGAATTTTAAGCGTTGGGGAAAACGCCACAGTCATAAAAACTCCGTCTAAAGATGACAAAACGGTTAGAGTGCAAGCTGGCATTATTAAGATGGACGTGCATATAACGGACATTGAAAGGGTGGCTGACAACAGCACAAAGGAGCTTGCAGATAAGTATGTTAAATCCACAGGTGCATATATGTCCAAAACAAAAGACGTTACCACCGAGATTGATGTGCGTGGTCAGGAGCTTTACGAGGCAATAATGAACGTCGAAAAGTTCCTTGACGACTGTTACCTTGCAGGCGTTTCGCCTGTATCCGTTATTCACGGAAAAGGCACAGGCGTGCTGAGAAAGGGAATAAGTGATATGCTTCGAAAGCACAAATATGTCAAAGACTATCGTCTTGGCCGTTATGGCGAGGGTGAAACGGGAGTTACAATTGTAGAACTTAAATAAAACAAAACGGACAACTGTTAATCAGTCGTCCGTTTTTCCGTAAAAGAAACCGCAAAGTCCCAATTCCTCCTGAAAGACCAAAAGCTCGTCTGTTGAAACGTCGCATACGTGGGATATTCTTTTGAATATCTCCATAGACGGCAGAGCCCTGCCCTTTTCATAATCTATGATATCTGCCGGAGTGACGCCTACGAGTGCGGCGAGTTCGGCAGGTGAAAGCTCGGCTTTTTCACGATATAACTTTAATCTTCTTGGTATTTGTTCCATATTTTTACATACCTCCAAGGTAAAAGTAAGAGGATATACTTTTTGTATATCCTCGTTTCTTAATTATTCAGATACGAAAGGCAAAAGTGCAATCTGTCTTGCACGCTTGATAGCTACTGTGAGCTGACGCTGATGCTTTGCACAGTTGCCGCTGATACGTCTGGGGACAATCTTGCCACGCTCAGAAATGTATCTGCGAAGCTTTTCAGTATCCTTGTAATCGATATGCTCAACCTTATCTACACAGAACATACACACCTTTTTCTTGCTGCGGCGTGCCTTCTGCGGTCTGTTTTCTCTCTCAGGCATTATTCTTACCTCCTATTCAAATTTAAGTCAATTCCCTGTAGGGAAACAAAGTCAATGTTCGATTAAAACGGCAAATCGTCTTCAGAGCCGTCCATCGCAGAAAAGCCCATAGCCTCAAACTCGTCGAAGTTGGGAGCTGTACTGCTCGGAGTGCTCTGCTGAGCCGGACGCTGATAGCTGCTCGGCTGCTGAAAATCGGACTGTGAGCCGGCGGTGTTTGTCTCTGAACGTGAACCTGTAAAGTAAGCGTCTTCAACAACAACCTCGGTAACATACTGTCTTCTGCCGTCTTTATCATCGTAAGTTCTTGACTGCAATCTTCCCGAAACGGCAATCATACTGCCCTTCTGGAAATATTTGCAAATGAACTCTGCCAGTCTGCTCCAGGCAACGCAGGAAATAAAATCTGCCTGCTGCTGTCCTTCCTTGGCAAAACGTCTGTCAACTGCAAGAGAGAAGCTTACAACGCTTGTGCCCTGCTGGCTCTGTCGCATCTCGGGGTCGCGGGTTAGTCTACCCATCAATATTACTTTGTTCATCAATATCTCACCCTTCTTGCGAATTATTCCTCATCCTTGCGGATGATGATGGTTCTGAGAATATTCTCGTTAATTCTGAACTGTCTGTCAAGCTCCTTCGGGAACTCGCCGTCAGCTGTGAAGTCTACAAGATAGTAGTAGCCTTCTGTTTTGTCATTGATTTCGTAAGCGAGTCTTCTCTTACCCCACTCGTCAATGTTGTTAACTGTTCCGTTAGCGGCAATAAGTGAAGTGAACTTCTCCTTAACCTTGGTTACAGCCTCCTCCTCGAGTGTAGCATCAATGATAAAAATTGTTTCATAGCTGTTCAACATTTTTTCAGCCATTTTTACACCTCCTTATGGACTTATGTCCCGAAAACCTCTTTCGGGCAAGGATGCTTTTACAAGCCTTAATATTATATACCAAATTATATAGCTTGTCAAGCAATTTTTACTTTTTTTGTCAATTTTAGTTGTTTGTGAGTGTTGCTGTCAGCCTTAAGACAATGCCACTATTGCCTCTACCTCTAAAAGAACGTCCTTGGGCAGTCTTGCAACCTCGACACATGAGCGTGCGGGGAAAGGCTCGGTAAAGTATGTAGCATAGATTTCGTTAATTGTAGCAAAATCTTCGATATTTTTAATAAATACTGTTGTTTTAATTGTATTTTCGATACTGCCGCCTGATGCAGCTATCAGATTTTTAAGATTTGTAAAAGCCTGATTAGCCTGAGCGGTTACACCCTCGGGGATTGTACCCGTCTGGGGATTTACAGGAATTTGACCTGATGTATATAGCATATCTCCCACTACGATAGCCTGAGAATACGGGCCTATAGCTGCAGGTGCTTTATCGGTTTTAACTGCTTTCATTTTGTACAAATCCTTTCCGTTTTAGTTGTCATATGCTTCCTTGTCACAAAGAATAACAACATCGGGGTGACACTTAAGTATTGTAGCAGGAACGGAGGTGTTTATGTTATCATTTAACATCTCACGCATAACTGCAGCCTTTGACTTTCCGTTTGCCAAAAGAATGATTTTTCTTGCCTTCATAATGCTTCCAATACCCATTGTAAGTGCTTTGCGGGGTACATCATCAGCAGATTCAAAAAAGCGTGAGTTTGCCTCGATTGTGTTTTCGGTAAGACCTGTAAGGTGAGTGCCTGCAATCAGGTTCTCGTCAGGCTCGTTGAATGCGATGTGACCGTTTTGACCTATACCTAAAATCTGCAGGTCGATACCGCCGTGCTCTTCAATCATACGGTCGTATGCCTTACCCTCTTCGTCGGGATTTTCAGCCAAGCCGTTTGGAACGTGAGTGCGGCTTTTGTCGATGTTTATTCTGTCAAAAAGATGAGTGTTCATAAAGTAACGGTAGCTCTGGTCGTTGTCAGGAGCTAAGGGATAGTACTCATCAAGGTTAAAGGTTGTTACGTTTGAGAAATCTATCTCGCCGTTTTTATTCTTTTCTACAAGGTTGTCATAAAGACCGATAGGTGTAGAGCCTGTTGCAAGACCAAGAATGAAGTTCGGTTTTGCGTTCATTTGCTCGGCAACAATATCAGCGGCCTTCTTTGACATTTCGGCATAGTCATTACAAACAATTACTTTCATAGCTGAAACCTCCGGATAGTATTAGTATTTAGCGATTATTTTGTTCATCTCGTCTGTTTTCTTTTCGATGTCTGCTACCAGCTTAAACTGCGTACGGCATCTGTCGAGATTGTGATGCTCTCTGTGGATTTTGAAATATGTATCACCCTCTAAGTAGTCGGTAAGGAAACGTATACCGCACTCAAAGGTCATCATCTTTGCACCAAAGGAGAGAAGCTCACGCTCTCTGGGAGTCAGTTTTGAGCCTACTTCCTCCAAGAAGCCTTTGGTAAATGCCTCAAACAGCTCTAAGCTGAATTCGATTTTGGAAAGGTCGGTCTCGTCCTCTGCGCCTGTTGATGCACCGAAACGAAGCGCATCGCCGTAATCGTACAAAAGTGAGCCGGGCATCACTGTGTCAAGGTCAATAACACATACACC
>JAZRPK010000027.1:0-13507 GCA_045649145.1 Clostridia bacterium
TTTCTCCCGAGGAAAACCCGTCGCCAACTCCGCAGACTGACGATGGAACCAGCAGCTTTGCAAGAACCGTTGATACACAGGCTGCGACTGCAATTACTTTGATGATTTCGTCTGATTATGCAGAAGTCGCACTCGGACTTATTAAGGAATTTGCAACAGATAATAACGACGTGTATATAGCCGATAAAGCTGCTTTTGACTCACTGCTTAACTCCTTTGATATCGGCGGTATTCCCTATACAGTAGATGGAACAGCGACAGATGAGAGTATTGTTTTTATAGTTTCAATAAAATAGTACACAAAAAAAGAACGTAAAAACGTTCTTTTTTTTGTGGCGCACCTGATGCGATTCGAACGCACGACCTTCAGAGTCGGAGTCTGACACTCTATCCAACTGAGCTACAGGTGCATATGGGTATATTATAGTTGTTTTCAAAGCTTTTGTCAAGGCGAAAAGCCTCTTTCAAATAACATTTAATCGGCTCTTTATCCCATAAAATTCACTTTTTCGTTTTTTGAATATTTCTCTTAAAACTTACATATCCTATACTCAAAAAAGCAAGGGAGAATGAGCATTGGAGGATATTATTACCGACTTTTACAAACGATTTTTACACGATGGCGGCAAAGCCGATATGGTTAGTTGCCCTGCGTCGGTATGCCTTTTTGGCAGCGGCAGCAGCTCTTGTCCCGAGGTTGGGCTTAAGCTCTCTTTCGGTGCAGAAGCGGCATACCGACGTCGCAGTGATGACAGAATTGTCCTCTCACGAACCGACAGCGACACGCTGCAGAGCGTTAATATTATTGACCTTTACAAATTTAATGGTGCTGACTGGGCGAGAGAAATTCTTTCGGCAACAGAAAAGCTACCGATAAAACCCAGCGGCGCTGAGATACTTTTACACACCGATGTAGGCGCACCCGAGCTTGCACCGAGACTTTTGTGTGCCATATATGCCGCAGCAACGCTGTTCGGTAATTCGGTTACAACTCAGGCAGTACTACGTGCTGCATCTTACCCTGCGTATTATATGGCGTCCTTGCTTAAGGAGGAAAGAGTTTCGGTAGCAAATACCTCTACACTTGACTATCTTGCCTACAAATTACCGATTAAGGAAAAGAAAATTATTGTAGTAAAAATTGAATCGCAACGAAAACGCCCGAAATTTTCATCAGCCTTTTCCGAACGTGAGAATGACAGAATAAAAAAGGCCGCATTATGCCTTAATGACGGTTATACCGACAGCGTAGGTCAGTTAATGTGCGAAGCAAGCCGTGATATGTTAAAAATCCACCCCGACAGTAAAGCGGAGCTGCTTTTTAATAATATTCTTGATTTTACTGGGGCAGTACGCATATTGCCGGATTATTCGGGTGCGGTGGCGTTTGTAGCTGATGACTCTGTCGATGAGTTTGTAAAGCTGGTCGGTGACAAACACGAAAAAAAGACAGGGACTCGCCCTGCCTTTTATATCTCAAATTAAACATTGAAGCGGAAAAGTACAATATCTCCGTCCTTCATAACATACTCCTTGCCCTCCGAGCGTACAAGGCCCTTTTCCTTTGCAGCTGTCATACTGCCAAGTGCCATAAGGTCGTCATATGCAACCACTTCTGCACGGATAAAGCCACGCTCAAAGTCGGAATGGATTTTACCTGCCGCCTGCGGTGCTTTTGTTCCGTTAGTGATAGTCCACGCACGAACCTCAGGCTCACCTGCAGTAAGATAACTGATAAGTCCCAACAGCTTGTAGCTTGCCTTGATAAGACGGTCGAGTCCCGACTCGCTCATACCGAGCTCTTCGAGGAACATCGCCTTTTCCTCGCTGTCAAGCTGGGAAACCTCTTCCTCAATACGTGCAGATACAGGTATCACCTCCGAGTTTTCCTCGGCAGCGTAATCACATACAGTTTTGTAGAATTTGTTGTTGTCAACACCGCTTGCAAAATCGCCCTCTGCAAGATTTGCAGCGTAAAGAACAGGCTTTAACGAGATAAGTGCAACCTCACGCATTATGTCCGCTTCTTCCTTGGTGTAGGCAAGACTTCTGGCAGGCTTGCCCTCCTCCATAGCTGCTTTTACACGTTCTAAAAGCGCAAGCTCGGGAGCTAAGCTCTTGTCGCCCTTCATCGCTTTTTTAACCCTGTCAATACGGCGGTCGATTATCTCAACATCGGACAAAATCAGCTCGAGATTTATCGTTTCGATATCACGAATAGGGTCGATTGAGCCGTCAACGTGGGTTATGTTAGTGTCCTCAAAGCAGCGTACAACATGAACAATTGCGTCTACCTCACGGATGTGCGAGAGGAACTTGTTACCCAAGCCTTCGCCCTGTGACGCACCCTTAACCAAGCCTGCAATATCTACAAACTCGATAAAAGCACGTGTCACCTTTTTGGGATTATACATCTTTGCAAGGCTGTCAATTCTCTCGTCGGGCACGTCTACTATGCCGATATTCGGCTCTATAGTACAGAACGGATAGTTTGCCGACTCTGCCCCAGCCTGAGTTATTGCGTTAAAAAGCGTGGACTTTCCAACGTTCGGGAGTCCTACTATACCAAGTTTCATAATTTATCACTCTTTCGTAAAAATCTGTCTTCAACATTTCTATTATACAATATATTCTCTTTATCTGCAAGTGTTTTTTGCTTAACAACAAACAAAAGGCATACCTTTTCTCCCGAAACAGTATGCCTTACTTTTATTTATATATTTTACTGTGCACATTTTTTACAAGGTCCGTAAATCTGTTCAGCAATGTCTTGTGTCGTTGCTTTTGCATTTTTGCCTGCACAAGTTCTTCTATAGTGATATCTTTCCCCGTAAGGAGTTATATAAACTGTTGTGCTGTCTTCTAAAACAATGTTAAACTGTTCATCCTCTAAATCATTGTCATCTATGTAAACGTCAACAGATGACTCTTCAACAATTTCATTCTCTGTCCCAATCGGAGCATCTTCCTCTCCATAGGTAGCCACAGAAAACCCCAGACAAAAAGCACATATTACCGCAAGCCATTTTTTCATAAGTCTGCTCCTTTTCATAGGTATTGTTTGCACTTTAATTATTAAATAAAAAAGTGCGTCCTCATCGGAGGCACGCACCGAAAAACGCAAACTCCGATTTGTTGCTACACAAACTTAAATAGAACAGGATATACCAGTTACCATAGAGGGAATTTGCGTTTTTACCGAAATTCAAAACTATGGTAACCAAAAAAAAGAACATTATTCCAAATATTGATAATACTCCTCCTATTTAATAAGTTCGTGTAGCATACTTATTATATCACCTAATGCTGATTTTTACAATCCTTTTTATTAAATTTATTTCTTGGCACAAAAAACTGCAGTATCAGGCAAATTGCTGATACTGCAGTTTCTCACATAAATTTACCGTAGGCAGACGGTGTAACGCCCTTAAAGCGTTTGAAAACCTTGATAAAGTAGCTCAAATCGCAAAATCCGCTCGCAAGCGCTATATCGGTAAGGCTTTCGTTGGTTGATGCAATCTGCTCGCAGGCACATTCTATGCGGTAGCAATTGAGGTATTCGACAGGAGTCATATGCGTCATCTCACGAAAAACTCGGCACAGATAACCGCTGTTCATACCGCTCGCAAGTGCTATATCCGACAAGGATACCTGCTCTTGATAGTGCTCCTCTATGTAGGAAAGTGCATTCTTAAGACTCTTTAATCTGCGAGTCCTCTGACCTGCCAAGCGTGGCAGAGCGTCCTTGTTTTCAATCCGTGCCAATTCGGCATAAAGCTCTAATATACCCCCCTGAACCTTTAGCTTATAGCCGCTTTTTCTCGTTCTGAATTCGCTGAAAATCCGCTCTATAATCGGCATTATCTCACCGCTTTGCAAAAGCACCGTCGGCTCGGGGCTTTTTAGATTGCTGATAATTTCCGCCGTTCTTTCCTCGGTCATAAGACATCGTCTTAAAAAAGGGTCAATATCAAAAACAAGGCACTCGTACTCCGCCCTGTCAGGTGTTCCACCGTGCATCATTCCGCCTGACACAAAGAGCGCATCACCCGCTTTTAAGGTATATTCCCTGCCGTTTACAAAAACATCAACCCTTCCCGACGTAACGTAAATAATCTCCGGCTGAGGATGCCAGTGGTGCATCATATTATACCTCGGATGAATTTGTGTTATATGATAATATTCGTACGGAAATTCCGGTGTACCCCTCTTTTTTGTTTCCCTGTATTCCAGATATTTCATATAATTCTCCTATTCTCTTTTATAAAACCCATACTTTTTTCTGTAAAAAGTGAATATTTTACTATTTTTTTATATTATAACACAAGCACTTACAAAAATAAAGAGATATAATAAAATTAACAACATTTTATAAAGGAGATGTTATTATGGCAGAAAAAAGATACGTAGGCGATTATCCTGTAATCGGTATCCGTCCGACAATTGACGGTCGCCGCGGACCTATGAAGCTTCGCGAAAGCCTCGAGGACCAAACAATGGCATTGGCTAATGCAGCTAAAAAGCTTTTTGAGGAAAATCTTTGTTATTCAAACGGAGAGCCTGTAAAGGTTGTCATTGCAGACACTACTATCGGTCGTGTTGCAGAGGCTGCCGCTTGTGCTGACAAGTTCAGAAAAGAGGGTGTTGATATCACTCTTTCTGTAACACCCTGCTGGTGCTACGGCTCGGAAACAATGGATATGGACCCGAATACAATCAAGGGCGTATGGGGCTTTAACGGAACTGAGAGACCGGGTGCTGTTTACCTGGCTGCTGTTCTTGCTTCACACGCACAAAAGGGACTCCCTGCATTCGGTATCTACGGACACGAGGTTCAGGATATTGATCAGGTAACAGAGATACCCGAGGATGTTAAGGAAAAGCTCCTCCGCTTCGGCCGTGCTGCTGTTGCTGTTGCCACAATGAGAGGCAAGTCATATCTGCAGATTGGTTCTCAGTGTATGGGTATCGGCGGCTCAATTATGGATCAGGATTTTGTTGAGTCATATCTTGGTATGAGAGTTGAGTCGGTTGACGAGGTTGAAATCTTAAGACGAATGGAAGAGGGCATCTATGACGAGGCAGAGTATCAGAAGGCTCTTGCATGGACAAAGGAGCACTGCAAGGAAGGCAGAGATGATAACCCCGACTTCGTTCGTTTCTCTGATGAACAAAAGGAAAAGCAGTGGGAATTCACTGTTAAAATGTACTGCATAATCAAAGATCTTATGGCAGGTAACAAGAATCTTCCCGAAGGCTGCGAGGAAGAGATGGTTGGACACAATGCCATCGTAGGCGGTTTCCAGGGACAGCGTCAGTGGACAGACCACTGGCCCAACTGTGACTACCCCGAGGCACTTTTAAGCTCAACCTTCGACCACAACGGCGCACGTGAGCCGTACACATTGGCTACTGAAAATGACGTATTAAACGGCTTGGGAATGCTGTTTATGCGTTTGCTTACACACCGTGCACAGATTTTCGCTGACGTTCGTACTTTCTGGTCACCTGAGGCTACAAAGCGTGTAACAGGCTATGATTTGGAGGGCAAGGCGAAGGAGAACGGCGGTATTATCCACCTCCTTAACTCCGGCGCAGCTTGTCTTGACGCTTGCGGTGAGTGTACAGACGAAAACGGCAATGCTGTTATGAAGAAATGGTGGGAGGTTACCGACGAGGATATCAAGAAGATGACCGACGCAACCGTTTGGTGCGAGGCAGGCTTTGACAACTTCCGTGGCGGCGGTTTCTCCAGCCACTTTACAACACGTGCTGAAATGCCTGTTACAATGATTAGACTTAATCTTGTTAAGGGTCTTGGCCCTGTTCTCCAGATTGCTGAGGGTTGGACAGTACATCTTCCCGACGAGGTTTCTGATACTCTTATGGAAAGAACTAACCCGACTTGGCCGTGTACCTGGTTCGCTCCGAGATGTACAGGCGAGGGTGCGTTCAAATCAGCTTACGATGTTATGAATAACTGGGGTGCTAACCACGGCGCAATCAGCTATGGCCACATCGGTGCTGACCTGATTACAATGTGCTCAATGCTCAGAATTCCTGTATGTATGCACAACGTTCCCGAGGAGCAGATATTTAGACCTGCTGCTTGGAATGCGTTTGGTATGGATAAGGAAGGACAGGATTACAGAGCTTGTAATACATATGGTCCGTTGTACAAGAAATAATTGAACTTAAAAGAACTGAAGCTATCCGCTTCAGTTCTTTTTATGCAAAAAACAGGCTGAATTCAGCCTGTTTTTTCTATTTAACTCACACGGGATGAGTCATTTCCTCTCTGTCTACAAGGTCGGGGTCGATTTTGTACTTTTCAGCCTGACGCTGCTGGAAGAACTTTTCCGCAACCTGACCGAAGAGTGCATATGAAAGAACGTCCTCGTCCTGTTCAATCCACTGAGCACACTCTTTCTTGAGTGTTTCAAGCTCCGGCTTTAAGAGGTCGGCAGGGCGGCAAGTGATACGCTTTTCATCGCCGATAATCTTCTCGACAATCTCCGGCTTAATTTCAACCGGTGTTGTGCCGTATTCGCCCTTAACAATACCCTTTGTTTCCTTGGAAATCATCTTGTATCTCTCGCCCATTAAGACGTTCAAAACTGCCTGAGTTCCGACAATCTGGCTTGACGGTGTAACGAGCGGCGGGAAGCCTAAATCCTCTCTTACACGGGGTACTTCCTTAAGCACCTCGTCAAGCTTATCCTCCTTGCCCTGAGCCTTAAGCTGAGAAACAAGGTTTGAAAGCATACCGCCGGGCACCTGATAACGTAGTGTGTTTACGTCAACACCCATTACCTTCGGGTCCATAAGACCGCTTGCAAGATACTTCTCACGAAGAGGCTTAAAGTAGTCTGAAATCTCTGATAAGAGGTCAAGGTCAAGACCTGTATCGTACTCTGTTCCCTGCAAGGTTGCAACCATCGGCTCGGTAGCCGGCTGGCTTGTACCCATCGAAAGCGGTGACATAGCACAGTCAACGATATCTGCACCTGCCTCGATTGCCTTCATATAAGTCATTGACGCAACACCTGATGTGTAGTGTGTATGCATCTCGATAGGAATTTTAACATTCTCTTTGAGTGCTTTTACAAGGTCATATGCCGTGTACGGAACTAACAGTCCTGCCATATCCTTAACACAGATTGAATCTGCGCCCATATTCTCAAGCTCTTTTGCAAGCTTTACAAAGCTTTCGATATTGTGAACGGGGCTTATTGTGTAAGAGAATGCAGCTTGTACGTGGCCGCCCTCTTTTTTGGTTGCATTGATTGCAGACTTGAGGTTTCTGACATCGTTTAATGCATCGAAAATTCTGATGATGTCAATTCCGTTTGCGATTGACTTTTGAACAAAGTACTCAACTATATCGTCTGCATAATGTCTGTAACCGAGGATATTCTGTCCACGGAAAAGCATCTGCAATTTTGTGTTCTTTGCCTTGTCCTTAATCTTTCTGAGTCTGTCCCAGGGGTCTTCGTTAAGGTAACGAAGACAAGAGTCGAAGGTTGCACCGCCCCACGCCTCGAGTGCGTGGAAGCCAACCTTGTCAAGCTTTTCGACTATCGGGAGCATCTCCTCGGTAGTCATTCTGGTTGCGATAAGCGACTGGTGCGCATCACGCAATATAGTTTCGGTAATTTTTACCTGATGTGCCATAATTATATTTTCCTTTCTGTGCCAGAGCACTTTTTAAGGTTTATAAATACTTTTTTATAGTGTGTTTTATCTCATTCATATTTGGAGCTTAAGGCTGAGGAAATTTTTTGTAGATTGCTGTTTTGAGCACCGACGGCGCACGTTGGTACGTCGAGGTGTGAAAAATAGTAAGATACGGAAAATTAACCAGCCAACATCTTATGCAAACATTGAAAGGAAAACACCTGCTGCTACGGCTGAGCCTATTACTCCTGCTACGTTCGGGCCCATTGCGTGCATAAGGAGGAAGTTGGAGGGGTTCTCCTTCTGTCCTACCATCTGCGATACACGAGCTGCCATAGGAACAGCAGAAACACCGGCAGAGCCGATAAGCGGATTAACCTTACCTTTAGTAAGTACATACATCAAATCGCCAAGCGCAAGACCGCCTACTGTAGAGAAGCAGAATGCGATAAGACCAAGAGCAACAATACCCAGTGTTTCACCTGAAAGGAAAGTGTCTGCGGTAGCAGTAGCACCCACCGTAACACCAAGGAATATTGTAATGATGTTCATAAGCTCGTTCTGTGCAGTTTTGCTGAGTCTGTCACAAACACCCGACTCCTTGAAGAGATTTCCGAGCATCAAGCAGCCTACGAGCGATACTGCATCAGGGATAATAAGTCCAACAACTATTGTAACAATAATCGGGAACAGAATTTTCTCTGTTTTTGATACAGGACGGAGCTGGTCCATAACCACATTTCTCATCTTCTTGGTAGTCATAAGCTTCATAAACGGCGGCTGAATAATCGGAATAAGTGCCATATATGAATACGCCGCAACCGCAATTGCAGGAAGAAGATGCGGGGCAAGAGTCTTGGTAACATAAATAGCCGTCGGGCCGTCTGCACCACCAATGATACCGATAGATGCAGCCTCTTTAACACCGAAGTTGATACCCGGTATTGTCGCACCCAGCACAAGTGCACCTAAGAAGGTGAAGAATACACCAAACTGTGCAGCTGCACCTAAAAGAATACTCTTAGGATTTGCTATCAATGGACCAAAGTCTGTCATACAGCCAATACCTATGAAGATAAGCGGCGGATAGATACCGAGCTTAACACCAAGGTATAACAAATCCAACAACCCGCCGTGTCTGCATATATACCCGACATCTATATATTTTCCGTCTATCATATACTGCGGGTCGGTAAAGAACTCTGTGTGCATCATAATGGCACTTGAGTCCTTAAGCATTGGAAGGTTTGTCAATAGCATTCCAAATGCAATGGGCAAAAGCAACAAAGGCTCAAATTCCTTTACTATTGCCAGATACAAAAGCACGCATGCTATACATAGCATAATGATTATTTTTACAGCCGGAACCCATCCGTCCTGAAATAATGCAGCAGCTCCTGTAGTCTGCAAAAAGCCTACTAAACTTTCTAACACTTTATTTCACCACTTTCTTGTTTATTCCAAAGCGGTTTAGCCTATTGAAACAATAGCGTCGCCTGTGTTTACGCTTGCGCCGGCAGCTGCATTTACTGCTACAACCTTACCGTCTACGTTAGAGAATATTTCGTTCTCCATTTTCATAGCCTCTAAAACTGCAACAAGGTCGCCGTTTTTAACTGTATCGCCAACATTTACCTTAACGGAAACAATTGTTCCGGGCATGGGTGCGTTAATTGTTGCTGCGCCTGCAGGTGCTGCTACGGGTGCAGCCTTAGGAGCCGCCGCCGGAGCAGGAGCTGCTGCGGGTGCCTGATATACCGGAGCAGCAGTAGCTACGCCGCCAACCTCTTCTACATCAACCTCATATGTTGTACCGTTTACTGTAATATTAAACTTTCTCATATCAATTATTCCTTTCTCAATATCTGCTGTTTATGGTTTCGGTAACTCCTGCTCTGTTCCACAGAGGCTTGTTGCTTCCGATTCTTCTGTACGATTTAATCTGAAGATTATATGTCGAGGTGTTAAGGCTTGCCGCAACTGCTGCAGTAAGAACTGCGATAAGCTCGCCCTCATCAACCTTAGCCTCAACAACTGCCGGCTCTGCCTTTATCTGTGCAGGTGCGGGCGCTGCTGTCTTTTGAGGCTCTTTATAGAATATCTTCTTCATCAAAATCATAACGAGCATCAGTATTACAAGGACTGCAAAAACTATCGCAAGTCCGACGCCTGTTACACTAAGCCCCTCTGCCAATGCTTCCTGAATAGTCATCTTCTTTGTCCTCCTTATACGGGGATATTGCCGTGCTTCTTAGATGGTCTTGTTTCACGCTTAGACGCCAGCATCTCAAGAGCAGCAATAATTCTCGGTCTGGTGGAATCGGGCTCGATAACATCGTCTACGAAACCAAGCTTAGCAGCTTCGTAAGGATTTGCAAACTTCTCTCTGTATTCCAAAATCTTCTCGGCACGTGTTGCAATCGGGTCGCTACTTTCTGCAATATCCTTCTTGAAGATGATATTTGCTGCACCCTCGGGGCCCATAACCGCAATCTCTGCAGTCGGCCATGCGAATACTGCATCTGCACCAAGGTGCTTCGAGCTCATTGCGATATACGCACCGCCGTATGCCTTTCTCAGTATCACGTTAATCTTAGGAACTGTTGCCTCTGAGTAAGCATAAAGCAGTTTAGCTCCGTGGCGAATGATACCGCCGTGCTCCTCGTGTACGCCGGGTAAGTATCCCGGAACATCTGTCAAGGTTACGACAGGGATATTAAAGCTGTCTAAAAATCTTACAAATCTTGCAGCCTTGTCCGATGCGTCAACATTGAGTGCTCCTGCCATTACATTAGGCTGGTTAGCTACTATACCCACTGTTGATCCGTTTAGTCTTGCAAAGCCTATTACAATATTCTTTGCAAACTCGGGCTGTACCTCCATAAATGAGCCGTTATCAACTATCTCTGCTATAACGTCCTTTACATCATAAGCCTTATTAGGCTCGTCGGGCACAATTGTTGTAAGCTTTTCTGAAAGTCTGTTGATGGGATCAGCAGGCATTTCGAAAGGTGTTTCCTCCAGATTGTTTGACGGGAGGTATGCTATAAGCTGTTTAATCTTAGCAATGCACTCGTCCTCGTCCTTTGCGGTAAAGTGTGCAACACCGCTCTTTGATGCATGAGTTGCCGCACCGCCAAGCTCCTCGCTTGTTACCTCCTCGCCTGTTACCGATTTGATAACAGCGGGGCCTGTAATAAACATCTGGCTTGTCTTTTCAACCATAAATACAAAGTCGGTAATAGCCGGTGAATAAACCGCACCACCCGCACACGGTCCCATAATAACCGAAATCTGCGGAACTACGCCCGATGCAAGAGTGTTACGACGGAAAATCTCGCCAAAGCCTGAAAGTGCTGCTATACCCTCCTGAATTCTTGCACCGCCGGAATCGTTCATTCCTATAATGGGTGCGCCCATCTTAACTGCCATATCCATTACCTTGCAGATTTTCTTTGCGTGCATTTCGCCCAAAGACCCGCCAATAACGGTGAAATCCTGCGAGTAAACAAATACCAGTCTGCCATCTACCGTACCGTAGCCTGTAACAACTCCCTCGCCGGGTGCTTTTGTTTCTGCCATATTGAACTCGTTAGAGCGATGCTCTACAAATGCGTCTACCTCAACGAAGCTGCCTTCGTCAAGCAGAGCGGCAATTCTTTCACGGGCAGTTTTCTTTCCGGCTTCGTGCTGCTTTTTGATTTTTGCCTCACCGCCGCCGGCTTCAACCGCTGCTCTGCGACGCTGCAAATCATTAAGTTTGTCAACTGTTCCCATACTACAACCTCCGTTTATGATTTGTGAAATGAAATCTTGTGATTTCAAAGGAATTTTATATATAAAAATCTTCCTGAAACGCTTTTTTCCAAAAAGATTTTTTTCAATTTTCCCTCATTTTACATTATATCTCAAACAGGTATTATTTGCAAGTGAATTTTACATTTTTTGCATTAAAAAAACCCAAAATTTCTTTTGGGTTTTTTGTATAGCTTATACAATGATAAAGCTGTCGTCTTTTGCGTCAATGGTTATGCTGTCGCCCGACTTTACAGAGCCGTCTATAATCTTTTCGGACAGCATATCCTCTATCTTTGATTGAATGGCTCTTCTTAGCGGTCTTGCACCATATGTCGGGTCATAGCCCGCTTTTACGATTGCATCTATTGCATTATCTGTAAATTCCGCTTTGATTTCGTTATCCGAAAGACGTTTTGAAAGCTCCTTAAGCATAAGCTTTGCTATTTCCTTAACGTCATTCTCACCAAGACGTTCAAAGACGATTATCTCATCAATTCTGTTTAGAAACTCAGGTCTGAATGCCTGTTTTAACTCATCCATAACACGCTCTTTTATGACCGAGTTATCGGCTTTAGCATCATCCTTTACACTGTCGCCCGCAAAGCCGAGCTTCGTGCCCGTGTTGAGAATTTGCTTAGCACCAAGGTTTGAGGTCATAATGATAACCGTGTTCCTGAAATCTACCCGCCTGCCCTGTGCATCGGTCAGCATACCGTCTTCGAGAATTTGGAGAAGTATATTAAATACGTCGGGGTGCGCCTTTTCAATCTCGTCAAAAAGCAGTACCGAATAGGGCTTTTTGCGTATTTTTTCTGTCAGCTGTCCTCCCTCGTCAAAGCCGACATATCCCGGAGGTGAGCCGATAAATTTAGATACCGAATGCTTTTCCATATACTCGGACATATCCACACGCACAATAGCGTCCTCTGTCCCGAACATACTCTCGGCAAGCGCTTTTGAAAGCTCGGTTTTTCCCACACCAGTAGGGCCTAAGAATATAAACGAGCCTATGGGACGTTTCGGGTCCTTTAACCCCGCTCTGCCACGGCGAATTGCTCTTGCAACGGCAGAAACAGCCTCGCTTTGTCCTATAACCCTGCCGTGCAGCACGCTCTCAAGGTTTTTAAGCCGCTCCGATTCCTCCTCGGCAAGCTTTTTGACAGGGATTTTGGTCCATTCGGATACAATGTCGGCAATATCACCCTCGCCTACAACCTGCTCGCCCGAGCCGGTATTCTCCTTCCACTTTGACCTTCCCGAATCCACCTGCTCACGTACCGATTTTTCACGGTCACGAAGCTCTGCTGCCTTTTCAAAGTCCTGAGAGACAATTGCCGCCTGCTTATCGGCTGCAAGCTTTTCCAGTTCCTTTTCAAGCTCCTTTATATTATCAGGTGCCGTCAAAAGCGACAGTCTTTTCTTAGATGCCGCCTCGTCTACAAGGTCAATCGCCTTATCGGGCAGAAATCGGTCGGTAATATATCTTTGCGACAGCTTTGTAGCTGCAACTATCGCCTCATCGGTGATTTTTACGCCGTGGTGCGCTTCGTAACGATCTCTTAAACCGCGCAGTATCTCAATAGTTTCCTCCGTCGACGGTTCACCTATCATAACAGGCTGGAAACGACGTTCCAAAGCCGCATCCTTTTCGATATATTTTCGATACTCATTGACTGTTGTTGCACCGATAAGCTGTATCTCGCCACGGGCGAGCGACGGCTTTAGTATATTGGACGCATCAATTGCACCCTCTGCAGAGCCTGCACCTACAATTGTATGAATTTCGTCGATAAACAGTATCACATTCCCCGCCGCCGATACTTCTTCAACGGCCTTTTTTAATCTTTCCTCAAATTCACCACGGTATTTTGCGCCCGCGACCATAGAGGATAAATCGACCGATACAAGCCTTTTATCCTTTAGTATTTCCGGCACATCGCCGTCAGCAATTTTTTGCGCAAGGCCTTCCGCAACCGCAGTTTTTCCCACGCCCGGCTCACCTATAAGGCAAGGATTGTTTTTGGTACGTCTT
>JAZRPK010000028.1:0-3624 GCA_045649145.1 Clostridia bacterium
CTCGAGACTTTGCAAGATGTCGGTCTTGGATATATCAAACTCGGACAAAGCTCAACAACTCTTTCGGGCGGCGAGGCACAGAGAGTTAAGCTTGCAACAGAACTGTCAAAAAGAAGTACAGGAAAGACTATATATGTCCTAGACGAGCCGACGACAGGACTGCATAACGCTGATGTTCACCGTCTTGTTGATGTCCTGCAAAAGCTTGTCGAGGGCGGAAATACTGTTCTTGTAATTGAGCACAATCTTAATGTTATAAAGGCTGCCGATTACGTCATCGACTTAGGTCCTGAGGGCGGTGACGGCGGCGGAACAATTGTAGCAAAAGGCACACCTGAAACTGTTGCAAAATGTAAGGACTCGTATACCGGACAGTTTATTGCAGATATATTAAAAAATGATAAATAAGTGTAATATAAATTACTTGACTTTTTATGTCAAAAGGTGATATAATCTACTAAAGACTATGAAAAAGACAGTAGCTGTCCGAAAGGTCAACAAGAGAGGGGAAGTCATAGGCTGTAAGCTTTCCTTTGACTCGGGATATGTGAACACCACTTTGGAGTCGTACGCTGAACGGACATTATCCTATTAAGCGTTACCGTACGCTTACGTTACAAGCATAAAAGAGTGATGGCAACTGCCATAATTAGGGTGGAACCGTGCAAGAATATTGCACCCCTAAGAATTCCCGCATATTCGGGGTTTCTTAAGGGTGCTTTTTATTTTCTCGCATCCCTTTATAGTATTATTATATAGGAGAGTGTCAAAAATGGAAATGAACGAACTTCAAACTCTGCGCCACTCGGCGTCACACGTACTTGCACAGGCTGTAAAGCGTCTGTATCCCGATACCAAGCTTGCTATCGGTCCTGCAATTGATACAGGCTTTTACTACGATTTTGATACAGAGCACACCTTTACAATGGAGGATTTAGCTGCTATTGAAGCAGAAATGAAAAAGATTGCAAAGGAAAATCTTAAAATCGAGCGTTTTGAACTCTCGAGAGCTGAAGCACTTGAGCTTATGAAGGACGAGCCCTATAAGGTTGAACTGATTAACGAATTACCTGAGGGTGAGGTTATATCCTTTTATAAGCAGGGCGATTTTGTCGACCTTTGTGCAGGACCTCACATTGCATACACAAGCAAGGTAAAGGCGTATAAGCTCTTGAGTGCGACAGGTGCGTATTGGCGTGGTAATGAGAAGAACAAAATGCTGCAGAGAATATATGGCACTGCATACTTTACCAAAGACGAGCTTGCCGAGCATTTAGAGCGTCTTGAAGAAGCTAAAAAAAGAGACCATAACAGATTAGGCAGAGAGCTTGAGCTATTTACCACATCAGATGTAATCGGTCAGGGACTTCCCATACTTTTGCCTAAGGGTGCAAGGGTTATACAGCAGCTGCAACGCTTTGTGGAGGACGAGGAGCAAAGACGTGGCTGGCTTTTAACCAAAACACCGCTTATGGCAAAGAGCGACCTTTATAAGATTTCGGGACATTGGGACCATTACCGTGACGGAATGTTCGTGCTTGGCGACCCTGATAGCGATAAGGAAGTGTTTGCATTGCGTCCTATGACCTGTCCGTTCCAGTATCAGGCATATCTTAACAGAGGACGTTCCTACCGTGATTTACCGATGCGCTTAGCAGAAACATCTACCTTGTTCAGAAACGAGGCATCAGGCGAGATGCACGGCCTTATAAGAGTCAGACAGTTTACAATTTCCGAAGGTCATTTGATGTGTACACCCGAACAGCTTGCAGACGAATTTAAGGGCTGTCTTGAGCTTGCTATTTATATGCTTAAAACTCTTGGACTTTATGAGGATGTTTCCTATCGTTTCTCGCAGTGGGATCCTGATGACAGAGAAAAGTATATCGGTACAGACGAGCAGTGGGCAGAGGCTCAGGATATGATGAAGGATATTCTTGACAAGCTCGAAATACCGTATGTAATCGGTGTCGGTGAGGCGGCATTCTATGGTCCAAAGCTTGATATTCAGATTAAGAATGTTCACGGCAAGGAAGATACTCTTATCACCTTGCAAATCGACCAGATGCTTGCAGAAAAATTCGGTATGGAGTATGTCGATAAGGACGGAACAAAGAAAAATCCCTATATCATTCACAGAACGTCCATCGGTTGCTACGAGCGTACTTTGGCACTTCTTATCGAGAAGTATGCAGGTGCGTTCCCGCTATGGCTTGCACCTGTGCAGATAAAGCTTTTGCCTATCGCTGACAGACATCTTGACTATGTATATGAGGTTAAGAAAAAGCTCGAGGCTTCGGGAATAATTCGTGTGGAAATAGACGACCGTTCCGAAAAAATCGGCTATAAAATCCGTGAGGCACAGCTTGAAAAGGTGCCATATATGATTCTTGTCGGTGATAAGGATATTGAAAATAATGTTATTTCCGTCCGTTCCAGAAAGGAAGGGGACATAGGCTCTATGTCCGTTGAGAGCTTTATCGAAGCTGCAATAGCAGAAATTAACGAAAAAAGACTTTAATAGTAAAGTCCTCAAATCGTAGCTCTGATTTGGGGACTTTCACATATTACCTTTCCTTAGCATACTTTGCTAAGGGGAGGTGTGCGTATGCGTTTAGGTATAAGAAAAAAAGCACCGATATTGAAATTAGCGGTTATTCTTGTGATTATGTTTCTATTGACAGTAGGTTTTATCTTCTTTCTTGTAAGAGCTGAGCCAATATTCAGATACAGAGCCGCCGATGCTGCAACGCAGGTTGTCAGAGATGTAATTGACGGGGTTGCAGCTGACGTTTTTACAGACAGTAATATCTTTTCTTATAATGATATTTCTGACGGCGATATAGCTGTTGTAGATATGAACACCGCAAAAATCAACAGCCTGAGAACAGAATTTTCAAAGAGGTTATCCCAAGAGCTTGCCAATACGCATAGCGCCAAAATACAAATCACACTTGGCAGTCTTACCGATTATGCAGCGCTTCAGGGCATAGGAGTAAAAATTCCGGTTAAAATATACTTTGGCTCCATCTCAAGAGTTGAAATAAAAGACGAGTTTATATCCGCCGGAATCAACCAGACTAAATACCGTGCCAGCCTTGACGTAACTGTGTCCGCATCTGTTGTGTCCTCGTTTATGACAGATAGCCGTGATATAAACATAAATCTTCCGATTTGCGAGCGAATTTTTATTGGAAATGTACCAAACTACTACATTCCGGGGAAAGGATAAGGAATATGAATAAAAGCGAGATAAAAGCAAAAATCGATATGCTAAGAAGTCAGCTTGAATATCACAGCAGAAAATATTACGTCGATGACGCTCCCGAAATATCCGATTTTGAATATGACAGAATGCTAAGAGAGCTTGAAATATTAGAAGCTGAAAATCCTGAATTTTATTCTGCCCTTTCACCGACAATGCGTGTTGGAGGTGCACCTGTTGAGGGTTTTGTTGAGGTTATCCATAATGTTAAGATGGAGAGCCTGCAGGATGCGTTTAGCTTTGACGAGGTTAAGGAATTTGACCGCAAGGTTAAGGCAGTTTCTAACTGTTCGTATGTTGTTGAACACAAAATTGATGGTCTTTCAGTTTCGCTCGAGTACCGCAATGGAGAGTTTGTA
>JAZRPK010000029.1:0-12038 GCA_045649145.1 Clostridia bacterium
CACTCCTGACCCTGAGTGCGATTTGGACATTGTTCCCAATGCGGGCAGGGTGGCTGATATTAAGTACGCACTATCCAATTCGCTTGGCTTCGGCGGTCATAATGCGACCATTGCGATGAAAAAGTACGAGGAATAATAGGAAATAAACGAGGGACTGTCACTGACTGTTACGGGTTTGACCTAACATCAGGGCAGCCCCTTGTATAGCTTTTAATATACAAAACCAAAGTTGGTTTCGCCGTGCATAAGAGGTGCTTGTACAGGGCGAAGTCAGCTTACACCAAGGAGTGAATTTGATGACAGAATTTGAAAAGAAAATCGGCTATGAATTTAAGGACAAAAACCTTATAAAGCGTGCGCTGACTCACAGCTCTTATGCCAACGAACGCAAAATTAATGATAACGAGCGCTTAGAGTTTCTGGGCGACTCGGTTTTAGGAATGATAACGGGCGAATACCTGTTCAAAAGTCTTAAAAACAGACACGAGGGCAGTTTAACCAAGCTTCGTGCATCGCTTGTTTGCGAGCAGTCGCTTTTTGATATTTCAAAGAAAATTGAGCTTTCAAAGTATATACTTTTAGGACACGGCGAGGAGATGTCAGGCGGCAGAGAGAGGCCGTCGGTTATATCCGATGCCTTTGAGGCTGTTTTGGCTGCTATTTATCTTGACGCAGGACTTGATTTTGCACGTGAATGGCTCTTAAATCTTATGAGCGATGCTTTTACCGACGCGCTTTCCGGTAATCGTAACAGGGACTATAAAACAGAGCTTCAGGAATATGTACAAAGAGAGCGCCTCGGGCGAGTAAATTACCGTGTGGTAGCAGAAAGCGGCCCCGACCATAATAAATGCTTCGAGATAGAGGCGGTTTTAGACGGCAAGGTAATAGGAAAAGCGAGCGGCTCTAATAAAAAAGACGCAGAGCAGAGTGCCGCACGTCAGGCAATCGAAAAGCTATGAAATACTATAATATACCCATTTTTGTCCCGCACTACGGCTGTCCGTTTGATTGCGTGTTCTGTAACCAGAAACACATAACGGGCGAAAAGGACAAGCCAAGCGGCGAGAGGACAAAAGAGATAATAAAAGAGTATCTTACAACATTGCCAAAAGAGGACAGGCAAATCGAGGCGGCTTTCTTTGGCGGCAGCTTTACTGCGGTGGAGGAAGAACTGCAGGAGGAGCTTTTAGCTGCAGCGTATGAGTTTATAAAGACAGGCGATATTGACGGGATACGCCTCTCTACAAGGCCCGACTTTATAGACGAAACGGTGATGGAGAGGCTTCTTAAATACAAAGTAACAACAATTGAGCTCGGAGTTCAGTCTATGGACGATGGCGTGCTGACAGCTTGCGGCAGAGGACATACCGCAGCAGATGTCGAAAGGGCAGTTGGCATTATCAGAAACTATCCTGTCAAATTAGGACTGCAGATGATGACAGGTCTGCCGTACGATACTGATGAAAAGGCACTTAAAACGGCAGACAAGATAATCTCTTTAGCACCTGATTTTGTACGGATTTATCCCACACTGGTAATAAGGGACACAAAACTCTCCGATATGTATCAATGCGGAGAATACTCTCCGCAAAGCTTAGAGGGTGCAGTGGAGCTTGCGGCAACGCTTATGGAAAAATTCAGAAGTAACAATATATCGGTTATAAGAGTAGGACTTGCCGCAACAGACGAAATATCCCCCGGCGGTGCGCTTGTTGCAGGACCATACCACAGTGCATTCGGAGAACTTGCAGAAAGTGAGATTTTTTTGAGGGACATAAAAAGAATTGCAGGGGACACAAAAAACGCAGAAATCGCAGTAAATCCAAAGGATATATCAAAGGCGGTAGGTAACTGCCGAAAGAACATCGAGCGCCTAAGAGAAGAAGGGTACACGGTAAAGTTTATACAGGATAACGCTGTACCCCAGGGCGAAATTGTACGGAAGGATTGAGTATAAGTTGTATTTGAAGAGAATAATTATGCAGGGTTTCAAATCCTTTGCCGATAAAACGGTAGTAGATTTTGAAGACGGCATAACTGCAATAGTAGGACCTAATGGTAGCGGAAAAAGTAATATTTTAGATGCTCTTAGGTGGGTAATGGGCGAAATGAGCGCAAAGACCTTAAGAGGCGCTAATATGCAGCAGATAATTTTCTCGGGAACAGAGGCGAGAAAACCACTTAACTTTGCCGAGGTAAGCCTTGTGCTTGATAATACCGACAGAACTTTCCCTATAGATTTTGACGAGCTTGTTGTTACAAGACGGGTTTTTCGTTCGGGTGAGAGTGTGTATATGATAAATAACGCTGCTTGCCGCCTAAGAGATGTGCAGGAGTTGTTTATGGATACAGGTATCGGCAAAGGCGGATATTCTATGATAGGTCAGGGAAATGTTGCCCAGATACTATCTACCAAGGCAGAAGACAGACGTGACTTTTTCGAGGGTGCGGCAGGTGTGCCAAAGTATAAGCACAGAAAAGAAGAGGCAGAGCGTAAGCTTGAGAACACAAACGAAAACCTAACCCGTGTAAATGACATTACAACCGAACTGCAGTCGCAGATAGGCCCGCTTGAAAACCAGTCCAAAAAGGCTAAAAAATACCTCGAATACTACGAGGAATATAAGGGCCTTGATGTCAGTATGAGCGTAATTAACTTAAAACGCAACGCTGAACTTTTACAAAAGGCAAAAGATGCTCTTGCCGATGTAACCTCCGAGATGGACGATTTAAGGGCGAAAGGCGACGAAACTACCAAAAGAGTGGAGGAGCTAATATCCCTTTCCAAAGCAAAGGACGAAGAAAAGGAAGAACAGAACAGAAGCCTTGCTGAGAGCGAGGAGCAAAGACTCGGCGCACTTAACGATATTACTATTGCCAAGAATAATATAGCAAATAATATTAAAAATGGGGAACGTATCGACCGTGAGATAGAATCGCAGAAAAAGCGTACACAAGAGATGCACGCGCAGATTGCATCTAAGCGTGAAAAGATAGCAGAGAACCAAAAAACCGTCGCAGAGATGGAAGCGGGTTTTGCTGATGTCAGCGACAGAAACAAGGAGATTTTTGACGCAGTAACTCTAAAGAGGGAGGAAATCTCAAAGCTTCGTGAGGCTTTGTCTGACGCTAAGGAGCAGGCAACTGCCAAAAAGGCGGGAATAGAAGGCGCAGAGCAAATGCGTGCAGAATACCTCTCAAGAAAAGATGCAACGATAGCCGAAATATCTGCCAAATCTGCTGATACAAAAGAGCTTTCAAATCGTATAGCGGAGAATGAAAAGGCGGCAGCTGATGCAGAGGAAAAGCGTGCATCAATGCAAAAGAGAGTTGACTCGGTGACAGAGGAAGTAGAAAATAAGAAAGCAGAGCTGGAAAAGGTTATAAACGAGCAATCGGAGCTTACCGTAAGCAATAACTCAATGACGTCAAAGAAACGTATTCTTGAGGGAATGGAGAATGAATACGAAGGCTTTGCCAAAAGCGTAAAGCTTGTCCTAAAGGCACAGGAGCTTAAAAATCGTATGATTTACGGTGCACTTTCGGGACTTATAGAGGTTGATGCTGAGTATATAACAGCGATTGAAACGGCACTTTCGGGTGCGCTGCAGAATATTGTGGTGGAGAGCGAGGAAGACGCCAAAGCTGCAATTGGTTACTTAAAAACACAGCACGGCGGCAGAGCTACCTTCCTGCCGATTTCGTCGGTAAAATCAAGAAGACTTGATAACGAGCGTGAGGTGGCGGCGGCTGACGGCGTGATAGGTATTGCCTCAGACCTTGTAAAGTGTGATAAAAAATACCGTGGCGTTGTGGAAAATCTGCTCGGAAGAACTGTAATTGCAGACAGTATGGATAATGCCATTGCTCTTTCCAAAAAGTTCGGCTACCGTTTCCGCACGGTAACGCTTGCGGGTGAAGTCTTTAATTCGGGCGGTGCAATAAGCGGCGGCAGCGTTAATAAGCAGAGCGGATTTTTGTCCCGTGCAAACGAGATAAAGGAATTAGGACAAGAGATAGCAAAGGCGGCAAAGCGCCTTTCGGAGCTTGGGGAGTTAAGGAGCAGCCGTGAGGCAGAGCTTAAGAATTTAGAGAACAGATTAAACTCGTATCTTCCGCTTTTGCGTGAGTATGAAAATGATGCGATGCTTGCTAAGAATAATGCGGAGCACCTAAGGGCAAGTATGCTCTCAACCGACGAAAGCGGAAAGAGCCTTGAGCAACAGCTTAACCAGATAGAAGAGCATCTGGCGGCCTCAGGCGAGGATATTGCACGTCTTATCGGCGAACAGAGGGCTTTTGAGCGAAAGGCAAATGAGATTGAAGAAAATATACTAAAAACCGAAGAACAGCTTGCAGCACTTGAAGAAGAAAAGGAAAACGCAGCAGCCTCGGTTATGGAAGAAACACTCAAAATCCGCTCGCTTACAGGCGAAATTGAGGCAGAACAAAATGCGATTACAGCACTTTTGGACAGCATATCGGCGTTTGCTGAGGAGGAAAGCTCGAAGCTTCAGGAAAAAGCAATGTTTGCAAGCGACAATGAGCGCTTGTCTCTTGAGATTGACGAATGTGAGGAGAAGATTGAAGAGATAAAACGCCGCAGCGAGATTATCAAGCTTGCCATAGCGGAAATTGATACAGAAAAGGATAAGATTGCCGAGGAGCAACGCAAAATACAGGAGTCTAACAAAGAATTTACCGACCGACTCGTGCTTTTGCAGCAGGAGCATTCCCGTGCCGAAAGCAAGTGCGAAAAGCTTGCATCCGACAGCGAAAATATCATAACACGCTTGTGGGAGGATTACGAGCTTACGGTATCCTCTGCCGAGGAAATCAAGCAGGATATCACTAACGAAAAGGAAACAGCCGCACGTGTCAGCGAGCTTAAGGGCAAAATCAAGGCTCTGGGCAGCGTAAATATGGATGCGATAGAGGAATACAAGGCTGTCAAGGAACGATTTGAATTCCTCAGTGCACAAAAAGCCGACCTCGAGGCAGCTATACAAAATCTCAGCAAGATTATATCCTCGACCGAGGAGCTTATGGAGGAGCATTTCAATAAGCAGTTTGCCGAGATAAATAAGAGCTTCCAGAAGGTCTTTGCCGAGCTATTTGGCGGCGGCAAGGGCAGACTCTACCTCTCCGACCCCGATAACGTATTAGAAAGCGGTATCGAGATTGAGGCACAGCTGCCGGGCAAAAATCTGCAGAATATGAGTCTTTACTCAGGCGGAGAAAGGTCGATGATTGCAACAGCACTTCTATTTGCAATACTTGCAGTAAAGCCGACGCCGTTTTGCGTGCTTGACGAGATTGACGCAGCTTTGGACGACGTAAACGTATCACGTTTTGCAACATATCTTAAAAACTATCTTGAGGATACACAGTTTGTGGTAATAACCCACCGACGCGGTACTATGGAGGCTGCAAATGTCCTCTACGGTGTAACTATGCAGGAAAAGGGTGTTACAAAAATGCTGTCCCTGGCAATAGATGATGTTAGCGACGATATGCTTTCATAGTCTTTTCGGCTGGCTAAAATTCCGCATCTCACCACTTCTCACTCGGGGCGGTACCATCGTACAGCTCCCTCGCTGCGAAGTAATAATCTGCGAAATTTTTCCTCAGCCTTGATGTCGGCTGGTTAAATTTCCGTATCTTACCACTTTTTCACAGCTCGGAGTACAACACGTACGCCGTCGCTGCTTAAAGCGGCAATCTGCGAAAATTTCCCACAGCCTTACTTTGAAGGAGAATTTGGGATGGCAGTACCTTCGTACAGCTCCCTCGCTGCGAAGATGCAATCTACAAAAATTTTCCTCAGCCGACGGGTGTGAAATATTGATTTCTTAATAACAAAATATAAATCCCAGAGAGGAATGATTAAAATGGGACTTTTTGACAAACTAAAACAAGGACTTTCAAAGACGAGTGCATCTATTGCGGAAAAGGTCAATGACGTTTTCAAAACGGCATCCGAGATAGATGACGACTTCTTCGAGGAATTGGAGGAGGCGCTCATTATGGCGGATATGGGCGCATATACCGCAAGCTATATCATAGAGGAGCTTCATGACCGTGTTACTGCCAAAAGACTTAAAGAGGCAGACCGCGTAAAAGCTGAGCTTTCGGATGTTATACGCTATATCTTAACCCGCCGTGATTGCCGTATGAATATGGAAACTGCACCGTCAGTAATACTCGTAATCGGTGTAAACGGTGTGGGCAAGACCACCAGCATAGGTAAGCTTGCAGCGCATTACAAGGCGCAAGGCAAAAAGGTGATCTTAGCAGCTGCCGATACTTTTCGTGCGGCAGCAATTGACCAGCTTGATATCTGGGCTAAAAGGAGCGGCTGTGACATAATAAAGCATCAGGAAAACAGCGACCCTGCGTCTGTAATATTCGATGCGTGCAGTGCCGCAAAGGCAAGAGAGTGTGACATTTTGATATGTGACACAGCAGGCAGACTTCATAACAAGAAAAATCTTATGGAGGAGCTGGCGAAGATAAACAGAGTAATAGAACGTGAGCTGCCCGACGCTTCACGTGAGGTGTTGCTCGTTTTAGACGCAACAACGGGACAGAACGCACTTTCGCAGGCTAAGCTCTTTTCGGAGGTTGCCGATATTACAGGCATAATTCTTACCAAGCTTGACGGAACGGCAAAGGGCGGTGTGGTTGTACCGATTATGCGTGAGCAGAGCCTACCCGTTAAATTTATCGGAGTGGGTGAGGGCATAGACGATTTGCAGGAATTTGTGCCGTATGATTTTTGCAAGGCACTTTTTGAGGAGCAGGAAAATTGAAGTTAAGAGGACACTTGAAAACGATTATGAAGCATCGGCGTATGGTTATAATACATTGCGCCAAATGCGGAATTTTGTGGCAGGGACTCAGGCACGACCTGTCAAAATATAGCCCGACAGAGTTTCGTGAGGGAATAAAGTTTTATCAGGGAACACGCAGTCCCAACGAGGCTGAACGTGCCGAAAAGGGGTACTCTGAGGCGTGGATGCACCACAAGGGCAGAAACCGCCACCACTTTGAATATTGGACCGATTATAACCCTGTAACAAAGGTTATGTCGCCTGTTAAAATGCCGCTTAGATATGTAAAAGAAATGTTTTGTGACAGGGTAGCGGCAACAAAGGTCTATCAGGGGGGAAACTATACTCCCAGTGCTCCGCTTGACTATTTCCAAAGAGGAAACGCAAAAAAAGCAATGCATCCTGAAACGGCGGCATTGCTGGAAAAATTACTTATTATGTTAAACGATGAGGGAGAGGAAAAGACCTTTAGCTATATCAAAAGCTTAAAGGATTACTGATTTTTTTATCTCCTCCACCAGAGCGGACAGCTCGTCATAGGTTAAAAGGCGGTTTATTACATCAAGCAACATATTAGAGGAAAGCTTGGACGGAAGTCCGAGCTTTTTTGCTGTTTCGGCACGTAAATGGCTTGATAAATTACCGCCCGAAAGTCCTAAGGTAAACATATCTGCCTTGTTGATTTGGCGTGCCTCTCTTATAACGCCTGCCTTGTCGTCGACGGTTGCACCCGATTTTCTGATTGCATCTATTATTATATCCTCGCTTATTCCCTCAACGCCCAAAAGCCCCTCGGCAGACTGATGGCTTTTACGTTTTTCGCAACCCTCAATTTCGGGCACATATGCGTGCAGGATAGTTGCGTTGGGTGAGAGCTGTTTAATAAAATTACGGATTTTAAGACCTGCTGAATCGGAATCGGACAAAATTACAATCCCTGTCTTTTCGGCGAGAGTGCGGATTGTAGCTTGCGTTTCTTTGTTGTTAAATACCGAAAATCCGCCTGTTGTCATAATTATACCGTCTATAAACCCCGACAGCTTAATCTTGTCATATACGCCTTCGACAATTATTGCCTCTTTTACACGGTACATTTCCTCGCCTCCTTAACGCTAAAAGCTTATCACGAAACTAAAATTTTGTCAATGTGATTATATTTTTACTCTTATTAGGTACGTGATTTATGAAAATATATGAAATTAAAAAAATTTGTTGAAAATTCGGGTTATTTAATGTATAATCATATTGGTATTCTACGTCGGGAAAGGACTGATTTTATGAGTCAAGCAGAAAAATTACACGAGGAATGCGGCGTATTCGCCATATATGACCCCGAAGGCGAGGTCGCACGCAGTACCTACTACGGCCTTTATGCACTGCAGCACCGCGGTCAGGAAAGCTGTGGTATAGCTGTATGTAAGAATAAAGATATTTCTCATTATAAGGGTATGGGACTTGTTAATGAGGTTTTTGATGACGAAACTCTCGAGCGTCTTGACGGAACAATGGCACTTGGTCACGTTCGTTACGCTACCATCGGCGAATCGAAGATGGAAAATGCACAGCCTTTGGTTATAAGATATGTTAAGGGCAATATTGCAGTTGCACATAACGGCTGTCTTGTCAATTCCGAAAAGCTGCTTAAGGAGCTTACCAAGGGCGGCTCTATATTCCAGACTTCAACTGATATTGAGGCTTTTGCATACACTATTGCAAAGGCAAGACTTGAAACACCGTCGATTGAACGTGCGGTTGAGGAGAGTATGAAGCATCTTTACGGTGCATATGCACTGGTGGTAATGAGTGCACAAAAGATTATCGCCTGCCGTGACCCGTGGGGAATAAAGCCTCTTTGTATAGGCAAGAGAGGCAAGGCAGTTATAATCGCATCAGAAACCTGTGCTCTCGACAGCGTGGGTGCAGAATATGTGCGAGATGTTCGCCCGGGAGAGATTGTAGTTGTAAAGGACGGCGAAATAACATCTATTGACACTTACGTAAACTCAAAGCCGACATCGCTTTGTATCTTTGAATATCTCTACTTTGCACGTCCCGACAGCGTTATAGAACAGCAGATGGTGCACGAGTCAAGAAAGCTGGCAGGTGCATATCTTTCAAAGGAATATCCGGTAGACGCTGACGTAGTTATCGGCGTTCCCGATTCGGGAATTTCGGCGGCTATGGGTTATGCAGAGGAGTCGGGTATACCTTACGGCTTAGGGTTTATTAAGAATAAATATATAGGCAGAACATTTATTCAGCCGTTGCAGTCTATGCGTGAAAATTCTGTACGAATTAAGCTCAATGTACTAAAGAGTACCGTCGAGGGCAAGAGAGTTGTTATGGTTGATGACTCAATTGTAAGAGGTACAACATCGAAAAGAATTGTAAGTCTTCTCCGTAAGGCAGGAGCAACAGAGGTTCACGTTCGTTCCTCTGCGCCCCCGTTCCTGTGGCCGTGCTACTTCGGTACAGATGTGCCGTCACGTGACCAGCTCGTAATGGTTGGCAGAACCAACGAAGAGGTCTGCGAAATGATTGGCGCAGACAGCTTAGGCTTTTTGAGTGTTGATGCACTTTCTAAGATTGCACCTAAGGCAAACTGTGGCTTCTGCGTGGGTTGCTTTACGGGTGAATATCCCATTGATATCGAAGAAGCGAAAGAAAAATGCTAAAATCAAAATGGCTATGCTAAAAAGCATAGCCATTTTTTTATATAACCATCTGCATAATTTTATTGTTACGTTCTACAAAACGTGTCATCTGTTCGGGCGAGAGGGGTTTATTGCAAAGCATTGCAAGGTCATATACGTGCTCTGCGATAAGCTTTTTGGTATCCTCAGAAAGTGTGGGGAGCTTTTTAATGAGAGGGTTATTAGTGTTAAGAATAAGGGTGTACTCGTCCTTAAACATTTCGCTCATTCCTGCAAACTGCTGACCGTATGAGCGGTACATTTCCCGCATACGTCTTGACTCCTCCGAAACAAGTATAACAGCAGGCATATCCTCAGCCTTTAAGCCCTGTGCCTCAATCTTCAAATCCTCGATATTAAGCTGTGAATTAAATAGCTCTAACAAGGAGTCATTGTCGGTCTTATCAGCATCGGTATCGGTCAGAGAGTCGGAAATTGCCGAATCGATACGCTTGAATTTCAGCCCCTCGTTTTTCATTTCGAGGAAGGATATAAAATGCGTATCCATAACAGCAGGCAGAATAACAGCATTTTCGCCCTGCGAACGAAGTATGTTGATATACTGCGATTGTAAATTCTCGTCGGTAACGTAGTAAACCGTCTTTTTTTCGTTGTCATTTGTCAGCTCGGGAAGGGTTTGATACTTTCCGTCAAGGTCTTTGTAGAGGATATAGTCCTTTACTCTGTCATAAAATTTCTCGTCACGCAGACAGCCGTATTTTATGAATATGTTTATATCGTCCCAATACTGCTCATAGCTTTCACGTTCTTTTTTGAACAGCTCGCCCAGTTTGTCCGAAACCTTTTTGGTAATGTGTGCAGAAATCTTCTTGACATAGCCGTCATTTTGCAGAAAGCTTCTCGATACATTAAGCGGGAGGTCGGGGCAGTCGATAACGCCCTTTAACAGCATCAGAAAATCAGGTATAACCTCTTTTACATTATCGGCAACGAACACCTGATTGTTAAAGAGCTTAATCTGTCCCTCCTGTGCAGCAAACTCGTGGTTAATTTTCGGGAAATAGAGTATGCCTTTTAAGTTAAACGGAAAATCTACGTTCAAATGTATCCAGAAAAGAGGGGGATTAAAGTCAGCAAACACCTTGGTGTAAAATTCGCGGTACTCCTCGTCGGTGCAATCCTTAGGTGCCTTTGTCCAAAGCGGAGTTGTGTCATTTATCGGCTTGGGTGCGGGTGCGTCCTCCTTTTCCTCTTTGGGAAGAGTGGTCATATACACCTCAACAGGCAGGAATGCACAGTATTTGTTAAGCACGCTTCTTAGCGTGAATTCCTCTAAAAATTCCTTGCTGTCCTCTGCGATATAAAGAGTAATAGTAGTACCTCGCTCGCTGCGGTCAGAGTCGGTCATTTCGTATTCCATACTGCCGTCGCAGCTCCATTTAACTGCCTTTGCACCCTCCTGATAGGAAAGCGAGTCAATCTCCACCTTCTCCGACGGCATAAACGCAGAATAAAAGCCGAGTCCAAAATGCCCGATTATCTGCGAGCCTTTGTCATCTTCTTCCTTATATTTTGCTAAAAAATCTGCCGCACCCGAGAATGCAATCTGCGTAATGTACTTTTCTATCTCCTCACCGGTCATACCGATGCCGTTGTCCGAAACGGAAAGCGTACCTTTTTCTTTGTCAACAGTCACAGTTACAGCAAACTTTTCGTCTGCATCAATTTTAGCCTCGCCAAGAGACGCAAGCTTTTTAAGCTTTGTTACAGCGTCGCAGCCGTTGGAAACCAGCTCGCGAAGAAAGATGTCCTTGTCCGAATAAAGCCATTTTTTTATAATCGGAAATATGTTTTCCGAGCTTACCGATATATTTCCTTTTGCCATTTTGGTCAACTCCTTGGAATTATTTACTTTTGATAGGATAGTGCTCTTATGCCGTTGTCGCTAAAGAGCATAAGCTTCGAGTAATCACCCGAAAACTCGGCAACCGCCTCACCGTAAGAATTAAAGCTTACATCAAGCTTTTTAGCGTCGCTCAAAAAGCCGTATTGGTCATATAGAGCGACATAGAGGTCTGCGCTTGTATTAGCGGCAGAGTCTATCGCAACCTTGTTTACGCCGTCAGTTTGGAATACGTTAAATATCTCGGAATCTAAACGCTTGTCGGGCAGATAGCCGTCAGCGTCTATGACGGTGGAGCTTTCAAGGTCGCCTGTCAAACAGTAATATGTGGGGTTAGCGTATAAATAAACTCTACCATCTTCCGCACTTTTGAACGCTGTTCTTTTGTACCAAAACTTTCCGTCCCTCCATATAAGCGGGTCAACTCTGTCGCTAAACGGGAGCGAGGGGTTAAGAGTAGAATCGGTACACTCGTAGTCTGTTATAATCGAAAACGACTGGAGGCTGGGATTGTTGTTTTGTATAATTGCTGCTTTTTGCCCCTCAGAAATCATAAAGTTGTTTTGCAGCACAAAGTTATAAGCACTGCTTCCTGTAACAGGGTCGTCCCAGGTGACGTCGATATGATAATATTCTCCGTTATAT
>JAZRPK010000030.1:0-1703 GCA_045649145.1 Clostridia bacterium
GTACCGTCAAAAGCAGAGATAATTGACACCTTAAAAGTTGTCCATAAAATCCATAACAGTTTCTTCAGTTTCGGCTTTATTTTCTTTTTCGGCGAGTATTTGTGCAGGCGGTGTCTGCACAAGTTGTAACAGGCCGGCGAAAGGATTGGTTTTTGCCAATTCCTCTTTAATGGTTGTAATTACTCTTTCAAGGAAAGCATCTTCAGTTACCGCCCTTTCAGATAGTCCCAAATATTCGCAGATAGCAGAAATGACCGCCTTGCTGTACGAATGGTCTGTGCCTTGCAGATACTCATACGCCTTGCGGTCATTTTCTTTATCCAAGTTAAAGCGGATTTTCATATTCTTAATACTCATACCGCACCTCCGTTTCGTTTAAATGAGATAAGCGCCATATACTCATATCCTTTTGCGGTAGCACAAATATCCTCGTTAATGATTACTCGGCTTGCATCGTAATCGGCAAAGTTACGGATTAAGCAGCCGCCACCGCCAACTACGTAAAGTTTCATCAGTTTAGGATCGTATTCGTGTTCACGCAGACGGCGGAAGATGCCGGCGGTGTATTCCTTTGCGGTTTTAACTACCGTATCAAGGTACTGCTCATCTATATCTGCTGTGCCTTTCTTTAAGACTTCGGTGACAATGGCATCATCAAGAGCAGCGTGGTGTACTTTCATCATCTGCTCACGGATAAGCAAAGCGCACTGATGGGTCCCGTACTTTTCGGTAAACATACGCTGTGCATCGGGTTTCTTGTTTACAATACGAAGCAGATTCATAGTACCGTTACCAATATCGCAGAGCATATTCACACCGTTAAAATCACCGAGTGTTTCGGCAACAGCGGCAAAGCCTTGCGGATAGATTTCTGCGCCTACGATTTTAATGCGGTATTCGATGCCTCTAAACGTAAAGGAAACCTTGTTATTTGTAAGCAGATATTTTTTGAATTCTGCCTTTTGCTCACTTACCCAAGTTAAGGGTAGCCCTGCGGCGATGAACACATTAGCGTTAGTAACACGCTCACGTCTGAGTTCACGGGCAATAGCGGCAAGGGTAAGAACATAATAATCCTCATCGGTAAATTTATCCGCCGTGAATTCCTTATGACCGACTCCGATGGAATAATACTTGCCGTTCCACACGAGCAGGTCGCTTACAAAGGTGGGTTCTGTATCGGTTTTCATCACTCCGGTGGGGAAACAGCAGTTTGCCGTTTTCATATTCCCATAACCGTGGTCGATACCGATAACATACATTTCATTAAATTTTTTCATTTTTACATTTCTCCTTTTTAATTTAATTTGTTTTGTTTTTTGATTTGTTCGAATAATTCTTGGTCGCTTGGCAAAACCGCATTTTTAAAATAGTTGCAGTAAATGCCGTAGATAGAGATAAGCTGCACACAGCGGTGGGCTTCTCCATCGTCAAGCAAAATGCAGTTGCCGTCCTTGTCGCAGTTGGCGCAACAAGTTTTTACAAGTCGGTGAACCTTATCTGCTTGTTTTGATGTGATCTTCAACATCGTCTTTTCCTCCTTTCTATTTTCGGGCAACAAAAAAGCCGCCGGTTTCCCGACGGCTGTGCCCGTGATTTGTGAAGTTTTCGCTCCCTCACTTATTAGAATGTAGGAAAAGTTAAAAATCAAATGGAATAGAGCAACAATGTAAAAACGAAAAACGCAACACGCCGAATCACTT
>JAZRPK010000031.1:0-15670 GCA_045649145.1 Clostridia bacterium
AGGTGCTGTTTTGTTTAATTCTTCTCGGACGCAATGCTCAAGGAGCGAAAAATCAATTACGCTGTTTGCTTTTGCAACGCCTATTCTCTCACAAAAATCGCGTAGCGCTGCTGCAGGATAACCTCTTCTCCTCATTCCGCAAAGAGTACCCATTCTCGGGTCATCCCAGCCGGAAACTATTCCGTCAGTCACAAGCTTTAAGCATTTTCTCTTACTTGTAAGGGTGTAGTTTAAGTTCATTCTTGCAAACTCAATCTGTCTTGACGGCTCTTCAAACTCAAGCTCACTAAGGAACCAGTCATACAGCGGTCTGTGGTCCTCAAACTCCAGAGAACAAAGCGAATGTGTAACACCCTCTACCGTATCGGAAATAGGATGTGCAAAGTCATACATCGGATATACGCACCACTTATCACCTGTTCGGTGATGTGTAGCGTGCAGGATACGGTAGATAATCGGGTCACGCATATTAAGGTTTGGTGACGCCATATCAATCTTTGCTCTTAAAACCTTTGCGCCCGTTTCAAACTCGCCGTCTGTCATTCTCTTAAACAAATCGAGGTTTTCCTCGACTGTTCTGTTTCTGTAGGGGCTCTCTTTTCCTGGTTCGGTTAACGTGCCCCTGTACTCTCTTATTTCGTCAGCTGTAAGGTCGTCTACATATGCAAGACCCTTATTTATAAGCTTGATAGCGCAGTCATAAATAGCGTCAAAATAATCGGAGGCGTAAAGCACCTTATCCCACTTATATCCAAGCCACTCAATATCCTCCTTTATTGCATCAACGTACTCAACGTCCTCTTTTGTAGGGTTGGTATCGTCAAAGCGAAGGTTGCAGGTACCGTTATATTTTTTAGCATTTCCAAAGTCAATGCTGATTGCCTTTGCATGACCAATATGCAGATAGCCGTTAGGCTCAGGCGGGAAACGTGTCTGTACTCTACTATAGACTCCGTCTGCCAAATCCTTTTCTATTGCCTCTTCTATAAAATTACGGCTTATAACCTCATTACGTTCTGTATCCATTTATATTACTCCTTGCTAAGAAAGTTTATTGCATTGTCTATTCGATTTACTGTTTCCTCATATCCGAGCACAGTCGAAATCCAGAAAAGGTCAGGCGTGTTGCTTCTGCCTGTGACTGCAATTCTTACAACAGTGCTGACATCGCCAACGTGGCCTTTGAACTCGTCGGGTGTTTCCTTGTATAACTTAGGATTTTTAGCATATCCGAGAGTCTCTGCCATATCGCGAAGTGCAGGGAACCATTCCTCCGCAGTAAGCGATTTTGTATATATCTTCTTATAGTTTTGAAGAATTTCTATTGCGTCAGCCTTTGATACATTTTGGGGGAATTCATAGCTACTGGGTGCATTATAGTAATACTCGGTATAATCACGAACTTCATTCCACTTGGCAATGTCCTTTCTTGGCTTTGCATTACCTCTCTCAACACCGAGGACAGAAAGTGCATATTCCTTATCCTTGAGTCTTTCAAAAAGTACCTCATCATTTGCTCTTGCCCAAGTATAAAGCATATCATAGACTTCCTGAGCGTTAAGTGTAGAAATATAGTTCTTGCTGACATCGTTTAATTTAACCATATCAAAGAGTGCGCCGCCCTTGCTCATTTTTGAAAGCGAGAACGGGAACTCGGTCGGTGCTGCTGTCTTATTGGCTCTGCGCCATTCCTCATAGTTGGAATTTGCAAGAGTTAAAAGATACTCCCACACGGAGCCTGAGGGATAGCCCTCCTCCTCATAAAAGCTGACAGCAGCCTCTGGGTCCTTACGCTTAGAGAGTTTTCTCTTTCCGCCGTTTTCCTCCTTCATTATCGGAGAAATATGCGCATATTTAGGTGCCTTGAAACCGCAGGCATAAAAGAGCTGCAGATGTATCGGAACAGACGAAACCCACTCATCACCACGGACAACGTGCGTTGTGCGCATCAGGTGGTCGTCAACAGTATGGGCAAAATGGTAGGTGGGTATTCCATCTTTTTTTAAGAGAACTACGTCAATGATGTTTTCGGGCATCTCTATTTCGCCTCTTATTACGTCCTTAAACTTAATTCTCTTATCCGCCTGACCGGGTGAGCGTAAACGGACAACGTATTCCTCACCTGCTTCAATACGCTTTTTCGCTTCTTCTACGGTAATATCACGGAACTTTGCATAGTCGCCCCATACACCCGGCAGCTCCTTGTTAGCCTCCTGAAGCTCACGTATCTTTGAAAGCTCCTCCTCGCTCATAAAGCACGGATAAGCAAGACCTTTCTTTACCAGCTCTTTTACAAACGCACGATAAATATCACGTCTTGCACTTTGTATATAGGGTCCGTATTCACCCTTTTCCTCTGTTTCTGAAAGCATACCCTCATCTATTGTAATTCCGAAATCGCTAAGACCTTTTACAATGAGGCTTACTCCGTTTTCGATTTCTCTTTTTTTGTCTGTGTCCTCAATTCTTAAATAAAACACGCCATCAGTTGCCTTTGCGGCAGTTCTTCCTACAAAAGCTGCGAAAAGACCGCCAAAGTGCAAAAATCCCGTAGGACTGGGTGCAAATCTTGTAACAATTGCTCCCTCTTTAAGATTACGTGCAGGATACATCGCCTCATAATCTTCAGGAGTTTTGGTTATATCGGAGAACAAAAGCTCCGCCATTTTCTCATTATTCATAGGTAAAACCTTCCTCTGTACATTATTATTATATTATACATTATTTACACCTTAATATCAATATCAAATGCGCAAAAAACTTCTTCTTTTAGCAAGAATTTTACGATAGAATACTATTCAAAATACTTGCGGTCAAGGCTACGGTACTGTATTGCCTCTGCAATATGTACGGCATTTATATTTTCAGCTTGCTCCAAATCTGCAATAGTGCGTGCTACCTTCAAAATTCTGCTGTATGCTCTTGCACTTAATCCAAGCTTGTCAAAGGCATTTTGCAGAAGTTTATGCTCCCTTTCGCCTATTTTGCAGTATTCCTCAAGTTGACCGGAATTAAGCTGTGCATTTGAATATATTGAAAGATTTTTATATCTTTCCTGCTGAATTGCTCTTGCTCTGTTAACCCTTTCTTTGATAACAGCAGAGCTTTCGCTTTCCTCTGTAGTACTCAAATCGGAATAGTCCACCGAGCCTACCTCAACCTGAATATCAATTCTGTCAAGGAGCGGGCCAGAAATCTTTGACCTGTACATATCAATTTGTGCAGGAGAGCAGGTACAGCGATGGGTACTATCGCCAAAATAGCCACATTTGCAAGGGTTCATCGACGCAACAAGCATCATATTGCACGGGTAAGTAAGACTTGCACCCACTCTCGATATGGTTACCATACCATCTTCTAAGGGCTGTCTCATTGCCTCTAATACATCGCGTCTAAACTCCGGCAGTTCGTCTAAAAACAATACACCATTATGTGCAAGTGAAAGCTCTCCGGGACGTGGCAGACCGCTGCCACCGCCGCTTAAGCCTGAAGCAGAAACCGAATGATGCGGACTTCTAAAAGGTCTTGTAGTCAGCATCGACTCGCCTGCGGGTAAAATTCCCGCAATCGAATGAATTTTTGTAACCTCGAGCGACTCTTCGGTTGTAAGGTCGGGTAATATGCCGGGAACTCTTTGGGCAAGCATAGTTTTTCCTGTACCCGGCGGTCCGATAAGCAGTATATTATGATTTCCAGCTGCTGCAATTTCAAGTGCTCGTTTTGCATTCTCCTGACCTTTTACATCCTTAAAATCAAGAGATTCGTCTATCTTTCGATTGCTTAATTTATGTTCTGAATGAATATACTGCTCTATCACATTATTCGTACAAAAATGGTCAAATATATCCTTAAGAACTTTTACAGGGTATACCTTAGCACCTGTTACAGCAGATGCCTCAGGCGCATTTTCTAAAGGAACAAAAAATGTGTCAAACCCTTCAGTGAGTGCAGAAATAACCATTGGCAAAACGCCGTTTACAGGATACACACTGCCATCTAAAGAAAGCTCACCTATAAAAACTGCATTATTTACCCTCTCCGACGGCAACTGATTTGTTGCGCACAAAATAGAAACAGCAATAGGCAAGTCGTATGAAGCACCCACTTTTTTAAGTGCGGCAGGTGCTAGGTTTACAACTATCTTTTTTGCAGGGAAACCAAAGCCAGAGTTCCTTATCGCAGAATGAACCCTCTCCTTTGCCTCTTTGACACTTGCATCGGGTAACCCGACCAAATCAAAGCGTGGCAAGCCATTACCTACATCTGTTTCAACTTTAACTGTATAGCCATCTATTCCAATCAAGCCACAGGAATTTATCAGCGACAGCATATATTTCACCTTCCTCATTATACGAAAAGCGGTATCGAAAAATCAATACCGCCATTTTTGTGCAAATACAAATTTTACTTATAAGAAAGTACCTCAACAGCTTTTGCTATTTGCGGGTCATTTTCAACTGTATAATCTGCCGGTGTCTTCCCCTCGGGAAGCGGGCAGAAAACATCAGGCTCAATACCAATACCATCAATACATACACCTGACGGAGTAAAGTATCTGGAAACAGTAACTATAATACCTGAGCCGTCATACAATGTTGTGCAGCTTTGAACAACGCCTTTTCCAAAGGTTTTTTCGCCCACAACTGTCGCCTTGCCGTTATCCTTGAGCGCACCTGTAAGTACCTCCGAGGCAGAAGCGCTGTTACCGTTAGTAATAATAGCAACAGGATAGTCAAGACCGCCCTGTCTGGCATATAGATTGCTCCTTTTGCCATTCTTGTCCTCTGTATAAGTGATTAACCCTTCCGAAAGAAACTCGTCTGCAATACTTGCAACAACACCAAACTCGCCGCCTGGATTATCACGAAGGTCTAAGACCATCTTAACCATTCCGCTGTCACGAAGATCGTTTGCCATATCTACAAAATCGTCATAAGCAGTCTTGGCATCGTTATCAAGCGAGCCCTTAAAGCTGTCTATCTTGATGTAACCAATGCCGTCAGAGAGCATCTGTCCGGATACAAGGTTAGTATGAATTTGCTCAAAAGGCACAGAAATATCTATTGTTTCGTCATTTCTTAAAAGGCTTAAATTTATATCTGTACCCTCATTCTTAGACTTAATGTAGGTAATTAAATCTGTAAGAGTTTCGTAATTACATTCCCTGCCGTCAACAGAAACAAGGATATCACCCACCAAAACACCGGCACGTTCACTCGGACCGCCCTTTGCACATTCCGAAACGGTTACATCACCGCTTTCATAATCTGACGTTAACGTAAGTCCTATACCAAAATAACTGCTTGATGCAGCGTCCATATACTGTTTGAAGGAGTAGTTATCAAGGTATCTTGTGTACTTATCATTAACAGATGCCGCAAGCGCAGTCGCTGCCATATCTGCCATTACATCGTCTTCGGTTTGGTAGATAGAATGATCCTTAATAATTTTAGTTATTTCTGAAAGCTTGTGCATAATTTTTCCGTTATTGTTAATAAAGTTGAAATCACGCACAGTGTTGGTAATAAGACACGTTACAAGCGCAGTCACTGCGACTGTGGCAACAGTTTTTTTATCTAACTTCACAATTATTGTCCTTTCGGTAAAACTGTTTTACAGATAATTAAGCGGGTTGACCAATTTACCATTAATCTGAACCTCAAAATGTATATGCGGACCGGTAGAATTTCCGGTTGAGCCGCATTTTGCAATAACCTGACCTCTTGAAACAGTTTGTCCTGATTTTACTAAAAGCTTGGAGTTATGTGCATAAAGGGTTACATAACCGCTGCCGTGATTTATAGTGATATAATAGCCGTAGCTGTTATTGTATCCTGCGGTAAGGACAACTCCTGACTCGGCTGCCAGTACATCTGTACCTTGTGCAGCGCCTATGTCAAGGCCTCTATGAAGCTTCTTTGTACCAAAAATTGGGTGTATGCGGTAGCCGAAGTTGGATGTAATTCTGGTAGATGAAGCAGACGGCCAGGCAAATTTTCCGTTACCCTTATATACAACAGTTCCTGAGGATTTATTAAGCGCTTTATTAATTTCAGCCTGGAGTGCATTTGCGTCCTTTTCCTTCTGTTTCTCTGCCGCTTCAAGCGCTGCAATATCCTTATTAAGCTCAGCTACAAGTCTGCTCTTTTCATTTCTTAAAACTTCAAGCTTATCCTGCTGCGCAGTAAGTATATTCTTAGCTTCTATCTGCTCTTGCTGTTCTGTTACTACAATAGACTTTGCCGCTTCGAGTTCTTCGATCTGAGTAGCATAATCCTCAATTATTGAATTGTCATGTCTTACAATTGCCTGAATTGCGGCAATACGGGTAAATAAATCAGAAAAGCCTTTAGACTCCAATATTATTTCAAGATATGACGTACTGCCATACTCGTACATAACCTTCATACGAGCTTTAAGCTTTTCTGTGGTCTTGTCAATATCTGAATTAAGACTCTCTATTTTTGCATTAGCGTTGTCAATCTCTGCCTGCTTTTCGTTTATGACGGCCTGAACGCTGTCTATATCGGTCTGAACACCCGAAATTTCCATATCAAGCTCGTTCATTTTAGCAGTAGCAGCATTTTTATCAGCCTGCTTGTCCCTAATCTCTTCTTTAATTTTTTCGGTTTCTTTTTTGTTTGCCTCAAGCTCGCCTTTTAAGTCGCTTACACTCTTTGCAGCATATGCCATCTGTGAAAAGATAAGCATAAGCGCAAGAAAGAGAGAGGCAATTCGCCCAAACAGAACACTTCTCATAGTAAACATTCCTTTCAGAAATTACACCTTGAGGTATTTTTTCATAGATATCATACTGCCGAGCATACCAATCGAGCTACCGACAATAACGAATACTACACTAAGCCATACGACAACAGGTTTTAGTCCAATAAGTGTAAATAAGTCGAAGCTGCTTGACTCAATCAGTCTTAGTATAAAAGCATATCCACCAAACATTAGAAGAAAAGATATAACAGCACCTGCAAGACCAACGAGCACACCCTCGAAAATAAACGGAATACGAATAAACTTATCAGTAGCACCTATGTATTTCATAATACCGATTTCCTTGCGGCGGTTAAAGACAGTAAGGCGTACAGTATTTGAAATAATAACAACCGCAACCAAGAGCAAAAGCATCATTATAACGATTGTCACCCAACGGACATTCTTTGATATTGTAAGTACCATATTTACAACGTCCTGCTTATTGGTAACACTTTCAACATTATCTAAAGCTTCAAGCGCTGCCGCAGTTTCGCCTGCTAATGAAATGTCATTAAGAACAATTTTATATGAGTCGCTAAAAGGGTTGTCCTCGTCATTAAAGCTCTCAATAAGCTCCTCACGACCCTCGAACATTGTTACCTTTACCTCATTGAGCATCTGCTCTTTGGTGTAAAGCTCGGCAGATTTAATATTTTCCATCGCCGAGATTTCGTTATAAATAGCATCAACACGCTCGTCTGATGTACCCATATCAAGAAAAACCTGTATCTCACACTGGTCCTTAATCTGTTCGGTTACAACATCCACATTGAGCGAAATAATCATAAACAAACCAAGAATTACAAGGCAGGATACTATCGTAAACAAGGAGGCAACGCTCATCAGACCATTACGTATAATATTCTTCTTTGCCTCGCCCATAAAGTATTTAATCCGTGACATACTGATGATATTCCCCCCCTACTTCATCTCTTACAACGTGTCCGTCTTCAATAGCAATAACTCTCTTGTGCATCGCATCGACAATATCGTGTGCATGAGTAGCCATAATTATCGTCGTACCCATTGCGTTAATACTTTCGAATATTTCCATAATCTCCATTGCTGTTTCAGGGTTAAGGTTACCCGTAGGCTCATCAGCAATAAGTAATGTAGGATTATTAACCAAAGCACGAGCAAGTGCCACCCTTTGCTGTTCACCGCCAGAGAGCTGACGGGGGAACATCTTTGCTTTATAGTTAAGTCCGACCATATTAAGAACTGTCGGAACTCTGCGTCTAATTTCACGTCTTGACGCACCGACTATCTGCATAGCGAACTCAACATTCTCGTAAACAGTTCTGTCTTCCAAGAGTCTAAAGTCCTGAAAAACCACGCCCATTTTGCGTCTTAGGTACGGAATGTCCTTGTCGCCTAAAGCAGTTACATCTTTGCCGTCTAAAAACACCTGACCGGAGGTTACGTTTTCCTCGCGCATCAGTATCTTAGTCATAGTTGTTTTTCCTGCACCTGATGAGCCGATAAGGAAGACAAACTCTCCGTTTTCGATTTTAAGACTAACGTCATTTAACGCAACTACGCCGTTTTCGTATTCCTTGCAAACATTTACAAATTCAATCATATCAAATATCCTTTCGGGTTAACGATGTCAGATTTTCATAGGATTAGAAACAAGGTATTTATGCACCATCATAGCAACCTTAAAGACGATTGCCTGGTCAAATTTTCTAAGGTCAAGTCCTGTAAGCTTATAAATTTTCTCAAGTCTGTAAACCAGTGTGTTTCTGTGTACGAAAAGCTGTCTGGAGGTTTCAGAAACATTTAGGTCATTTTCGAAGAATTTATTGATTGTGAGGATTGTTTCGCTGTCTAAAAGTGTAATGTCACCCTTCTTAAATACCTCCTGCAAGAAGAGCTCGCAAAGTCTTATCGGAAGCTGATAGATAAGTCTGCCTATACCAAGGCTTTCATAGTTAAGAATAAGCTTTTCATCATCAAAAACCCTGCCGACTTCAAGCGCAATCTGTGCTTCTTTATATGCATTATTAAGCTTATTGATATTCTCTGCGGGAGCACTGACACCGATTAAAATACGCATCATACTTTCGGTCTGAACGGTATCTAAAATCTGTTGCGCCAGCATTTCAACCTCTTCTGTTGAAACAATCTCTTTGAGTTCCTTGATAAGTACGAGATTTTCGCTGTCAATATTGATTAAGAAATCATGTTCTCTGTCGGGGAAGATATTTCTGATAACCTCGTAAATGCTCAAATCGCCTTTACCCTCTACTTTGATGTAAAGCACGGCTCTTGGCTGTTCAATATCAACATGAAGCTCCATAGCTTTTTGATGCAAGTCAAAAGCAAGAACATTATCAAAAATTACATTCTGCATAAATACAGTCTTATCGTATTTTTCGTCATAATAATGACGTACATTGTTTGCTGCAACAGCAACAGAATTACAGCAGTACTGCGACACCTCGTCAGTACCCTCAACATAAACTATATAGTCAGGCAAGGGTTTGCCTAAAATAGGACGCACGGTAAACCCGTCCTTCGTAAACAACTTGTCATCATCAGAAACAGCATAAATAAGCTCCTCTAAAACATCAGCAGAGAGTTCTGCTCCGTTGGACGCAAGAACCAAGCCCTTTGAGTCTGCTATACCAAATCTTTTCGGATATATTTCCGCCATTTGTGATACGATGTTTCTGAACGCTTTGCTAATCATTTGTAATCCTCCCAAATACTTAATACTCATAAGCATACAAAACAGCTATTATATGTAACATTATATCACAATAATTCCTTTTTGTATAGTTTTTTTCGTATTTTTTATGCTAAATTAACAAATTTGTAACATTTTATATTGATTAAACAAAAAAAGGAGACAAAATCTCCTTTTTCGTGTTATTAAACTCCTACTCCATGTTCTGTTGACTTATGTATAAGCTTCTTTGGACATTTATCAGCACAAAGACCGCAGCTGATACACTTTGAGTAGTCAATAACTGCATGATTATCTATAACCTTTACAGCCTCAACGGGACAAGTTTTTTCACATATACGGCAACCGATACAACCACTCTTGCAATATTTGTTTGTATCAGCGCCCTTTTCGGTGTTATTACAGGGAACCCAAACCTTATTGGACACGGGTACAAACGCAATTACACCTTTAGGGCAAGCCTTAAGACATTGTCCGCAAGCTTCGCACTTAGTTTCATCAATAAATGCTATACCGTCGACTATAGAAATAGCATTAAATTTACATACCTTTATACACGTACCAAGACCGAGACAGCCATTGGGGCACATCTTAGCACCACCCGCAAGTCTTGCAGCAGACGCACAGTCCGCTATTCCTGCATACTCATATTTATCCTCTGCAACACCGCATTTGCCGGCGCACATTACCCTTGCAACCTTGGGCTCTACCTTTCCGGCTTCCTTGCCCATAATTGCAGCAATCTTTTTGGCTACTGCATCTTTACCGACGCTGCATGATGACACAGGAGCATTATTCTCCACCACTGCAGTTGCATACGCACTACAGCCTGCATAACCGCAGGCGCCGCAGTTTGCACCGGGGAGTGCATCTTCTATCATCTCTATTCTTGTATCTTTACTAACCTTAAATATAATAGACGCAAAAGCGAGCAAGCATCCAAACAAAAGTCCGGTACCTCCGACAATCGCAATCGGAATTAGTATTTCTTTCATATTACTTGCACCGCCTTTCTTATATTGTTAGACCCGAGAAGCCTGTAAAAGCAATAGCCATCAAGCCTGCGGTAATAAGCGCAATCGGGAAACCTCTGAACGCCTCGGGGACTTCACGTTCGTCAATAAACTCACGAATACCTGAAAACAGAACTATTGCCATCGAAAAACCAAGTGCTGCAAATGTTCCGTAAATAAGCGAGAGCATAAAGCCATAGCCGTTTTGCACATTTAAGAGGGCAACACCAAGCACTGCGCAGTTTGTTGTAATCAGCGGGAGATAGATACCAAGCGCACTATAGAGTGCCGGCATAGACTTTCTGACAAACATTTCAACAAACTGTACAAGTCCTGCAATTATCAAAATAAATACTATCGTCTGGAGGTATTCTAGTGAAAATCTCTCAAGAAGAAAGTGGTTAACCAACCATGTACACGCAGACGCAATAGCCATAACAAAGGTTACCGCCATTCCCATGCCCATAGCCGTTTCGGTCTTTTTGGAAACACCGAGAAACGGGCATATTCCGAGGAACTTTACAAGTACAAAATTCTCGGTAAAAAGTGCGGCAATTATAACAGAAATCACATTCATCATTTATTATTCGCCGCCTTTCTTTTAGAGATTAAGAAGTTGATAAGTGCTATTAACAAGCCTAATGTAATAAATCCGCCCGGAGGCATTCCGAAAATTGACATCGGTGTAATAGTATCGCCGTAAATCTTTATTCCAAGTATTGTTCCTGCACCGAGAAATTCACGAACTGCAGAGATAATGGTTAACGCACCGGTAAAGCCAAGTCCCATTCCGGCACCATCCATAATTGAGCTTAACACTCCGTTTTTAGACGCAAAAGCTTCTGCTCGTGCGAGGATTATACAGTTAACAACTATAAGCGGAATAAATATTCCCAACTGCTCGGCTATATCAGGGAGATACGCATTAAGGCACATCTCAACAATAGTAACAAATGCAGCAATAATCACTATATATGCAGCAATACGTACCTTTTCGGGTATTACCTTTCTTAAAAGAGAAATCAGCATATTTGAAAGTATCAGTACTGCAGTTGCAGACAGTCCCATACCAATGCCGTTTTTCACGCTTGTAGTTGTAGCAAGTGTCGGACACATACCGAGAAGCTGTACAAATGTGGGATTCTCATACAGAAGACCATTTATAAATACGTTTTTCTTTTTATCCATCATTCTAAGCCTCCCATCAGTTCTTCAGCTGCAACGAGAGCATCATTTACTCCCTTTGTTACCGCCTTTGAGGTTACCGTCGCAGATGAAATGGCATCAATCTGATTGCCCTGCGGGTCAGATTTGACAACCTTTATACCAGACGTCTTACCGACAAACATCTCCTTAAAGCTGTCGTTAGCACAGTTAGCACCAAGTCCCGGTGTTTCCGATTGACTTGTAATATCAATACTGTTTACTGTTAAATCAGGCTTTACACCGACTACTATCGAAATTGCTCCTGCATACCCTCTCGGTTCACTAAGGATAACATATCCCGCATCACCTGCTGCATATGCTTCAATTACGCTGGAGCCATGTGCAGAGTACTCAACCTTCTCAAACGAAACAGCATCCGGCAATACCTTTGTCATAGCCGCTTCACGTTTTTCTTGCGAATTAGCTGTGATAAGTGGCTCGGTAACACTGTTTACAGCAGCAAGTATACCTGCAGAAATTGCAGTAATTGCAAAAAGTATCAGTCCGATTTTCAATATTTCAAAAATGTCACTACGTTGCATTAACTAACACATCCTTTCTGCAAACATATCAGGATTTTTTGACATAGCCAAACTTTTTCGGTTTGACATAACGGTCAATAAGCGGTGTTGCAATATTCATTAAAAGAATAGCAAACGACGCACCCTCCGGGTAGCTGCCGTACCTTCTTATAACAAAGGTCAAAACACCGCAACCGAGCGCAAAAATATCCTGACCGAGCTTGGTAGTCGGTGTGGTAACATAATCAGTTGCCATAAATATCGCACCAAGAAAGAGTCCGCCTGAGCAAACAGATATTGCGGTAAAATACAGCTGTGTATCACCTGTAATGTTTGTTCCGAAGAAATATGTAAGAAGGGCAAAGCTCGCAATATACAGCGTCGGAATTCTCCAGCTGATAACCCTTTTATACATAAGATAGAGTCCGCCAAGCAGAAGCATCGCACCTGAGGTTTCGCCTATTGTACCGGGTTTAACGCCAAAGAAAGCGTCTGTAACAGTAGGAAGTGTGCCCTCCGATAATCCTTTTAGCACACCAAGAGGTGTCGCCTGTGATATTGCATCTGCACCATATCCTGCAAACGGGTCAACAAAGGTTGACATTGCACCGCCCCAGGCGATTACCATAAAGCAACGTGCCGCAAGCGCTGGATTCATAAAGTTTTTACCCAGTCCGCCATAGAGCTGCTTTACAACTATAATAGCAAAAGCAGAGCCGATAACGGTCATCCAAAGCTCAACTGTGACAGGCAGATTTAGTGCAAGCAAAAGACCTGTAACAACTGCCGACAAGTCCCCCACCGATGATTTCTTTTTTGTGATTTTTTGATACGCATATTCCGACAAAAGCGATGCTGCTATTGCTGTTAAAATCACAACAGCGGCACGGTATCCAAAATAGTATATACCCATCAACGATGCAGGAATTAAGGCAATTATAACATCAAGCATAATTGATGAGATTGATTCATTTTGGTGAATATGCGGAGATGAAGATACTATCAATTTGTGTTCCATTATTTATTCTTCCTCCTGTTTTCAATGATTTTTTGTTTGGCAATTCTGATATTGTGCAGAGGACTTTGCTTTCCGGGACACAAATATGAACATAAACCGCACTCTATACAATCGAGAATATTATATTCCTCGGCTTTTTCAAGATTATTTTCAACCGAAAACTTGCTAAGATATAACGGCATCAGGCGCATCGGACAGTGGTCAACGCATTTCCCGCAGCGGATGCAAGGTGAGTAATCGTCATAATTACCGCCTTCCTCTGAAAGTGCAAGAATTGACGATGTAGTCTTTACAACCGGAGGCTCAGTCGAAAACTGAGCAATACCCATCATAGGTCCGCCCATAACAAGCTTTTTTACATCAGCCGAGAAACCGCCTGCCGCATCAATAAGATACTGAAACGTTACTCCTGTATAAACCTCAAAATTAGACGGGTTTTCAATAGCATCTCCGGATATGGTTACAACTCTCTTGGTAAGTGGCATACCCGTTCTAAACGTCTTTGAAATCTGTGATACAGTATCAACGTTAATCACAATAGCGCCGACATCTGCAGGAAGTCCGCCTGATGGTACCTGCTTTTTGGTAACCGCATAAATGAGCTGTTTTTCTGCGCCTTGAGGGTACTTCGCCTTTAGAGGAACTACTTTAACATTGCCTGACTCAGCAGCTTTTTCTTTCATAATACTGATTGCATCAGGCTTATTTGTCTCAATTCCGATATATCCAACAGACAAGCCGAGTATTTTAAGTACTATTCCTATACCATCAATTATAGAATCAGGCTCTTCTAACATTCTGCGATGGTCTGCTGTTATATACGGCTCACATTCCGCACTGTTTATAATAAGATACTCGATCTTTTTTTCAGGCGGCGGTGACAGCTTTACATGAGTAGGAAAGCCTGCTCCGCCCATTCCGACAATACCGGAATTTCGAATTACTGCAAGCATCTCTTCTTTAGACATATTATCTGGGTTATAAGGTTTAATATCATCGCACTTTGTATACATAAAATCATTTTCAACAAAGACAGCGGTAACCTTTGCACCTGACGGATGGAGATACGGTTTTATATCGATTACAGTTCCCGAAACAGAGCTATGAACAGGTGTAGAAACAAAAGCATCAGAATCTGCCAGCACCTGACCGACCTTTACCACCTCTCCCTTTTCTACCTTAGGCTCTAACGGTGCGCCGATATGCTGTTGTAGCGGATAGATATGTATTTTATCCCCATCAAGCGATGTAATGGGTTTTGCGGATGTTAATTCCTTATAATCAGGTATGTGCATACCACCTTTGAATGTGTGAAACATTTATTTTCTTCCTTTCTAAAAGTTGATTTCTAACATTTCTTTGCACAACAATCTATACGAATTTTGTCAAAAGATTAACAAAAGAAAAGGATACGAATATTTCGTATCCTCGTCCATTATTTTAGATCTTCAAATTTAATGTTACCAATTTGTACTTCCCTGTCAAAAATCTGATCAAGCAGGTTTGACTCTGTTAATAGACCTAACATAGTACTCTCTGTAGAGAAACTTATAATTTCTATTTCAGGTTTAATAAATTTCCTCATTTCAGCAATCTCCTTAATTACGCATCAGCATTTTCAACGCTGTAGTTAACATATGGTGTAACTACAAGCTCGCTAATTAATTGATCAACAGTCTTTCCATTATCTGGCTTCATATTAAAAATAGTTATACCGAAGATGAATTCGCCATCACCTGTAATGTTTCCCTCAACACTACGGTCAAGTGACTTTGTTGAGTCCTTGTTCATTTTAACACTAAAGCCGTACTTAGTTACAGCGTCGCCTGCCGGTGTAAAAGTGGCTAAATACGCAACAGAGGTTGTACCATCATATATATCACTGGTTGGCTCAGTTTCGCCATCATCATAGCCGAAATCAACTCTTCTATAGTAGTTAACACTGCTGTCGGGATTATCATTATTGTCAAGCAAAGGTCTTCCAACCTTGTAATAAAAATCATATGTAGTTGTACCATCATTTAGTCTTAGAAGATAAAGACCGTTTTGAGTACTGGAAATATCACGTACTATATATGATATAGAGGTTGTATTCTTTGAATACTGATTTAGGTGCTGAATATTATCCGGCTGCGGCTCACTGCCCTTATAGCTTATAAGTGTAATACTGTCAGTTGCACCCGCTATATCAATGGTGATTGTATCACCGGGATTTACTGCCATAATCATAGTCTGGTCAGCAGGAATTACGCTTCCTTGATAAGCATCTCCTACTCCGTCAGATGTCACTGTTGAAGCCGCATATGAAACTGTGCAGGCAGCAAGTGCAAGAACAAGCGATAGGATAAATACCTTAAATTTCATAGTGGAACCGTCCTTTCAAAAGATACATTTTATAAATTAATTACATTTCACGTCTACCTTCCAAAGCTTTTGCAAGAGTTGCTTCGTC
>JAZRPK010000032.1:0-26944 GCA_045649145.1 Clostridia bacterium
CTGTTTTAGAACAGGACCCAAGACCTGCATACATCGATGATGACCGACGTTACGGCTTCCCGTTTGCAGGTATGGAGATAGCCTTCAGGGTAGAGGGCAGACATCTCAAAGTAGAGAATATCGAATAGCGTATCAAACCTCCCATAATCTGGGAGGTTTTTTGTACACATAAAGCGATATAATCAAGACAAACAAAAGAAACAGAGGAGGTTTTGATTATGTCAGAGAGAAGTTATTGGAGAGAACGCCCTGCGGCGAGAGCGGTTTATGAGAGAAGAATGGAGGCGGAAAATGCGTCAAATTTCAGGCTTTTGTCGCAGGGGATAAGCTTTGCGGCTGTGCTGTTTGGCGTGTTTGGAGTATGTACAGGCGATGTTGAGCTGGTTACGGCATCTGCGGCTATGGCAATTTTTGCAAAGGTAATCGGCTAAGGGAAAGGCAGGCTTGATTGTATGGAATTTTATTTTGGCGATGAAATTTATGCCGAAGATAGCGATAGCTATATGGAATATTTTTCAAAAAATATCGAAAATCGAGGGAGTAAAACTGACAAAAAATCCAATGATATGATAGCGAAGTATGATATAAATGCAGATGAACTGTCGAATTGATTAGAAAAGAAGAAAAAGGAGTCATAAAAGCTGAAAATATTATGTGGATTTCGGTAAAATTCTGCATTATAATGTAAATGTAAAAAATGTTAAAGAGCCATCAGGCTTTTTATATACCCCCTATTATCCGCCGCTTTGTCGGGATATGCGTTTGCTTGCGGTCGCCCACGGACCGAAGGCGATTTGTACGCTCCGACAGGGCGGTTTCCCCTTTTTTATGAAGAAAAATATTTACAAAATTTGCCCCAAATGGTAGAATTAATGCAAGAAAGGGTATGGGGGTATCATATGTACGGAGTACAAAAGCTATTGCGGCATCTGGAGGGCAACACGATAAAGTGCATCATCTGCAGCAGAAGAACTGACGACATTAAAATAAAAGGTGACGGTGTAGGTATTTGCCGACGCTGTTACGAAAAATATATGAAAGAACGTGTTGATGACTACTATGAGGTAAAATCGGCAGTCAGGAGACTTTTTGCACCGTTTGTATATGAGGGTGAGATAAGAAGAGCACTCCACGAACTGAAATTCGGGAATTGCAGCGCATATGCAAAACCGATTGGCGAGCTTGTCGCCGCCGCACTTCCTCAGTATTACCTCTTTTCCGATTACGATATGATAGTACCTGTCCCGCTGCACCCAAAACGTCTTCGGGAGAGAGGCTATAATCAGGCAGAATTGATAGCAAAAACAATCTCCAAAAGGTTAGGTGTTACAATATATGACGATGTTCTTTTCAGAATAAAGGATACAAAACGGCAGATGACGCTCTCTCGTGCACTTCGTCAAAGTAATGTAAAGAACGCATTTTTTGCTGACGAGGCAAGTGTTTCGGGTAAGCGTATTTTGCTTATTGACGATATTTATACGGCAGGTGCAACGGTTAGTGAATGTACAGACGAGCTTTTGAGAAAGGGTGCAACTGAGGTTAGTGCGATAGTTGTATGTGCTAATTTTATAAAAGATTATGCCGATGCGCCCAGAATACAAATTCCTACCGTAATAAAGTAAACATAAGAAATACTATAAAGACGTCTTTGGCGTCTTTTTTTGCAATAAATAAAAAGAGGGGGTGACAAATCGAGGAATATTATGGTATAATAATAAAGTATGAACTTGAAAGGACTGTAAAATATATGGTTTATAATAATATTCTTGAGGCGTTGGGCAACACGCCGTTAATACGCCTTACAAGACTTGCTGACCCCGACAGTGCAGAAATTCTTGTTAAATTTGAAGGTCTTAATGTCGGCGGTTCCATAAAAACACGAACAGCATACAATATGATACTTTGGGCAGAAAAGCAGGGACTTATAACCAAGGACACTGTTATAGTCGAGCCGACAAGCGGAAATCAGGGTATAGGTCTTGCTCTTGTCGGAGCGGTAAGAGGCTACAAGACGAAGATAATTATGCCCGATTCTGTAAGCGAGGAGCGCAGAAAGCTGGTCGAGCATTATGGTGCAGAGGTTATTTTAGTTCACGATTCGGGGAATATCGGAGCGTGTATCGAAGAGTGCTTGCAGACTGCGCTTAAGATGCAAAAGGAGAACAAAAACGTTTTTGTACCGCAACAGTTTGAAAACCCTGCCAACACAGCAGCACAAAGAGAGCAGACTGCACGTGAGATATTAGAGCAGGTGGGAGGACCTATCCACGGCTTTTGCTCGGGCATCGGCACAGGCGGTACGATAACGGGCATCGGCGAGGTATTAAAAGAACATAATCCCGATATTGAAATCTGGGCGGTAGAGCCTGAAAATGCGGCAATTCTTTCGGGCGGCTCGATTGGTACGCACGTTCAGATGGGAATAGGCGACGGCCTAATTCCCGAAATACTCAATGTTAATATCTACAATGATATATGTATCATAAAGGATGATGAGGCGATACATACATCAAAAGAGCTTGCGTCCAAGGAGGGTATTATGTGCGGAATATCGAGCGGAACAAACGTTGCCGCGGCGATACGTCTTGCAAAAAAGCTTGGTAAGGGTAAAAGAGTAGTTACCGTACTGCCCGATACGGCGGAGAGATATTTTTCTACACCGCTTTTTGAATAATGAAAAAAGTCTTTGACAAACCGAACAAAATGTAGTAGTCTATTATAGTGTACTTGTAGAGGAAAGGAACGGTTATACAAATGACACGCAAACTTCTGAGAATTTGGCTTTCGCTAAAGACATCTGGTGCGACGTGGCGTGCCCAGCAACTTGAACATTGTTTCGGCAGCATTGAGGCGGTTTACGAAGCAAAGATGGACGATTATATGAAAATAGCGGAGATGACCAAGCCGGTCGCAATTTCACTTTCTGATAAAAGCCTTGATGATGCTAAAAAGATTGTAGCCGACTCAGAAGAGCTGGGTATAAACATATTAACGCCGGACGATGGCAATTTCCCCCGCGTGCTTTTAGAGATAAGCTCACCTGTACAGGTTTTATACACGCTTGGGGAAATACCCCAATGGGACAGCATTTTGGGTATTGCTGTTGTCGGAACAAGACATTTTAGTGAATACGGACAGACAGTTACAGAGAGAATAACGAGAGAGCTTGCCGAGGCGGGCGTGACTATTATAAGCGGAATGGCAAGAGGTATTGACAGCTTTGCGCTAAAATCTGCTATAAGAGTCGGTGCACCGACCGTTGCAGTGATGGGCAGAGGCTTAGACTCAGCTTATCCGCCCGAAAATCAGGGTTTGATGAATGATATAATAAAGACGGGCTGTGCCATCAGCGAATATCCGCCGTATGCACCTCCGTTGCCGTCACACTTTCCGGCAAGAAACCGTATAGTGAGCGCTATATCAGCAGGAGTGCTTGCGATTGAAGCGCCTAAAAAGAGCGGAACGCTGATTACAGCAAGGCTGGCACGGGATATGGGCAGAGAACTGTTTGCTGTTCCGGGGAGTATATTTGCCAAAAACTCGCAAGGTACAAATAATCTGATAAAAGAGGGGGCCAATGCAGTAACCTGTGCAGGTGATGTATTGGACGCATTTCCCATACAGTCGAAAAATCTGACACCGCCCGAAAAGCAATCGGTATCTGAGCCGAAAACGGAGATTGACACTTCGGCAGAGCTTGAGGGACTTGGAGAAGATGAGAAAAAGATAGTGGCATTGCTTAAAGAAAAGGATATGCACATAGAGGAGATTGCTGCACGCACAGACCTTACTATCCCGCAGCTTAACGGGATTTTACCTATGCTCGAGATTGAGGGGTATATAGTAAAGCTTGCGGGCAGTAAATATAAGTACAATGTATAAATGGAGAGGAAAAGTATGGCAGCGAAAAAGCTATTGATAGTTGAGTCGCCTGCAAAGGCAGGTACAATTAAAAAATATCTCGGCAGCGATTATAATGTCATGGCGACGGTGGGACATATTATAGACTTACCCAAAAGCCAGCTGGGAGTTGATATTGACGATGGCTTTGAGCCTAAGTATATCACAATCAGGGGCAAGGGCGATTTATTGACAAAGCTAAAGCGTGAAGCAAAGGCTGCGTCAAAAGTATATCTCGCAACCGACCCTGACCGTGAGGGAGAGGCTATAAGCTGGCATCTTGCACACGCACTTTCGATTGACCCCGAGTCAGCGTGCCGTGTAACCTTTAACGAGGTGACCAAAACGGCCGTCAAGGATGCGATGAAGAAACCGAGAGTCATTGATACCGACCTTGTAAACGCACAGCAGGCAAGACGTGTTATCGACCGTGTTGTCGGCTATAAATTAAGCCCTATTTTATGGGAAAAGGTTAAAAAAGGTCTGTCGGCAGGACGAGTACAGTCGGTTGCGACACGTCTTATATGCGACCGTGAGGAAGAAATACAAAACTTTATTCCTAAGGAGTATTGGACGGTGGAGGCTACCTTAACCGACAGCAAAGCGAAAAAGAGCTTTACTGCAAAATACTTCGGAACAGGTGCAAAAGAGGCAGAGCTTTCTGACAGCGAAGCTGCCGAGGCAGTAATCAAAGAGGTCAAGAGCGAGCAATTTATCATAACCAAAATCAAACACGGCGAAAGTGTAAAAAATCCGCCCGCACCCTTTACTACAAGTACAATGCAGCAGGATGCGTCGAGGAAAATCAGCTTTTCGCCCTATAAGACAATGCAGACGGCGCAGGCTCTTTACGAGGGTATTAACCTCGGAACAGCACTCGGCGGCACAGTAGGTCTTATCACCTATATGCGTACCGACTCGCTGCGTATTTCAACCGATGCGAGAGCAGAAGCTGCGGGCTTTATAACAGAAAACTACGGAAAAGAGAACCTTCGTGTCCGTGAATATAAAACAAAGAACAATGCTCAGGACGCTCACGAGGCTATTCGTCCTACAAGTGTAAACCTGACACCGCAGATGGTAAAGGATAAGCTTACCAACGACCAGTATAAGCTCTATAAGCTTATATGGGAACGCTTTGTTGCAAGCCAGATGATGCCGGCTGTTTACGATACAACTGCAGTTACTATTATGGCAGGCAGACACGAGTTTCGTGCAAATGGCACACAGCTGAAGTTCAAGGGCTATACCACCATTTACACAGAGGGCAGCGACACCGCTGAGGAAAAGGCTAAAAAACTGCCGTCCCTCAAGGAGAATACAGAAGTAATATTAAAGGACATAGACGGTAAACAGCACTTTACTCAGCCGCCTGCACGTTTTTCGGAGGCGACCTTGGTGCGTGAGTTGGAGGAGAAGGGCATCGGAAGACCGAGTACCTACGCCCCCACCATAACAACGATTGTTGCACGTGGTTACGTGGCACGTAATAAAAAGCAGCTCATTCCAACCGAACTGGGAATGGTTACAACAGACATCCTCAAGAAGTATTTTAAGGATATTGTAGACGTCAAGTTCACCGCAGGAATGGAGGAGCAGCTTGACGATGTTGCCGAGGGCAAAATCAGATGGAAAGGAATTTTGGAAGAATTCTATCCCGACTTTGCCAAAAATCTTGAAACAGCAAAGGCTGATGTTGAAAAGGTCAAGATAAAGGACGAGGAGTCGGACGTTGTTTGCGACAAATGTGGTCGCAAGATGGTCTATAAAATCGGCAAATTCGGCAAATTCCTTGCCTGCCCAGGTTATCCCGAATGTAAGAACACAATGACTATAAAGAAGGGTACAGGCGCAGTCTGCCCCAAATGCGGCAAGGAGCTTGTCGAAAAGAGTTCCAAAAGAGGCAGAGTGTTCTACGGCTGCGAGGGTTTCCCTAAGTGTGATTTTATGTCATGGGATAAGCCGATAGCAGACGAAAAATGCCCCGAATGCGGCGGACTACTTTTGGCAAAACAGGGCAGAGGTGCCAAGATATACTGCAATAACGAAAGCTGTAAATACGAAAGGAAAGGCAAGAAATGAGGGTAAGGGTCATAGGTGCAGGTCTTGCAGGCTGTGAGGCGGCACATCAACTCTCAAAGCAAGGGATAGAGGTTACTCTTTGCGAAATGAAGCCGAAAAAATACTCGCCTGCACATTCTATGGACGGATTTGCCGAGCTTGTTTGCTCCAATTCGCTAAAGGCGGACAGAATAGAAAATGCGTGCGGTCTTCTAAAAGCTGAAATGCGTCTTTTCGACTCTATAACTATGCGTGCGGCTGACAAGGCACGTGTGCCCGCTGGCGGTGCGTTGGCGGTTGACAGAGAGCTTTTTTCCAAATATATAACCGAAGAACTTAAAAATAATCCGCTTATCACAATTGAATATGGTGAGGTATGCGGGATAGATACCGACGAATATACCATAATTGCAACAGGCCCTCTCACATCTGACGGTCTTTGCACAGAGATAGAAAAGCTTTGCGGAGGAGAAAGCCTGTATTTTTACGACGCGGCAGCGCCTGTTGTTACAAAAGAAAGTATCGATTTTGACCGTGTTTTTTACGGTGCACGCTATGGCAGAGGTACTGATGATTATATAAATTGTCCCTTTACCAAAGAGGAGTATGATGCGTTTTATGACGCATTGGTTGAGGCGGAGACAGCACCGCTTAAAAGCTTTGAAAAGCAGACGGTGTTCGAGGGCTGTATGCCGGTTGAAACTATGGCAAAACGCGGTCGGGAAACCTTGCTTTTCGGGCCGTTAAAGCCGGTCGGTCTGGTCAATCCGAAAACGGGAAAAGATGATGCACACGCAGTTGTGCAGCTTCGTCAGGACGATATGGCAGGCTCTATATATAATTTGGTTGGCTTTCAGACAAATCTTAAATGGGGCGAGCAAAAGAGGGTATTTTCGATGATACCGGGCCTTGAGAATGCAGAATTTGTGCGTTATGGCGTGATGCACCGCAATACTTATATAAACGCACCCGAGGTGTTGGACAGATTTTACCGTATGAAGAAGTATCCCAAGGTGTTTTTCGCAGGTCAAATAACAGGTGTTGAGGGTTATGTTGAGTCGGCGGCATCAGGGCTTATGGCGGGATATAATCTGGCAAAGATGTTGAAGGGTGAGCCGATGCTGGAGCCTGATATAAAGACTGCAATCGGCGCATTGCCGATTTATATTACAACCACAGATAAACTTCAACCTATGAACGCCAATTTCGGCATAATAGAGGGGCTTAATCAAAGAATCAAAAACAAGGTTGACCGATACAGGATGATTGCCGAGCGGTCACTGGAAATTTTGGAAAGAAAATTAGAACAAAAAAATGACTGAGCATCTGCTCAGTCATTTATATTTTGGTTTATCTTGCAGCCTTTGCTTTTTCTACCAATGCAGTGAAAGCAGCGGGGTCAGCAATAGCAATCTCAGAAAGCATCTTTCTGTTCATTTCGATGCCTGCCTTCTTAAGACCGTCCATAAATGTAGAATAGTTCATACCATTCATCTTAGCAGCAGCGGAAATTCTTGAAATCCACATTCTGCGGAAATCTCTTTTTCTGCGCTTTCTGCCGATGTAAGCGTTCTGCATTGAACGCATAACTGCCTGATTTGCAACGCGGAAAAGCTTTGACTCGCCGCCACGGAAGCCCTTAGCAAGCTTCAATATCTTCTTGTGCTTTTTTCTTGTATTCAAAGCGCCGTTAACTCTTGCCATTTGTATTTACCTCTCTTTCAATCTTACTTGTAAGGAATAAGCTTCTTGATTACTGCAGCATTTGCAGCTGAGCAATAAGCCTGCTTTCTCAAGTGTCTTTTTCTCTTAGTTGACTTCTTGTTCAAGATGTGACGGCGGAATGCCTTGTTCATCTTTACCTTACCCTTTTTAGTAAGATTAAATCTCTTAGCTGCGCCTCTGTGTGTCTTTATTTTAGGCATAACAGTTCTCTCCTTCCAAATTTCAAATTTACTGTGTTACAGGTGCAAGAAACATAGTCATATTCCTGCCCTCAAGCTTTGCGGGACGCTCAACAGAGCCTTCCTCCTGACAACTTTCGGCAAATCTCTTAAGAAGTGCCTCGCCAATCTCGGAATGTGTCAACTCTCTTCCGCGGAAACGTACACAAACCTTAACCTTATCGCCGCTTTTTAAGAATCTCTTGGCGTGATTGCATTTTGTGTTAAAGTCGTTTGTATCAATCGAGGGTGACAATTGTACCTCTTTGATATTAACAACCTTCTGGTTCTTACGGTTTAGCTTTTCGCGCTTTTGAAGCTCGAACTTGTATTTGCCGTAGTCCATAATCTTGCATACGGGCGGTTTCGCCGTAGGTGCAATGTTTACGAGGTCTAACCCCTTAGACTCGGCAAGTGCGACTGCATCCTTAGAGGACATAACCCCAAGCTGCTCGCCGTCGGCTGATACCACACGAACCTCTTTCTCACGGATTTCGTTGTTGATTTGCAAATCCTTGTTAGCTATGACATTTCACTCCTTTTACTATGCTTATGCATCAAAAAAACGGAAGCACAAAGCATCCGCATATATAAACACCGACACAAAAAAGACCGGTGATTATTTACCGCAAAACCTTCGTCGTACGGTGAGAGCGGACAGCTCTGCTTGTTTTGACTGACTTATTATATCAGCATTATATTCTCTTGTCAAGCACTTTATTAAAATTTTTTGGTGAATTTTTGTGCGTATCCTTAGAAAGAACAATTCGGTTGGTGAAATTTGTGCAATTTATGCGATTTTCAATTGACTTTATGTGCAATTTGTGCTATATTTATCTTGTTGCACCATAAAGATAAAGTATTTTTGGATAAGGTAGTGTTTACATATGAATGACCTGAATATACGGATTATGAAACGATATGTTACCATTGTAATGGTACTGCTTGCCGGCGTAGCGTTGGCGGTTAATCTTGTTGTTTCTTACATAGCAATCAGAAATTCGTTTAATATGTATGTTAATAACTCGTTGGCAGAGTTGGAGATTTACTCAAGCGAGGTTAATCAAAAAATCAGCTCGGGCAGAAAGCTTGCGACTCAGATTTTTAGTGACCCGGTCATTGAAGATGCTGTTTTGTTGCAGGGAATTGACACAGATGCAATAGAGGAGAGACTGGTATTTTACAAATCAAATGATTACTATATCGAGTCTATTTACGTATATAACGGAAATAGTGATGAATGGTATATCACGAGTACCGATTTAGCAACATCTCAATATTGGACAAATGTACATATTGACAGTCTTATAAACAATGAAATTTCCACAAAAACAGTTATATTGAACGAAAAGGACGGTGTGCCGGTTTATTCGGTAGTAATTTCACCTTATATAAACAAACAGAGCTATGTTGTAATTAATTACTATACAAATTATTTTAACAGATACAACACCCAGAATGACGGCGAATATATTGTTATGGATAATGATGGCGAAGTCATTATAAATTCCGGAAGCTTTGATGAGGAAAATGACAAGGATATATTTGATTTGTTGTTAAAATGTAAAGACACCAAAAGTAATATAATGTTCCAAAAAGGGTATGCTGTAGTGCGTTCAAAACACAACGATATGATTTATTTCAGCGTTAGCAACTACAGCGAATTTATAGGTAAGGTTACGCCTACAATGCTGTCATCGTTGATAGGCTCTCTTATAATGGTACTGCTGCTTGGTTTCAGCTTTACTAACGCGACAACGTGGATACTGCAGAAATTTGGACAGTATTACTGGTATGCCGAATCTGCCAAGAATGAGATTGCCGAAAAGAGTAACATAGCAGAGCTAAAAGCGTATCTTAGGGGCGAAGGCGGAGGAAATATAAACAAGGTCGTTTCCAATATAGATAAACGCAAAAGCTGTGTACTGTTTAGATTATATATTCGCGAGCTTGAAAAGAGAAACTTAAACGAAAGTGCAGAAGAGAAGAAAGCGCTAAACTATGCGGTAAGAAATGTTCTTTTGGAATTGATGGAAGATATATCCGCAGATGTTCTCAAAATGAACAGCGAGGATATTGTAGTCTTGTGTAACGCCGAGGATGCAGAAACGGTATATGCCAAGATAACGAAAACAAAGGCTGTTATTGAAGATGTTCTTAGTATGAAGATGGCGATTATTAAGCACAGCAATTCAATAGATTTTTCACATGTGCCCGCAATGTATGAACGACTTTTGTCGGCAGGAGAGAGAAGCTTTTACGTAGGAATTGATACGGTTATAGATGTTGCTGACTATGATGATGGCACGACTGTAGACGCAGGAGTATTAATCGAGAAAATAGAGCGTGCTGTTGCGCTTGGAAATGCTATGGAGGCACGTGATGTATTAAGAACCGAAGATATTATGTATATGTCGGTGTATGATGCAAAGGGCTTAGTCGGTACACTTTTGAATAAATTATACGCACGCAGCAGAGTTCTGTCCGAACAGAAGAGGAAGACGATAGAGTCTATGGTTAATGAAATTAACGAACATATATCCGGCGATTGTGATTGGGACTCGATTGTAGAAAGGTTAGGGACTTTGTTTGAGACGATTGTTACACTGTCTAAGCATAATGCGGAAGAGTATACCAAGGAAAAATATGATCAGATTATACAGATCATACACGAACACTACTGCGACGACGGATTCTGTCGTGATATTCTGGCTGAGCATACCAAAATGTCAATAAAATCTATGGAACAGATTTTCAAGCGGCGGGAGAACAAGAGTATAACAAGCTATATTTTTGAATACAGAATGGCTAGGGCAAAACAACTGCTTGACGATACCGAACTTTCTGTTAAGGAAATAGCCGAAAAGGTTGGATACTTTAATGTGAGCCACTTTATACAAAATTTCAAAAAAACATATTTTATTACACCCGATAAATATCGAAAAAATCGATAATTTCGGGGGCGAGGAACAGGTCAGTCCGGCTGACCTGTTTTTGTGTAATATATACTTGCAATTTGGCAGAAATTATGATACAATAAAAAAATATTGAGCATAGTATTGCTTCTATAAAATATATGTGCGAACCTGCACGGAAAGGAACGGTAAAAGTATGGGAAGAAACGTATACGATATACTTAAAGAGCGCGGACTTATTGCTCAGACTACCCATGAAGAAGAAATCAGAGAGCTTCTCGGAAAGGAGAAGGTCACATTCTATATCGGCTTTGACCCTACTGCCGACAGTTTGCACGTAGGTCATTTTCTGCAGATGGTTGTAATGAAGCATATGCAGGATGCGGGTCACCGTCCGATTGCACTTATCGGCGGCGGTACGGCTATGATTGGCGACCCGTCAGGCAGAACGGATATGCGTCAGATGATGACAAAGGAGATTATCGAGCATAACTGCGAGCAGTTCAAAAAACAGCTCGGTATGCTTATCGATTTCTCCGATGATAAGGCTATTATGGTAAATAACGCAGACTGGCTTTTGGACCTTAATTATGTAGAGTTTTTGCGTGATATAGGCTCTTGCTTCTCGGTTAATAAGATGCTTACAGCTGAATGTTATAAGCAGCGTCTGGAAAAGGGACTTACCTTTTTGGAGTTTAACTATATGCTTATGCAAAGCTACGACTTCCTTATGCTCAATCGTAAGTATGACTGTAAGATAGAGCTTGGCGGCGATGACCAGTGGTGGAATATTTTGGGCGGAATCGAGCTTTGTCGCAGAAAGGACCAGAAGCAGTCATACGGTATGACATTTACACTTCTCACCACATCAGAGGGTAAGAAGATGGGCAAGACTGCAAAGGGTGCACTCTGGTTAGACCCTGAAAAGTGCAAGCCGTACGATTTCTATCAGTACTGGGTAAATGTTCAGGACGATGACGTAATAAACTGCTTAAAGCTTATCACATTTGTGCCGATGGACGAGATTAACGAAATGGCAAAATGGGAGGGCAAAGAGCTTAACGAGGCTAAGCGTCGCCTCGCATACGAGGTAACTAAGCTTGTTCACGGCGAGGAGGAGGCTAAAAAGGCTAAGGAGGCTGCCGAGGCGATTTTTGCAAACGGCGGTGTTTCGGATAATATGCCGTCTTCTGTTGTTGCTGATGCAGTAGGCAGAGCTGTTTTGGATGTTCTTTGCGAAATTAAGCTTATCCCGTCAAAGGGTGAGGGCAGACGTCTTATGCAACAGAACGGACTTTCGGTAAACGATGTTAAGGTTACCGACCCTGCGGCAGTTGTTACTGCTGATATGTTTGGCGCTGATGGTATGATTGTTAAAAAGGGCAAGAAGGTATATCATAAGATAACACTTGCTTAAATACGAAAAATCCACCTCTTGGGTGGATTTTTTTGTATAAAAAAATCGGAACAAGCAAAACTTGTTCCGAAGTGGTGACCCGTAAGGGACTACGACTCGCTACGCTCGCATGCATAAGTTCGGTTATACCAAATCGTAGATTTGGAACCTCACTTATCTACAACAGCGTTACCTAAATCAAAGATTTAGAACGCTACTGTATGGCTCTCGCACTCCAAATCATAGATTTGGGCTCGGGCTCATCACCCTGTGGGTTCTCGTCCTCGGTTCACAGCAAACAAAAAAACACACGCAATCTTATGCGTGTGTCTTATTTTTGGTGACCCGTAAGGGACTCGAACCCTTGTTGCCGCCGTGAGAGGGCGGAGTCTTAACCGCTTGACCAACGGGCCATACCGACTTAAATATAATAGCACAGGTGTCAGAGTTTGTCAAGCGTTTTTTTTATAAAATTATAATAATTCTTTATTATCCTTAGTAAGCAATGCTTTTCTGTGTGCAGCAAAGAAACCAATCTTTGCGTCAGGCTGGTACTTATTAACTGCATCGATAAGTGTTTCCGGTTTTAACGTAGCAGAATTCCCTGCGGCGAGTATCGCCCTTATACCAAGATTACCGCTCTCCGATGCGATTTTTTCCAAACTATGTATCAGCGGCTTTATATCCGTTTCCTTCTCACCGCTTTTGGTTTTCTTCATTACAATAATGTCATTTAAGTCCATTAGTGCATTTAAGTCAACGGCGTCTGGGTTGTCGCACTCAATATCGAGATAATACTCTGCACGTTCAATCAGATTAAAATCAAATTCCTTGCCCTCGGTCTGCTTTACGGCTTTGATTTCAAAACCATCGGGGAGGGAGGAGTTTAGCAGTTCTTTAAGCTCATTTTCGCTTAATTTAGTTTCAAAACCTACGGTCATATATTCTCCGTCAGCGGTCACACCAACCGAAAGGGGAACAGCGACATTCATTATCGGATGCGGATTAAAGCCTTGAGAGAACATAAAATCAAGCCCCGAGCGTCTTACGCTGCGGTGAAACATTCTCACAAAATCGAGATGGGATATATATTTTACCCTACTGCCCCTGCTGTATTTGATTATATATTTACTCATAGCAAACCCCCGTCTTAAATGCTGCTACACCGCAGCCTGCGCATTTTTCACGGCAGTTGGGTGTTGTTTCGGCTCTTTTGGCTTTCTCGCTTTCTTTAAGGAAAAAGCTCTTATTGATACCAACGCTAATATGGTCCCAAGGGAGAACCTCGTCATATTCACGTTTTCTTAAATACCAATCGGGGTCAATACCGCAGTTTTCGAAAGCCTTGATCCATTTATCAAAGGCGAAATGCTCGTCCCAGCCGTCAAATTTGCAACCAAGCCTGACAGCCTCTATGATAACCTTACAAAGTCTGCGGTCGCCACGTGCGAATACACCCTCTAAATAGCTGGTCTTGTTATCGTGCCAGTTGTAGCGGATGCGTTTCGATTTTATGGATTTTTTCAATAAATCCTGCTTTTCGACTATTTCATCTCTGGTATTCTGCCTCTCCCACTGGAAAGCGGTAAATGGCTTGGGAATAAAGCTGGAGGTGCTGACGGTGATGTTGATATTTTTAGCACGTTCCTCCTTTGGTATTGCGAAATATTCGCCCAATACCTTCTCAGCCAATTCGGCAATTCCTGCTACATCAGCCTCCGTTTCGGTAGGGAGTCCTATCATAAAATAGAGCTTAACATTAGTCCAGCCACCACTAAAGAGAAGCTTAACTGACTTTAGAATATTATCCTCGTTAATGTTCTTGTTTATAACATCACGAAGCCTTTGCGTGCCTGCCTCGGGCGCAAAGGTAATGCCTGTTTTTCTTACCTTTTGCACCTTATTCATCAACTCTAATGAGAAGTTGTCAATTCTCAGTGACGGCAAAGAGAGACCTATTTTCTTCTGCTCGGTCATCTCGAGTAGGTTGTCAGTAAGGCATTTAAGCTCTCTGTAATCGCTTGTGCTGAGCGATGAGAGTGAAATTTCGTCATAACCGCTTGATGAAAGCAAACTCTCGGCAAGCTTGGTAAGAGTTTCGCTGCTCCGCTCACGTACAGGACGATATACGTACCCCGCCTGACAAAAACGGCAGCCACGGATACAACCTCTGAAAACCTCCAGCATAACCCTGTCGTGCACAACCTCGCCAAAGGGCACAATTATCTTGTCAGGTGCGGGAGTTTTGTCAAAGTCTGACATAATACGCTTTGTAATAACCGCCTTAGCAGCAGGATTATTTGGTGTAATGCTTTTTATGGTGTTGTCTTCGTTATAACTAACATCATAAAAGGACGGAACGTACACTCCGTCTATTTGAGCAACTCTTTCGAGAAATTCACGCTTGCTCTTTTTGCCGCTTTTTTTCCATTCGATATACACATCAGTTGTTTCGTGGATTGATTCTTCGCCTTCGCCTAACATAAAGAAATCGAAGACATCAGCAATCGGCTCTGCATTATATGCACAAGGCCCGCCGCCGCAGATAATAGGATAGCTTTCGTCACGGTCCTTTGAAAGAATCGGTATTCCTGCCAAATCGAGCATATTTACTACATTTGAGTAGCAAAGCTCGTACTGGAGGGTTATACCGAGAATATCGAAATGAGTTACTTCATCGCCCGATTCGAGCGCAAAAAGCCTCTCGCCACGCTCGCGCATTAAGCCTTCCATATCGCTCCAGGGCGCAAATACCCGCTCACACCAGGTATCAGGTCTTTCGTTTAAGGTGTGATAGAGAATTTTTATTCCCAGATGCGACATTCCTATCTCGTATGTATCGGGGAAAACAAAGCCATAGCGCACATCAACCTCGGCGGCGTTTTTCATTACAGAATTAACTTCTCCACCTGTGTAGCGTGTGGGTTTTTGTACTTTAGTTAGTATTTTGTCACGTTGTGTAAAAGCCATTTAAGTTAATACCTTTCGTAAAATGGGGCGCATACTTTGGGAAAGCATACGCCCTTTTGTTCTTTATTCTTCTTCCGACTCTTTTTCCTTCTTTTTCTTCTTCAGAGACGAAACAGCGCCGTTTACCTTGTCCACCATTTCGGGCATAAGGTCGATAAGCTTATCGACAGGTGAAGAAGTTTCGGTGATGGGCAGGAGTCTTACATTACCACCGCCAACGACCAAAAAGGCAACCGGCTTAACATTTGCACCGCCGCCTGCGCCGCCGCCGAAGAGCGGTTGCTGTGCCCCGTCAATTACATTATTCTTCTTACCTGAAACCTCGCTTCCGCCTGCTGCAAAACCGAACGACACCGTCGAAATCGGTATAATAACTGTGTTGTCGGGTGTTGTAACGGCATTTCCTACGATAGTATTTACATCTACCATCGCCTTAATATTACTCATTGCCGTGTCCATTAGTCCCTCGATAGGATGTTCTGCCATTTTAATCACGTTCCTTTCCTTTTTTTATCTTTAATAACAGCTTGAAAAGCTTTACTGCAATAACAATAATATGCACATTTCTAAGCCGTGCTATGCACTCGCCGCTTGTATCAAAAGCAGATGCGGTAAAGTCGGGAGTTATTATAATGTCGGACTTTTTTAACCTTTTACTGTTTGAAACCGCACCTACCAGCCCGTATACAAGACCGCTTATAACACCGTAGAGAATACCTGTACTTGCGGCATCGCCTGTGCCGTATAAGAGGTGAAAACTCAAATTCTCAATACAAAATGAATTTTTTGCGGTGTAGCTTAATATATATTTGGCATCGTCTGCAATCAGCCCATAAAGGTCAATCCCTGATTGTATTCTGCCCTTAAGAGGTTTCTTTTCTTTGGGCTTTTCGGACTTTTTTTTGCTCTTTTTTTTCTTTGGCTTTTTCTCCGACGGGTGAAGCTTAAATTTGATAAATCCGATTTTGACTGCAATTTCAAGACCGGAGCCGGTCGGATTTTTATAAAAACTGACTATGGTACGTACGGGTATTAGTAATGTTGCAAGGATGGCAAGGAGTATAACTGCTGCCAAAACAAACAGGGCAATACGCACCCGAACACACCTCCGTTTTTATATTTCTTCGATATTCTCAATCTCGAGCTGCTCATACTCGGTACTTATCTTGGAAAAGTCGATTGCAGGCAATTCCTGCGGTGTCTTAAGCCCGAAGCAGCGCAGGAAATTCTGCGTTGTACGAAAGAGTATCGGTCTTCCGGGAGCATCTAATCTGCCGCACTCCTCAACCAGTCCACGCTCTACCAGACGATTGACTGCACCATCGGAATTTACTCCTCTTATAAACTCGACCTGACCTTTGGTAACAGGCTGCTTGTATGCAATTATCGCAAGAGCCTCCATTGCAGCATTTGATAGTGCCTGACGTCGCTGTTCGCCTAAAATATCCTGTATGTATGCGTAATATTCGGGGCGTGAGCATAGCTGATACCCCTCGTCAATTTCGATTATTTTAAGACCTCTTAAGGTGCTGTCGTAGCTCTCCTGAAGACTTTTTGCCGCTTGGGTAATCTCATCGACGCTTACATCAAGCACAGCGGCAAGCTTAGAGCTTTTAACAGGCTCGCCTGCGGCAAAGAGTATTCCCTCAATGGCACATTCTATATTTACATTTTCCACGATTACTCTGTTTTCTCCCTTCAAAAGCGGAATTTAGCATTGTGTAAGTACAAAATCTTTTCTGTCATCATCATATTCGGCTTTTATTTTATTAAGCTTAATCATCTCGAGTATAGCAAGGAATGTAGCTATCATCTCGGGTTTGGAATCGTCGGGCTTGAAAACCGACTTAAAATTAAGCCTTGGTGTTTTTGCGAGGTGGTTGCATATCTTCTCGACCATATCCTCAACCGAAACCTTTTCTCGTCCCACTATTCCCGAAAATGCACGTTTTTCGGGTTTTTTCTTCCGTTCGCGGCGGGCAAGGATTGATGAAAATGCCTCTAACAGCTCGTCCACCTCGTGATGTCTGTCATATTCGGGCAGGGGGAATTCAATCTTTTCCTCCGGCTTAAAAAACATATATCTTGTTGAAAACTCGTTTTTACGAAGACTTGCCGATGCTTCCTTAAAGAGCTTGTACTCCTCTAATCGGCGTGCCAGCTCTTCGCGCGGGTCTTCCTCATCTTCGTCCGTCTCGGGTTTGGGCAGGAGCATTTTCGATTTAATGTACAAAAGCTGTGCCGCCAATACCAGAAACTCGCTCGTGTCCTCGAGTGCGGAATCTTCTATGCCCTCTATCGCCTCTAAGTACTGCTCGGTTATATCAACAATCGGAATATCCCATATGCTGACCTTGTTTTTGTTAATAAGGTGCAGCAGGAGGTCAAGAGGCCCGTTAAAGCTTTCAAGCTTATACTGCATTTTTTCCATAATCTGTAATTCCTATACCTTTATATAAAAATACTCAAAATGCCCCAGACAGCACCGGAAATCAAATTCATAAAAAAGCCTACGCCGGTGCCGATTATGCGGTTGAATGCTCCCGAAAGGGATAAAAACATAATCGCCAGAATAACATACTGTTCATACCTTAGAATGTTGTAATAAATCCGATGGGGTATAATTAAGCCTGCTACCTTAAAACCGTCGAGCGGCGGTAGGGGAATTAAATTAAAGACCATAAAGCACAGATTTCTGAAGGTAAATACGAAGGTGATATCGTCAATAACAGAAATCACGGCTTGCGGTGCATTTGCCAAAACGCATACCCAAAGTATAATATATCCGACCAGCATTCCCAAAAATGCGAGAATAAAGTTTGCCAAGGGGCCTGCAGCGGCAACCATTGCCATTCCTTTGGTTCTGTTTTTGTAGTAGTTTGGGTTTATCTGTACGGGCTTTGCCCAGCCAAAACCGGTTATAATCATAAGAATTGTACCGATAAGGTCTAAGTGTGCCATAGGATTAAGTGTGAGTCTGCCCTGATAGCGTGGGGTCGGGTCGCCAAGCTTGGTCGAAACCCAGCCGTGTGCCAGCTCGTGTACGGTTAGGGCAAGGAGCGTTGTCGGCACGCCAATTAATATATTCTGCAAACTGAACATTACGTTATATCATTCCTTACTGCATTTTATCTTACATTATATTATACATTTTTTTTTAGCTGTTGTAAAGCGTAAAACAAATATTTCTTTTTTCTATTGAAAAAGATTTAATGGTGTGATATAATTTATAGAATGAATATGGTTAGTGTCGAAGAAAAATAAATAAAAAAATTATGGAGGCGGCTTATGTTAAATTCGGTTAATCAACGAAAAGCATATGTATCCCTGATGGTGCTAAGCGCGGTGCTCGGAATAATTTACATATTGGTGTCACATATGGATTTTTTGATGAATGCTGTTGAATACAGGGCAATAACCCTTACCAACTTCTGCTATGGAATATTCAGACTGGAATGTCTAGTATTGCCTTTGGTATTTGTTTCGCGACGGAATGCCTTTTTCCCGAAGATATTAACAGAAAAATTCCTTTTGGGACTTTTTGGCGTTTGTTGTCTTTCGGGCGTTATGTGGATTTTCTCCTACCTCAACTATAATGATTTCAGAGACTTATATAATGATGAGGGAATGTATATTTATCAGGGTATTACAACTAATTATATTGCCGCAAACCGACTTATGTGGGGTACGACAAATTTTGCAGGTGTTGTATTTTCTCTTGTTTTAAGTATTATGTACTTTGCGACCTCACTATTGATGCACAGACACAGAGGAATTGTTGCCGCTTGCTTTGCGGTAATTACACTCTACAGAATTCTTACACCTATAATTTATATGACTGTTTTACAGGATTTTGAGGTGTTTTCTGAGTGGATAGGCAACAACATCTTTTCGCTGCTGTCGGGAGCGTTTATGACATTGGGAATATGGCTTGTCTCAAATGACGATGCCTTATGGTTAGAGTGTATCTGGGGTGAAGAAGCTCCTGATGATGAGGAAGATGGCGAATATTGATAAGAGGGGGATTTGTTTTGGAACATCATCATAGAACTCGTTCACCTGAAAAGGAAGCAAGAGATCGTGCTTTGAAAAGGTGGGCAAGAATACTTCTTATAGTATCAATTGTTGCATTGATACCTTATCTTGCCTCTCAACTGTTGCCTTTTATGCGTTCTATAGAAGCACACAGAAAGATTAATCTGTCCTCGGCGTGTTATACAGTTTTAAGAGTGATGCTGGTAGCGATGCCGATTGCTGTTGCCCTGCCGTCAAAGCTGTATAGAGAATATGTGGAAAAGGTCAAGCTTTTGAGTAAGATACTGACAGTTATATCATTTTTATTCTTCGCCGGAATGGTCGCTGACATAATGACATACAACGTACTTGGCGGATATGAAGATATAGGCGACGACCCTATTATGATAAAGATGCTTTGGGGCGGTATTGGACTTGAAGGAATAGTCTTCTGTTTTATTCAGGGCGTGTTTTATCTGCTTCTTTCCAAGAATATAAAAGGACATAAAAAGGATGTTGTGCTTTTGCTTGCAGGTGCATATACAGCATATATCCTGCTGCCGTTTGCGCATATGTTGATAAAAGGAACGGAATTCTTTACAGAGCAGTGGTATGTCTGGTTTTTCAAGAACGTATACTTGTGGATTTCCAATGCATTCCTTTTGGCAGGACTCGTTGTTGCTACCCGCTCAAGACGTGTGTGGAGCGAGCTTATTTGGAAATAGTATATTAAATCCCGTCAGAGGATGACGGGATTTATCTTTGAATAGGGGTGTAAATAATGGCAATTGAAAAGGTAAGGGCATATTTTACCGAAAAGGGTATAGAAGACAGAATTCAGGAATTTGAAAGCTCAAGTGCAACTGTTGAATTGGCAGCTGCGGCATTGGGGTGCGAAGCGTGCCGTATAGCAAAGACATTATCCTTTCACGTAGGGGAGTCGGTTGTGTTGATAGTTGCAGCAGGAGATGCAAGAATTGACAACCCGAAATACAAGGCGCAGTTTTGCACAAAGGCAAAGATGCTGGCATTTGACGAGGCGGAGGCGTTGATCGGTCACGCTGTGGGAGGGGTTTGTCCTTTTGCAGTAAATGATGGCGTAGAGGTATATCTTGACGAATCTCTTAAACGTTTTGAAACCGTTTTCCCTGCCTGCGGAAGCTCAAACAGCGCAATAGAACTTACCATTGCAGAGCTTGAAGAGTATTCAAATATGATTTCGTGGGTAGATGTCTGCAAGATATGATTGCGAAAATATGAGCCTGTTACTTGAATTTTGATACAAAGTGTGGTAAAATATTTTGAAAACCGCTGGTGGGAGTGATTGAATTGGCATATAAAATTCTTGCGAAAAAGGATCTTAATCCGCAAATTTTTTTGATGGAGATAGAAGCACCGCTTGTTGCGAAAAAGGCAGAGCCGGGGCAGTTTATTATACTTAGAATTGACGAATATGGTGAGAGAGTGCCTTTTACCGTATCTGACTTTGACAGAGAAAAGGGCAGTGTTACTATAATCGTGCAGATTGTCGGAAAGACTACCAAAGATTTGGCAAAGCTTGAAGCGGGAGATGAGCTTTTGGACTTTGCAGGACCTTTGGGAATGCCGACCGAGCTTGACGGACTTAAAAAGGTGGCAGTCATTGGCGGCGGTCTGGGCACGGCTATTGCCTATCCGCAGGCTAAAAAGCTGCACGCTATGGGTGCCGAGGTGCACGTCATTACAGGATTTCGTGACAAAAGCCTTATTATATTAGAAGATGAGCTTAAGAAGGTTTCAGATAAGCTTATTATTACAACCGATGACGGCTCTAACGGAACAAAGGGTTTTGTAACCGACCGACTCTCTGAGCTTGTCGGCTCGGGTGAGAAGTATGATGCTGTTATTGCAATAGGCCCGCTCGTTATGATGCGTGCGGTTTGCAACCTGACAAAAGAGTTTGGTATAAAAACGATAGTAAGCATGAACCCCGTTATGATAGACGGAACGGGTATGTGCGGCGGCTGCCGTGTTATTGTCGGCGGTGAAACAAAGTTTGCGTGTGTTGACGGTCCTGACTTTGACGGACACCTTATCGACTGGGATTTGGCACTTAACCGCCAGCAAATGTTTAAGTCGTACGAAAAGCGTGCGTGCGACGAGGGGCATTGCCGTATAGGCAGAATTTCAAAACCGGAGCAGGATGGAGTGTGATTATACAATGCCGAATATGTCATTAAATAAAACCCCTATGCCCGAACAGTGCCCTAATGAGAGAAACAGGAACTTTCTCGAGGTAGCGAGCGGATATACCGAGGAAATGGCGATAGATGAGGCAAAAAGGTGTCTTAATTGTAAGCATAAGCCCTGTATGCAGGGTTGCCCTGTTGGAGTTAAAATACCTGAGTTTATCGCATTTGTTGCAGAGGGTGAATTTGAAAAAGCATATCAGAAGATAAAGGAAACAAACTCGCTGCCTGCTGTTTGCGGCAGAGTTTGTCCTCAGGAAAAGCAATGTGAGTCAAAGTGCGTCAGAGGCATCAAGGGCGAGAGTGTCGCAATAGGCAGACTTGAGCGCTTTTGTGCCGATTGGCATATGAACAATGTAGAAGATGAGATTGCAATACCTGTAAAGAACGGAAAGAGAGTTGCTGTTGTCGGCTCAGGTCCTGCTGGACTTACAGCGGCGGGTGATTTGGCAAAGCGTGGCTATGACGTTACAGTGTATGAAGCGTTCCACGTTGCAGGAGGTGTGCTGATGTACGGCATACCCGAATTCCGCCTGCCGAAGAATATTGTACAAAAAGAGATAGACGGTCTTAAAAAGCTTGGAGTAAAAATTGAAACCAACGTCATAATCGGCAAGACGATTATGATTGATGAGCTGGTGGAGGAGATGGGCTTTGACGCCGTATTTATAGGCACGGGCGCAGGATTGCCGTCCTTTATGGGTATAGACGGAGAAAATCTTAACGGAGTCTATTCCGCAAACGAATTTCTCACCAGAATAAATCTTATGAAGGGTTATAAATTCCCTGATTACGATACGCCTGTTTACGTTGGCAAAAATGTTGCAGTTTTCGGCGGTGGAAATGTCGCAATGGATGCTGCACGTTCGGCAAAGCGTATGGGAGCAGAAAACGTGTATATAATCTACCGTCGTGGTATGGAGGAATTGCCTGCAAGGAAAGAGGAGGTAATGCACGCCGAGGAAGAGGGAATTATCTTCAAGCTGCTTGCAAATCCGACCAGACTTATCGGTGACGGTAACGGCTGGCTGAAGGCTGTAGAGGTTATAGATATGGAGCTGGGCGAGCCGGACGCATCAGGAAGACGCAGACCTGTTGAAATCAAAGGCTCCGAGCATATTGTAGATGTAGATACGGCGATTGTGGCAATCGGTCAGACACCTAATCCGCTTATAAAAAAGACAACAAAAGGCCTTGAAACTAATAGCAGAGGCTGTATAGTTGCCGACGAAACAGGCAAAACATCACGTGATGCAATCTATGCAGGCGGCGATGCGGTAACGGGTGCTGCAACGGTAATACTTGCAATGGGAGCAGGAAAGACTGCGGCAGATGCAATAGACGAGCTGCTGAAATAACAGTGTATCAAAGACCAAAGAGTCTTACATAAAAGGGGGTAAAAGTATGTCAATAATCAAAGAATTCAAGGAATTCATCACAAGAGGAAACGTCATCGACTTATCAGTCGGCGTTATTATGGGTACTGCATTTACAAAGATTGTAACAGCGCTTACCCAGAATATCATAATGCCGCTGATTACCATTGTTACGGGCAAGGTTTCGGTTGCAGACCTTAAGGGAGTAATCGGAGTAACGGAAATCCCTTACGGCTTGTTTTTGCAGGCGGTTATCGATTTTCTGCTTACAGCGGTTGCGATATTTGCTATGATTAAGGTCATAAACACCGTATCAAAGAAGATGGAAGCTCTCAGAAAGAAGAAGGAAGAGGAAGAAGTACAGACAGAACCCGAACCTTCTGATGAGATAAAGCTTTTGAGTGAAATCCGCGACCTTCTTAAAAACCAATAATATTGACGGCTTTGGGGGCATATAATTTATTATATGTCCCTTTTTTGTGGGATAAATATTATAATAAGGAGCAGTCGAAATGGCAATAGAAAGAGTTGCGAGGGTACAGGAGATAAAGGATACACAGGTATTAACTCTTACAAACAGGGAGAGCCTAACTACAACAGGAGTCAACGATGTTCTCAATTTTTCCGATACACAAATTGAACTTGATACAAATATGGGTATGCTCATAATAAAAGGAGAGGGGCTTAAGATAATAAGCATTTCAACCGAAAATAAGAATGCGGAGCTGTCAGGCAGGGTAACATCGCTTGAGTATAAAAAGCAACGTGAGAAAAAGAGCCTGCTGGCAAGCTTGCTCAAATAATGCTTGCGCCAATAAGCTACGAGGCGGCGGGGTTTCTTTGTATGTGCATAGCAGGAGCGGTGTGCGGCCTAAATTATCATATTGTAAAGACAGTTTTAGCACCTGTAAAAAACAGAGAAATCCGAACGGTGCTGTCGGGCCTCTTAATATGTACAAGCGCCTGCTTTACAATAACCTTTACAGCTGTTTTATATAACCACGCCCAGATACGTTTCTTTATGCCGATTGCGCTTTTTTTGGGCGCTGTTTTGTACTTTTTCTCGATAGGAAGGCTTGTGCCGATTGTTTTCGGATATATATGGAGATTTTTTTTGAAAATTTGCTCTTTTATTTTCAAAATACTATTGACACCGATGCGATTTTTGCTTAAAATTATAATGATACCGATTGGTATGGCAGGAAGATTTTTGTGCAGAGTAAAAGCAAGACTTTCCGTCTTAATTGGGAGAATAGTAAATGAACAAAGAAAAAAAGCAAATTTACGCCGAAAAAGAAACAAAAAAGGCAAGACCAAAGCAAAAATTCTTAAAAAGCACTCTTGGAATAGGCGTGCTGTGTGCGATAGCAGCGATAGTAATGATAATCCGCGGCATAGGCGTACAGCCGGACATCAACGCCAACAAGCAGGAAATAGCAGAGCTTGAGGGCAAAATTGAGGCTGAAAAGGAACGTCAGGCGGAGGTAGACCGTATGAAAGAAAACGCAGATTCCGACGAATATATCGAAAAGGTTGCACGTGATACACTCGGTATGGTAAAAAGTGACGAGATTGTATTCATCGATGTGTCGGAAAACTAACACACGCTAAGGAGGAAGAGTTTCCAAAATGTCATTAGAGGTTGGAAGTATATTAGAGGGTAAGGTATCCAAGGTAATGCCGTTTGGCGCATTTGTGGCACTGCCGGGTAAAAAATCAGGATTGGTACATATTTCTGAGGTTGCGAGGGATTATGTAGAAAACATCGCTGACCATCTCAAGGAAGGCGACGATGTCAAGGTCAAGGTAGTAAAAATTGATGACAGCGGAAAAATAAGCTTGTCAATCAAGCAGGCACTTGAGCCTAAAAAACGTGCTGATAAAAAATCGGAGGAGAAGACGCCTAAAGGTCCAATCCGTCCTGCAGATATCGACTGGAGTGTTAATAATAACGCAGATTTGTCCTTTGAGGATAAGCTTAGCAGATTTAAGCAGGATTCTGACGAAAAGATGCAGGCGTTAAAGCGTTCAAACGAATCCAAGCGCTCGGGCGGTTACCGCAGAGGCGGCGGCTCGTACTAAATTATTATAAGGATTACATAGGTGCTTTGCACCATAAAAATCGTTCAGATTCCCGACGAGCTGCGGGCTATGTGAACGATTTTTGCGTATTTCAAGATAGTTTGAAAGGAGCTTCCTTAGTTGGATAAGAATAACTATACACTATTGACCGATTTTTACGAGTTTACTATGGCAAACGGCTTTTTCAACAAAGGCTATCGTGATAAGATAGCTTACTTTGATATGTTCTTCCGCCGTATTCCCGATGATGGCGGCTTTGCTATAATGGCAGGCGGGGAGCAGCTTATAGAATATCTTAAAAACCTATCCTTTTCAGAGGGGGATATTGAATTTCTAAGAAGCAAGGGCATCTTTTCAGAGGAATTTTTGGAATATCTTAAAAACTTCAAATTCACCTGCGACGTATGGGCAATTCCCGAGGGGACACCGATTTTCCCTAACGAGCCTATTGTGGTTGTAAGAGGTCCTGTGGTGCAGGCGCAATTTGTAGAAACTATGATTTTGCTGACCATAAACCACCAGAGCCTTATCGCTACCAAAGCCAACAGAATTGTGCGTGCAGCCGAGGGCAGACCCGTAATGGAGTTTGGCTCAAGGCGGGCACAGGGCTACAGTGCGGCTGTTTTGGGTGCGAGGGCAGCGTATATAGGCGGCTGCAGTTCGACTGCGTGCGCCATGTCTGACAGAGATTTTGGTGTACCTGCCGCAGGCACTATGGCGCATAGCTGGATACAACTTTTTGATACCGAGTATGAGGCGTTTAAGACCTATGCCTCGGAGTATCCCGACAGCTGTACCTTGCTGGTCGATACCTATAATGTACTAAATTCCGGTATTCCGAATGCTATAAAGGTATTTGACGAGGTCTTAAAGCCATTGGAAAAGCGTCCCAAGGGCGTAAGAATTGACTCGGGCGATATTACCTACCTTTCTAAAAAATGCAGGAAAATGCTTGATGACGCAGGATACAGCGATTGTGCAATAGTTGCGTCAAATTCGCTTGACGAATATATTATTCGTGATATGATACTGCAGGGTGCGAAAATTGACCTTTTCGGTGTCGGCGAGCGACTGATAACATCTAAGTCTGAGCCTGTATTTGGCGGCGTATACAAGCTTGCAGCGGTGGAAAACGAACAGGGTGAAATAATACCGAAAATCAAAGTTTCCGAAAATGTGGGAAAGATAACAACGCCGGGCTTTAAGCAGGTTTACAGGCTCTATTCAAGGGAAAACAGTGCGGCTATTGCCGATGTAATAACTCTTTACGGCGAGAGGATAGACGATACCTCGCCATATGAGATATTTGACCCCGAGCATATGTGGAAGAGAAAGACGGTTACTGATTTTTATGCAAGACCGCTGTTAAAGCCAATATTCAAAAATGGCGAGTGCGTGTATGAAAATCCGTCACTCTCTGCTATTCGTGAATACTGCCGCTTAGAAATAGACGGACTCTGGGACGAGGTTAAGAGATTTGAAAATCCGCATAAGTACTATGTCGACCTGTCACAGAAGCTGTGGGATATAAAATACGGACTGTTAGGACAATACAAATGAAAGATACAATAATTGCTAAAATTACCGAATATAACGACAGCAGAATTTCCAAGATGGGCGAGATTATAAGAAATGGCGGGCTGGTAAGCTTTCCGACCGAAACTGTTTACGGCCTTGGAGGAAATGCGTTTGATGAGAATGCGGCGTTTCTGATTTTTGAAGCAAAAGGAAGACCTGCTGATAATCCGCTCATTGTGCATCTGTCGGATATATCGCAGCTGGATACTGTTGCAAGCGATATTCCTCCTGTAGCATACAGGCTGTTCGAGAAATTTTCGCCCGGACCGCTTACAGTTATACTTAAAAAGAAAGACACCGTTCCATATGCCGTAACAGCAGGTCTTGATACAGTTGCAGTGAGAATTCCCGCGCACCCGATTGCACGTGCTTTGATAGATGCAGCCGGAGTGCCTATTGCAGCACCAAGCTCAAATCTGTCAGGCAGACCGAGTCCTACAAAGGCGGAGCACGTCATTATGGATATGAACGGGAGAAT
>JAZRPK010000033.1:0-24417 GCA_045649145.1 Clostridia bacterium
CTTTGATAATAACTTGCCTTGTATTGCAGAAAAAGAGTGTTTTGCAGTAAATTCCATTGCAGACGACCTTATAGCAGGAATGCAGGAGGCAGGTGCATATCTTATCAAGGGTGACCAGATTGATAAGTTGGTTAAGCTTGCGCTTGTTGAAAAGGACGGCAAGTATTCTATAAACAAGAAATGGGTTGGTAAGGACGCAGGCAAGTTCTTAAAAGAGCTTGGCATCAATTCCGATGCACGTCTTATCATCTGTGAAACGGATGCACTCCATCCCTTTGTACAGGTTGAAATGATGATGCCTGTTCTTGCAATTGTTCGTGTTGAAGATATAGACGAGGCAATTGAAAAGGCTGTTCAGGCAGAGCATGGCAACAGACACTCGGCTCATATTCACTCTAAGAATATTGACAACCTTACAAGCTTTGCACGTGCGGTTGAAACCACTATATTTGTTAAAAATGCACCCTCATATGCAGGTATTGGTGCAGGCGGGGAAGGCTATACAACCTTCACTATAGCAGGACCTACCGGAGAGGGACTCACAGCTGCTCACTCATTCACCAGACAGCGTCGCTGTGTAATGGTAGACGGATTGCACATTGTTTAATCACCATCAGAATTTAGATAATATTAACGGAGGAATAGTATGAACGCATTGGGATTGCTCGAGGTATATAGCTTCACTACTGCAGTTTGCGCAGCTGATCTTGCGGCAAAGGCTGCAGATGTTAAGGTTATTGCCTTTGACAGAACCAGACCGAAGAGTGAGGCATCTCCCGCACCCTTGGTTATGGAAGTTAAAATCGAGGGTAATGATGCTGCCGTAAGAGCGGCTATAGAAGCGGGAAAAGCTTATGCTGAGGATGAGGGTAAGTATATTGTGTCTCACGTAATACCCCGTCCCGGTCAGGATGTTGAGAAGATGGCATATCTTCTTGATATCAACAAGGATAAATATAACAAAAAGCTCCCTAAGACATTTTTAGGCAAAGAGCCGGAGCTACCAAAAACAGATTTCGCAATAGGACTTCTTGAGATTTCAGGTCTTGTTGCTTCTATTGCAGGTCTTGATGCTATGCTCAAGGCTGCTGATGTAAGACTTATTCACTCCGAAAAGAGACTTGGTGGCAGACTTGTTACATTGATCATTAAGGGCAGTGTTTCTGCTGTTAAGGCTGCTGTTGAAGCGGGCATGGAGGCATCAAAGCCTCTCGGCAAGATGTACGGCAATGCTGTTATAGCTAATCCGCACGGAGAAATAATGAAATTCTTCGATTTTGAAAACTAATTTACCCGTTCAAAAGGTGGTAATTATATGAATGATATGAATGCTCTTGAAAATGCAGTCAAAAAGGCTGTAAGAGAATTTAATAATACAAATGACGACTATGTAAAAATAGGCGTTTCGCAAAGACATATTCATCTTTCACGAGAGGATTTAGATATTCTCTTTGGTGAAGGATACGAGCTGACGGTCAAGAAATACCTTATGGGCAGAGAATTTGCATCTAATGAGGTAGTAACTCTTGTCGGACCATCCTTAAAGGCGATAGAGAATGTGCGTGTCCTCGGTCCTGTACGAAAGAACACACAGGTCGAGATTTCACGTACCGACACGTTTATTCTTAAGGTTAGCCCGCCAGTTCGTCCATCGGGCGAGATAAAAGGCTCGGAAAAGTTAGTAATTGTTGGCCCTAAAGGCTGTGTTTACTTAAAGGAAGGCGTTATAATCGCTAACCGTCATATTCATCTGACACCGGAATTTGCTGCATCGCTTAATCTTTCCGATAACGATTATGTAGATGTAGTAATTGACGGCGTTAAGCCTACAAAATTCTTCGATGTACAGATTCGTGTTCGTGATGACTTCAATGTTGAAATGCACATCGACACTGATGATGCCAACTCGTCAGGACTTAAAAACGGAGATGTGGTACATATTATTACAAAATAACTTTCTCTGGGAAAATTTAATTGAAACGGAGGAGCGAAATGTTAGCACTTGAAAGGCAAAAACGAATACTGGAGCTGTTAAGCCTCGAAGGGTCGGTAATGGTAAGCAAATTAAGCACAGAGCTTGGTGTTACTGAAGAAACTGTAAGGCGTGACTTGGAAAAGCTTGAGGCTAAAGAGCTTTTAAGACGAACTCACGGCGGTGCATTACCTATGGACGAGGGTAGCTACGAGTATTCACTTGAAAAACGTAAAGCTTTGAATGTCGAGGCAAAGCAGGCGTTAGCCCGTAAGGCTGTGCAGTATATTGCCACAGGTGATACAGTCTTTTTAGACGCATCTACCACCACATTCTATATGGCAAAAGAAATCAAGAGTATGAAGAACGTTACCGTTATCACTAACTCTATACGGGTTATTAACGAGCTTTCAGGTGTTGAGGGTGTTAAGGTAATTGCTCTTGGCGGTATAGTCAGCAACAATCAGTCGTTGGTTGGTGCTATGACAGAGAATTATATAACAGAAAACTACTTCGCTGATAAGATGTTCTTCTCAAGTAAGGGTATAGGCGACAATGCTATTATCCTTGAAGGAAACGAACAGGAATGTTTTATTAAACAGCGAATGATTAAAAACTCAAAACTACATTATTATCTTTGTGATAAATCAAAAATTGGCAGGGTAGGTTGTATGAGGCTTTCTTCGTTTGAAGATGTTGATTATCTGGTTACCAATGCCAATATTGACGGTTTGTTAAAAACAACTCTAAAAGAATGCAATGTTGAGATTATAAAGGCATAATTTAGAAGATAACTTTTTTATTCTGTATTAGGAGGTTTTCTATGAAAAGAGTATTAGCATTTGACCTTGGAGCATCAAGCGGCAGAGGTATTCTTGCAAGTCTTGAAGACGGCAAGATTACGCTAAAGGAAATTCATCGCTTTGCGAATAATGGTGTAAATGTCCGCTCTACACTTTACTGGGATGTACTGTACCTTTTTGACCAGATTAAGCAGGGTATAACCAAGGCAAAGCTCGAGGGTGGATTTGATAGTATAGGAATAGATACCTGGGGCGTTGACTTCGGTCTTATAGATGCTGACGGAAACTTAATCGGCAACCCTGTTACATACAGAGATGCCCGCACCGACAATATGCCCGAGGAGTTGTTTGAGATTATCTGTGCAGAGGATGTTTATAAGCGCACAGGAATCCAGATAATGAACTTTAATACTCTGTTCCAGCTCTATTATATGTGTAAGTACAAAAAGAAGGAAATTGACCGAGCAGAGTCTATGCTCTTTATGCCCGATTTGCTTGGTTACTTCTTGACCGGAGTTAAGAGAAATGAGTATACGATATCATCTACATCACAGATGATTAATCCATATACACGCAGCTGGGATTATGAACTGCTTGAAAAGGTTGGTATAAAAAAGGAGCTTTTAGGCGATATAGTAATGCCCGGAACAAAGCTTGGCACACTAACAGATGAGATATGTGAGGAACTCGGTATTGAGCCGATTGATGTTATATCTGTCGGCGGCCACGACACTGCATCTGCAGTTGTTGCAGTTCCTACAGAGGTTGACGATTTTGTTTATATAAGCTGCGGTACATGGTCATTATTTGGTACAGAGCTTATAGAACCCGTTGTCTCCGATGCTTCATACAGCTCGTCATATACCAACGAGGGTGGCTATGGCGGTAAAATCCGTTTCCTGACCAATATAATGGGCTTGTGGCTTATTCAGGAGTCGAGAAGAACGTGGAACAGACAGGGTAATGATTTTTCGTTCAACGATTTGGAAAAGGCAGCACTTGCCTGTGAGCCGTTTAAGTGCTTTATTGACCCTGACTATCCCGAGTTTGCAAAGCCGGGTGATATCCCTGCCAGAATTCAGAAATTCTGCGAAAAGACCGGTCAGTATGTTCCTAAGACTGTAGGCGAGATTGTAAGATGTATTTACGAGAGCTTGGCTCTTAAATACTATCACTCCTTCTTAAATCTTAAGAAAATAAGCGGAAAGAATTTTGATGGTATCAATATTGTAGGCGGCGGTACTAAGGACCCGTTACTCTGTCAGATGGCTGCAAATGCTTGCAATATCACAGTTTTTGCAGGACCTATTGAGGCAACTGCGCTCGGTAATATTGCAGTTCAGATGATGGCAATAGGTGAGATTAAAGACCTTAAAGAAGCGAGAAAAATTATCAAAAATTCTTTCGAAACCAAAGAATATAAGCCTCAAGATGTTGATGCATGGCAGGACGCATATGAGCAATTTAAGAAAATACTTAATAAATGATTGACCGAGGAGGAAAATAACAATGTTAGTTAATATGAATGAGGTTTTAAGACCGGCAAAGGCGAACCATTACGCAGTTGGACTTTTTAATGCCGTTAACCTCGAGCTTGCACGTGGTATCATTAACGCTGCAGAGTGCACAAGGTCACCTGTTATTATGGGTACTGCAGAAATTCTTTTGCCGTACGGACCGTTGGAGGAGGTTTCATATTATCTGCTTCCTATGGCAAAAAAAGCGTCTGTACCTGTTGTTGTACATCTTGACCACGGTCTTACATACGATACTTGTATTAAAGCGCTTGAGCTTGGCTTTAGCTCAATTATGTATGATTGCTCTACCGATTCCTACGATGACAACGTGCGTAAGGTAAAGGAAATGGCAGACATCGCACATTCTTACGGCGCAACAATCGAGGGAGAGCTTGGCCACGTTGGTGATAACGAAGGCTCTGCTGAGGGTAGCTCGCATCTTGATGACCCATCTAAGTATTTTACTGACCCGAAACTTGCTAAGGACTTTGTTGAAAAGACCGGCGTTGACGCTTTGGCAATTGCTGTAGGTAATGCACACGGCGCATATAAGCTTCCGCCGAAACTCGATTTTGAAAGAATACGCACAATAGCAAGAACAGTTGACGTTCCATTGGTACTTCACGGCGGTTCAGGTCTTACTGACAATGATTTTAGACAAGCTATTAAAGACGGTATCAGTAAGGTTAACATCTTTACAGATATCAACGTCGCAGCTGTAGAGGCTGAGTTTAAGAAGTTCCAGAGTATGGATAAGGGTCTTATCGACCTTATTCCTGCTGCAGTTGAGGCTGTTAAGCAGGAGAGTATGAACAAAATGAAGCTTTTCAGCAGTGACGGAAAGGCTGATTTAGGTAGCACTTCTGCTGTTACACCCGATAATATCGAGATGATAACAAAGCTTGTTGCGGCTGAGGTTGCAAAATATCTTAATAAATAATTACAGTAAAGGAATGGGTTTTATACTCGTTCCTTTGCTTTTCATTTAACGTAAGGAGAAAATAATATGAATAAGTATATAGGACATCCGCTTCAGCTTTACGGCGTGGAGGAAATAAAGCTTACCTCTGGCAAGGGCAGTGGTATGAAAATGCTTTTAGTAAGAAATGCTGCAGGGCTTGAGTTTATGATTTCTGTAGACAGAGCTGCAGATATAGCAAGACTGTCTGTAAAGGGCGTAAATTATGGCTATTTTGCACCTTGCGGATATGTTGCACCGCAGTATTTTGACAACAAAGGCTTTGGATTTTTGAAATCCTTTAATGCAGGATTTTTGACTACCTGTGGACTGACTGCTGTTGGCTCACCTTGTGTTGATGACGGGGAGGAGTTATCCCTGCACGGTACAATTTCACACATTCCTTGCGAGAATATCTATCATTGGATAGAGAATGATGAGATACATATTAAAGCAACAATAAGAGATGCGGCACTATTCGGTCATAAGCTTTTGCTTGAACGTGAGTACGTATGCCCATTGTACGAAAATAAGCTATACCTGACAGATAAAATAAAAAATATTGATTGGAAGGAAACACCTATTGAGGTGCTTTATCACTGCAATATCGGTTACCCAATACTAAGTGAAAATACAAAGCTTGACATCAATTATAAAAACATATCAGCACGAGATGAGAAAGCAAAAGCAGGTATTTCTACAGCTACTAAGTTAACTGCACCGCAAAGAGGATTTGTAGAGGAATGTTTCTTATACACATTTGACGAGTCTCCGGTTGTTTCGGTATATAACGAAAAAATAGGAATGGGAATTAAGCTTTTGTTTGACCACAAAGAGTTGCCGTTCTTTACACAGTGGAAACAGCTTGGCGAGTATGAATATGCTTTAGGTATTGAACCCGGCAACTGCCATCCTGACGGAAGAGACATAATGCGAAAAGAAGGTAATCTTGAATTTCTACAGCCTGATGAAGAAAAGACAATACATCTTAAATATGAATTTACAGAATAAAAATAATTGAACATGAGCGGGTAAAGGAAATATAAAATAATTCTTGCAATTTACCATAAAATGTATTATAATTGTGCACGTGAGCAGGTATCTTTCCACAGACACACAATTGATATTTTCTCACAAACAAAACCCACAGGACTGTTTCGGATAACCCACCCCGAAACAGTCCTTTTTGTTAAATTAGTGTAAACAAAACGTTAACTCTATTGATTTTAGCTCTGCCTTTATGTACAATAAAGGTAAGAAAAAGTTTTAAGGAGAATATATATGCTGGATGCTTTGAGGAGATTTTTGGCGGGGAGATACGGCTTTGACAGGCTTGGCCAAGCACTTGCAATCGGTGCTGCTGTATTTATGATTGTTAGCAGAATTTTAGCTAGCAGTGTTTTAAGCGCACTTGCATACGCATTGCTAATTTTGTGCATATACCGTTCTATGTCAAAACAGATTGCATACCGAATGAGCGAGAATAGGAAGTTTTTGGAGCTTTGCTATCGTGTAAAGGCGTATGTAAAGCGTGACAGAAAATATTATCGCTACTTCAAATGTCCCAAATGCCGCAAGGTAACAAAGGTACCAAAGCATAAGGGCAAAATTGCAATCACCTGTCCTCATTGTAGTTACGAGTTTATAAAGAAGACATAAGATTAAAAGAGCTGAAAGTCAATCAGCTCTTTTTTTGTATAAATCAGCCTTAGTTGGTAAAAATAGGGAGTGAGGTGATAGAATGAGTAGCAGAAAGGGAAAGCAAACCTTTGTATTTGACAAAAGACCTGCTATTACCGCATATGCGTCGATAGCGGGCAAAAAGGAAAGCGAAGGACCGCTTGGCAAGCAATTTGACATTACTTTGGATGATGATACGTGGGGCGAGAAAAGCTGGGAAAGAAGCGAAAGCAAGCTACAGAGAGAATGTGTACGGCTTGTAATTGACAAACGTGGTATATGCGAAACGGATATTAACTGTATCTTTGCGGGAGATTTGCTTAATCAGTGCGTCGGCGCACATTACGGACTTAAGGATATGCGTGTGCCGTTTTTTGGACTCTTTGGTGCCTGTTCGACATTTTGTGAGGGTATGATTTTAGCAGCGATGTCGGTTGATTCTGGGTGCTCAGAGCGGAGTCTGTTTGTAACGTCAAGTCACTACTGTTCTGCCGAAAAGCAGTTCCGCCTGCCGCTTAACTACGGCGGACAGCGCTCGCCAACAGCACAATGGACAGTAACAGGTGCAGGAAGCTGTCTTGTTGAAGAGGGCGATGGTGTCAGAATTCTTGGTGCGACACCGGGCAGAATTGTCGATATGGGCATATCCGATGCGTCAAATATGGGTACAGCTATGGCTCCTGCGGCTGTTGACACACTAACCGCACTATTCAAGGACACAGGCACGAGTCCCGAGGATTACGACCTTATTCTGACCGGAGATTTGGGGACGGTTGGCTCTGATATTCTAAAAGACTTAATGCTGAAAAACGGCTTTGATATAGGCAAACAGCATAACGATTGCGGCTGTATGATATTTGATATAAAAAAACAGGACGTACACGCAGGCGGAAGTGGTTGTGGCTGTATGGCAAGCGTTTTCTGCGCTGATACTGTAAAGAAGCTGCAAACTGGAAAAATCAAAAAAATGATATTAATGGCAACAGGCGCGCTTATGAACACGCAGGCGATAAATCAGGGTGAAAGTATACCGTCTGTTGCGCACGCCCTGATTTTAGAGGGGGTGAGGTAGTATGGACTTTGTCAAGGCTTTTGTTGTAGGCGGACTTATATGTGTGATTGGTCAGATTTTGATAGATAAAACTAAACTCACTCCTGCCAGAATACTTGTATGCTATGTTGTTGCGGGTGTGCTTTTAGAGCTTGTAGGTATTTACGAGTCAATTGTGGATTTTGCAGGAGCGGGTGCAACCGTTCCGCTTACAGGGTTTGGGTATAATCTCTGTAAGGGAGTATTCCGTGCGGTTTCGGATAAAGGTTTGATTGGGGCACTCTCGGGTGGCTTTGAGGCGGGCGCGACAGGACTTGGCGCTGCAGTCCTTTTTGGACTTTTGTCTGCACTTATCTTCAAACCGAAAGCGAGAAGCTAATAAAAGAAGGCTGCCGATTGGCAGCCTTTAGATTATTTGCATATACTGTTTGCTAAGTCAACAACGTTTCCTGCACCCATGGTAAAGACAACGTCGCCTGTTGATACTTCCTGTTTCAGTAGGTTTTCTATATCATCAAACTTTTCCACAAAGCGCACCTTGACGCCACGTTTTGCAATATCGGCGGCGAGGTTTTCAGGCTTTGTTACACCGTCAAAAACCTCTCTTGCTGCATAGATATGAGTTATAATAAGCTCATCTGCGAGGTCAAAACTTTCAACAAATTCGTTCCACAAAGTGCGGGTGCGGGAGTAGGTGTGCGGCTGAAACACGCACCAGAGCTTTTTATGTTCAAACTTTGATGCGGCACTAAGTGTTGCCTTGATTTCAGTCGGATGATGTGCATAATCATCAATTACAGTTGCACCATTTAGTGTGCCTTTTTTCTCAAATCGTCTGTGAGTGCCGGAAAATTCACAAATTCCGTCGGCACATACTGGTATATCAAGTCCAAGAAGGTCACAAACGGCGATAGTTGCCACTGCGTTTTGAATATTGTGGTTACCGGGGACTTTGAGTGAAAGGTGAGAGAGAACTTTTCCGTCCTTTATTACGTCAAACTCAGGGTAACCGGCTGTAAAGGTTATATTATCGGCATAATACTCGTTTGACTTATCTATGCCGTAATAGTGAGTATCGCAGTCTGTACCGTCAAGGGCGCGGTGTACATTTTCATCATCACCGCAAGCGACCACCAAACCAACATCTTTTGTTAAAAGTGCAAATTTTCTAAAGCTTTCGATAATTTCGTCAAGACCGGAAAAGAAATCGAGATGGTCTTCTTCGATGTTGGTAATAATAGCAACTGTCGGATAGAAATTAAGGAAGCTGTTGGTGTACTCGCACGCTTCGGTGAGAAAATAGTCATTTCCACCTGCACGGATATTACCGCCTATCAAATCAAGCTCGCCGCCGATGCTGACTGTAGCGTCAGTATCCGCCTTTAAGAGAGCGTGTGTGAGAATTGAGGTAGTAGTAGTCTTGCCGTGAGTGCCTGCAACACAAATGGTGTTGGGATATTCCTTCATCAAAGCGCCTAAGAACTCAGCACGATTAAGGAGTGTGACGCCGTTTTCTTTTGCGGTAACAATCTCCGGATTATCAGCCTTTGCTGCTGCTGTATAAACCACGAGGTCTGCACCTTTGACATTTTCGCCCAAATGACCTTCGAATACAGCAGCTCCGCTTTTTTCGAGCTTGTCGGTAATATGGCTCTTTTGTCTGTCCGAGCCTGAAACCTTAAAGCCTCTTTTAAGCATAATTTCGGCAAGTCCGCTCATACTGATTCCGCCGATACCGACAAAATGAATATGTGAATTGGTATTTAACTGTGATAATGAAAACGAGGACATATTATCAGCCTTTCATAGTTAAAATAAATATTCTGTTATACAATATATTATAAACCAACAGCGTGTTTTTGTAAACATTTAATGTCTTTTTCGTCAAAAAAAATTTTTTATTGACAAAACTGCACAAATGGTTTATAATGTATAAGGCATAATTTGATATCCAATCATCATAGGACAGACAGAATACAAAATATAATTTTGCTCTGTGGAGGGTGGTGAATTATCTTGGATATAACAGATATCAGAGTAAAAAAGATTACAGCTGAAGGGAAAATGAAGGCGATTGTATCAGTTACCTTTGACAATGCCTTTGTTGTTCACGACATAAAGATAATTGAGGGGCAGGATAAGCTTTTTACCGCAATGCCTTCTCGCAAAATATCCGAAACCGAGTATAAGGATATTGCTCATCCCATTAACAGCGAAATGCGTGAAACTCTCGAAAAGCAGATTATCGCACGCTATATGGAAGAGCTTGCTTCAGAGGAATGACTTGTATGTTAACGACCGTTGCGTTTTGCTACGGTCGTTTTCTTGTTCTTTGATATATTACAATATGATGAAAAAATACGGAAATTTATAGATTTTTTCTTTCTGATATGATATAATTTTAAGAAATATTATGAAATATTACCGAAAAGGGGTACATATATAATGGCTGTAAAGAAAAACTCGTCTAATAAACGCACCTCAAAGACGGGCGTAAACAGAAAAAAGTATAAGTCTGCACCCGTAAGGAGAAAATCTCAAAAGAAAGCAAATAACTATGTCTTAACAGTATTTGTTTCGGCTGTTGTTGCTATTTTGCTTGCTATCTTTATATATTTTAATTCAGCAGGTGTTGTAGGCTCTGGCATAAGGAGTCTGCTGTTTGGTCTTTTTGCGAGTGTAGCATACTTGATACCAGTAGTTGTCGGCGCTCTGTCCGTTTATTCTGCTAAAAGGAAGGATACAAGACGCTTTTGGATAAAGAGCAGTCTTTGTTTTGCATGCGCTGTCCTATTAGGTAGCTTTATACAGCTTTTAATGCCCGGTGATATGCCGGAAATATCAAGCCTCTGGTCGCTTGGTCAAAGTGGCAAGGGTGGTGGAATATTCGGTGGACTGTTCGCTATTTTTATGGAAAATATGGTCGGAAATGCTGCAGCCTGCGTAATTGTAGTTGCGGTGCTTTTTGTGCTGTTTAGCTTGCTCTTTAAGGTTTCTTTCATAAGCATAATCCAGAGCTTCTTCAGCGGTGTATCTGACGAGATAAAGGACATTGAGAAGGTAGACGTCAGCGAACAGGGAAGAAAGATTAAAAGAACGGTTGCAAGACATAAAGAAGAATCTGAGTCAAAACCGCAGTTTTATGACGAGTTAGAGGAAGAATCAGCCGTTCCCGAAAAGACGAAAAAGAAAGGCAAGATTGAAAAGATATTTGCCGATGATGAGGAAGATGAGATAGTTCCGACAGAGGAATTTGATGCGGATAAGTTCTTGGAGGAGGTTGCTGCGCAGCTTCCGCAGACGGAGGGTGTTCGTGAGATAATGGAAGAGCACCGCCGTCAAAATAGTGAAGAGCCGCAAAGGGCGGAAACCACAACCAAGGAAGAGAGAGAACAGATATCCAGCGAGATTGATACATCTATCGAAGAAAAGCACGAGTATGTATATCCTTCGCTTGATATTCTTAAAAAAGCGGGAGAAACTACTGTTGATAAACGAAAAGAGATGCTTGAAACCTCTAAAAAGCTTATGGAAACGCTTAAAAACTTTGGTGTTGAGGCAAAGCTTTTGCAGGTTACAAACGGCCCTGCGGTTACAAGATATGAAATTCAGCTAAATGCAGGTGTTAAAATTTCAAAGATAACAGGACTTGCTGAGGATATAGCGTTAAACCTTGCTGTTCCGACTGTTCTTGTAGCACCTGTACCGGGTAAGGCTGCTGTCGGTATAGAAGTTCCTAATAACAGCGTAGGTCTGGTTTGCGTGCGTGAGCTTTTGGAAAGTCAGGAGTTCCAAAACAGCAAATCAAAGCTGACTATTGCGCTTGGCAAGGACATCGGCGGAAGAGTAATAATAGGTGATATTGCGAAGTTCCCGCATATACTGATTGCAGGCTCGACAGGTTCGGGTAAATCTGTATGTATAAACACTATCATAACAAGTATTCTCTATAAATCGAGTCCCGATGATGTTAAGCTTATTATGATTGACCCTAAGGTTGTCGAGCTTGGCGTGTATAACGGAATACCGCATCTTCTAATCCCTGTTGTAACCGACCCTAAAAGAGCGGCAGGAGCGCTTAACTGGGCAGTAGGCGAGATGATGAAGCGTTACAGTATGTTTGCTGAAACAGGCACGAGAAATCTTGACGGATATAACGAGCATATTGAAAGTGAAGGCGGTCAAAAATTACCAAAGATAGTAATTATTATTGACGAGCTTGCAGACTTGATGATGGTTGCGGCAAAAGAGGTCGAGGACTATATCTGCCGCCTTGCTCAGCTTGCAAGAGCTGCGGGAATACACCTTATAATCGCAACACAGCGTCCGTCGGTAGATGTTATTACGGGACTTATTAAAGCCAATGTTCCCAGCAGAATTGCGTTTGCTGTTTCGAGTGGTGTTGACAGCCGTACAATTCTTGACAGAGTCGGAGCAGAAAAGCTTTTAGGTAAAGGCGATATGCTTTATCATCCGACAGGTAAGCCTAATGCTATTAGAGTTCAGGGTGCATTTGTCAATGATGATGAGGTTGAAAGACTGGTCGATTTTGTTAAGGAAAATGCAGAGGAAAATCATTACGCACACGACCTTGAGGAGCATATCGACAGAGTATCGACAGGCGAGCATGGCGTAACTGATGAAGACGATGCTGACGATGCAGATGCACTTTTGCCTCAGGCGATTGAGCTTGCACTTGAGCTTGGACAGATTTCTACTGCAATGGTACAAAGACGAATGAAGGTCGGTTATGCAAGAGCAGGCAGAATTATAGACCAGATGGAACAACGAGGACTTATAAGCGGTGCAAACGGCTCTAAGCCGAGAGAGGTGTATTCTGAACGCATCAGAGCCACTATGGACGCACCGATATATGGAGTAGATGACGATGAATAAGGGTTTCCTGCCCGTATCTTTGGAAGATATGAAAAAGCGTGGCTGGGACGAGCTTGATTTTTTGTATGTAGTGGGCGATGCCTATGTCGACCATCCAAGCTTCGGTCACGCTATTATTTCACGTGTGCTTGAGTCTTATGGATATAAGGTTGGTATTATAGCACAGCCCGATTGGCACAGTATTGACGATTTTGTAAAAATGGGTCGTCCCCGACTTGCCGTGCTGGTTTCTGCAGGGAATATAGATTCTATGGTAAATCACTACACGGCCGCTAAAAAACCAAGGCGTGAGGATTTCTACTCTCCCGGTAAAAAGGCAGGGCTAAGACCTGACAGAGCAACAATTGTCTACTGTAACCGTATAAGAGAGGCTTTTGGTAATATTCCTATTCTAATCGGCGGTGTTGAGGCAAGCTTAAGACGTTTTGCTCATTATGATTACTGGGACGATAAGGTAAGGCGTTCGATATTATTCGACTCACGTGCCGATATTCTAATGTACGGAATGGGCGAGAGACAGATTGTTGAAATAGCAGAGTGCTTGTCGTCGGGTATGTCGGTTAATGAAATTACGTATATCAAAGGGACTTGTGTAATATCGAAAACTGATGATATATATGATTCTGTTAAGCTGCCTTCGTTTGAAGAATGTGCAGCTGATAAAAGAGCGTACGCTTTGGCGTGCAAGGTTCAGACTGAAGAACAAAATCCATATATTGGCAAAGTTCTTATACAAGAACATCAGGGCAGATTTCTTGTCCAAAATCCGCCTGCTAAGCCGCTAAATAGCGACGAGCTTGACAAGGTTTATGAGCTGCCGTATATGCGAGAGCCGCATCCGATGTATGATGATTTAGGCGGTATTGCGGCGATTGATGAGGTAAGGTTTTCAATTACAAGCTCAAGAGGCTGTTTTGGTGGCTGTAATTTCTGTGCTCTTAGCTTTCATCAGGGCAGAATTGTAACCGCAAGGAGTCATAACTCGATTATCTCAGAGGCGAAAATGCTTACAAAGCACCCCGAATTTAAGGGCTACATTCACGATGTCGGTGGGCCTACAGCAAATTTTAGACGCAGTGCCTGCGATAAGCAGATGTCAGTCGGTGCGTGCAAGAATAAACAGTGCCTGTTTCCTAAACCGTGCTCCAATCTTATATGCGACCACAGAGAGTATGTAAGTCTTTTAAGAAAGCTAAGGAAAATAGAGGGTGTAAAAAAGGTTTTTATCCGTTCTGGAATACGCTTTGATTATGTAATGTGTGACAAGGACGGCACATTCTTAAAAGAGCTCTCAGAGCATCACGTTAGCGGTCAGCTTAAGGTCGCGCCCGAGCATATTTCGGATAATGTACTAAAACATATGGGCAAACCTGAAAACAGCGTATATGAGCGGTTTAGCAATCGTTTTTATAATATTAACGAAAATCTGGGTAAAAAGCAGTTTTTGATACCATATCTTATGTCAAGTCATCCGGGCAGTACGATAAACGATGCAATAGCATTGGCACTGTATCTTAAAAAGAACGGCTTAAATCCCGAACAGGTGCAGGATTTTTACCCTACACCTGGGACTGTCTCAACCTGTATGTATTATACAGGAATTGACCCTATGACAGGCGAGGGGGTATACGTTCCCAAAACTCCAAAAGAAAAGGCAATGCAAAGGGCACTTTTGCAATTTGCAAGACCTGAAAACCGCCGTATTGTAGAGGAGGCTCTTAGGAGTGCCGGCAGAGAAGACTTGATTGGATATGGCAGTAATTGCCTTATAAAACCTTATAAGAATGACGGAAGGAAGATTGATGATGGCAAAAATTCTAAGCGGAAAAGCAGTATCCGACAGAATAAAGGCGGAGCTGGCAATAGAGGCAGAGGCGCAAAGAAAGAGGGGAATAAACGCAGGTCTGGCGGTAATAATCGTGGGCGATGACCCCGCAAGCCGTGTTTATGTAAATAACAAGAAAAAGGCGTGTGCAGACCTTGGTATATACTCGGAAGAATATGCACTTCCTGCAGAAACAACTGAGGAACAGCTTTTGGAGCTTATTGCCACACTTAATAAGAAATGTGATATTTCAGGCGTACTTGTTCAGCTTCCCTTGCCTAAGCATATTAACGAAAAAACCGTGCTTGATGCGATAGACCCCAAGAAAGACGTTGATGCTTTTCACCCTGTAAATGTCGGCAAGATTATGGTTGGCGACTTTGATTTTGTTCCTTGTACTCCAGCGGGCGTTATGGAGCTTATTAAAGAGTCGGGAATAGATGTTGCGGGCAAGGATTGTGTGGTTGTCGGAAGAAGTAACATTGTTGGTAAACCTCAGGCAATGCTCCTTTTGCATCAAAACGGCACTGTCACCATATGCCACTCAAGAACAGCCGACCTTGCTGAAAAGACAAGAAAGGCAGACATACTAGTTGCTGCCGTCGGTATACCAAATTTTATCAAGGGCGATATGATAAAGCCGGGTGCTGTTGTGATAGATGTCGGCATAAACCGTATTGCTGATAAAAAGCTTGTCGGCGATGTCGATTTTGAGGAGGCAGAAAAGGTTGCAGGGGCAATAACGCCTGTACCCGGCGGTGTCGGTCCTATGACTATTGCAATGCTTATGAGAAATACCTTAAAGGCAGCGGAAATTAACGAAACTAAAAAGGCGTAAGACAAAGAGAACGGCAAAACCGTTCTCTTTAATTTTTATAAAAATCAGGTATATAAATATTGTTCGACGAGCCTTCCTCCTGTACAAATGCATTCTTTACGCCAATTCTTGCAGCATAATTTAATAGAGTATCATATTCGTTTTTTCCTACCCTGCGGTTTAAGGCATCGATATATGAAATATGGGGTAGAGGGGTGTATTGATTCATTATGCTTATGTAGATACTATCACCATATGTGTTATACAAATAGTCAATTATCTTTTTGGCATCATACAACAGTCCGGGCATCAACAGATGCCTTACCAACATACCACGAATCATAAGTCCGTTTTCAAACTGTGCTCGTCCTACTTGCCTGAACATTTCAGCTAAAGCATTCTTAGCAGTTTCTCTGTAGTCGGGAGCGTTTGAGTAAGCTGTTGCATATCCCTCTCTCCAATACTTAAAATCAGGCATATATATGTCAATTAGTCCTGAAAGCATACTAAGAGTATCAATACTCTCATACCCTCCGCAGTTATAGATTACAGGAATAGAAAGACCTCTTGATTTTGCCATCTCGAGTGCGGGTATAATATTTGCTAAAAAGTGTGTCGGAGTCACTAGATTTATGTTATGAGCACCCATATCCTGTAATCTAAGAAATATATCACAAAGCTCGTCTGCTGTGACAGTTCGTCCGTTATGCTTGGTACTGATGGAATAATTCTGACAGAATATACACTTCATTGTACAATGAGAAAAAAAGACTGTCCCTGAGCCATTTTTGCCCGAAATGCAAGGCTCTTCCCATTTGTGTAGACTGTAAAGTCCTATAACAGCATCTTTGCCTGCACCGCAAAAGCCAAGCTCGCCGTTAATTCTGTCAACGCCGCATTTTCTCGGGCATAATCTGCAGGATGTTATATCCATCAAATCACCTCCTAAACACAATAATTTTAACATAATCTCCCGTCTCTTACAATATAATCTTGCAAAAAGATTATGCATGGTGTATAATATAACGGTTGAAAGGAATGAAGAAATAAAATGACTAAGAACGAATTTATGATAAAAGAATACGGAATATCAAATGAGTTTGCGGTGTTTATAGACGAATGTGAAAAGGAGTGTCTGCCGTATTTTAGGCGTGCTGAGGAGATTGCAACACTTAACCAGATGCGTGTTATGAAAGCCTTTGCAGATAATCGTGTGAGCGAAATACACTTTTCTGCAACGACGGGCTATGGCTATGACGATTTGGGCAGAGATACGCTTGACAAGGTATATGCCGAGCTTTTTGGTGCTGAAGACGCACTTGTAAGACATAGCTTTATTTCAGGAACACACACCTTATCTACAATGCTTTTTGGTGTTTTAAGACCTTGTGACACTCTGCTTGCAGTGACGGGCAAGCCTTATGATACATTGGAGGAAGTAATAGGAATATCAGGCGAAAAGGGTAATGGCTCACTTTCCGATTTTGGTATAAAATATGAACAGATTGAGCTTGCTGCTGACGGAATGCCTGACTATGACAAAATTGCCGAAAGACTAAAAAAGAGCTTTGTAAAAGCTTGTCTAATTCAGCGTTCAAAAGGCTATGCAGTAAGACCGAGCTATACATCAGAGCAGGTGGGAGAGCTTGCAAGATTTATTAAGGAAATTTCGCCTGATACAGTTGTTATGGTGGATAACTGCTACGGTGAGTTTGTGTGTGAGTGCGAGCCGACGGCTGTTGGTGCTGACCTTTGCGCAGGCTCGCTTATAAAGAACGTAGGCGGTGGATTGGCACTCACAGGCGGGTATATTGCGGGCAGAAAAGACCTTGTCGAGCTTTGTGCGTACCGACTCACCTCTGTCGGAATAGGTAAGGAGTGCGGTGCGTCTCTTGGATTTAACCGCAGTATGTATCAGGGACTTTTTATGGCACCTCATACTGTGCTTCAGGCGGTAAAAGCGGCAATTCTCTGCTCGGTTGTTTATAAAAAGCTTGGCTTTTCGGTAACACCTGAGCCGGATAGCGTGCGTGGAGATATCATTCAGGCGGTAACCTTTGGAACACCTGAGGGAATAATAGCATTTTGTAAAGGTATCCAAAACGGCGCTCCAGTTGACTCGTTCGTGTCGCCTGAGCCTTGGGATATGCCCGGCTACAGCGACAAGGTTATAATGGCAGCGGGTGCATTTGTACAAGGTGCGTCGATAGAGTTTAGCGCCGACGGACCGATTAAGGAACCGTACTGTGCATATATGCAGGGCGGACTTACATACGAATCTGCAAGACTCGGCATAGCTATGTCTGTTAAGATATTAAAGGAGAGTGGAGTTATATGAAAGGAATAGGACGTATTCTTGAAAAAAAGTACGGAGAGCTGTGTTTCGGTTTGCTTGCTGGCCTTTCGTATTTTATAATAATTCTGCAGTTTATACTTGACAATACAGCAAAGGTGGGCGGACTTCTGGGATTATTTCTCGCCCCGCTATTGATATGCTTTCCTGCAATAGTACTTATAAAGTTTACCCGTGAATTAAGAGAAAAGGAACGTTTTGATGCAGTAAATGCACTTATTCTGGCACATTTGATATTGCTTATTATAGCATTAGTTAGTGCAGTAGCAATGATAGTATAAGAAAAACCCCCAAACATTGTTTGGGGGTTATTTTATGTAAATCAGTCTTCCTTGTATGCTGCTACAAACTGTGAGGCGCATCTTGGCGTTCTTCCGCCGTAATTCATCTGCCATGCTATAGCTTTCTTTTCAATTTCCTCAGTTATCTCAATACCTCTGCGGGATAAAAGCTCTTTTACAATATCGAGATATTCCCTTTGGTTAGGTGCAGAGAAAACAAGGCTTATTCCAAAACGCTCGGAAAGGGAGAGCATTTCCTGCATATTATCTCCTGCGTGAACATCGCCCCCTTCTCTGTCCTTCCAGTTTTCTTTGATGAGATGTCTGCGGTTAGATGTCGCAAATATCAGTACATTTTGAGGAATACTTCCGAGCTGACCTTCCATTGACACCTTTAGCGAGCGGTATTCGGGCTCGTGCTTTTCAAATGACAGGTCATCGAGGTAGAGAATATACTTTTGCGGTCTTGATGCGAGTTGTTTATAAAGGTCGGGAATAAGTGTAATGCAGTTTTTAGGTAATTCAATTACCCGTAGTCCTCGCTTGTGATACATATTAAGCAAAGCCTTTACGCAAGAGGATTTGCCTGTACCTCTGTCGCCGAAAAGGAGAACATTGTTTGCTCTTACTCCCGAAAGAAAAAGCTCTGCATTATCAATCAGTACTTTTTTGATATGCTCGAGTCCTATTAAAGACTCAAAGCTCGTGCTGTCGGGGTTTTCGATGCCTGAAAGCCCGTCTTTTGAACATAAAAGCGCAGTATAGCGTGCAAAAATGCCCGTACCGAGAGTTTTGTAATGCTTTGAAAGCAGACTATACAGCTCATCGGCAGTTGTGGAATTTACCATCGCAGTAATAGAGTCAGTATACTCATCACAATACCTGTTTTTATGAACAGATGGGGTATAGTTAAAATCTTCAAGCTTGTTAATAGTAATGGTAAGCTTCTCCAAATCAGCAATTACAGCATTTTTAAGGTCTATGCCTATGTCATTACCCTCGCCCAAAAGAAGCGAAAGAACATTTTCGTCATCTGCAAGGTGTGTTATTATGTACTCTTTAAGAGGTTTGTTGGTAACCGCCTCAAGCTCTGCAAATTCTATAATATTGCTAAGATATGAACCGATACCATCACCATCGAGTAATCCACGAACAGTACTGTCATTATTGAGCTTGTAAAATACTGTTAAATTCATTTATAACACTCCTCGTTAGTAATAATCTGTATAATTATACCACCGAAAGACTGAAATTGCAACGAAAATTTAACCTACACCATAATTTGGTGAATATATTCTTTTTTTATTGACTAATCATTAAAGCTGTGATAAAATGGTATAATAAGTGTGTATTGTATTTAGTTGAGAAAAAGTATCGCATAAAGGCGAGGATGATAATGAAAAAAATATATAACGGACACAGCTTTTTGGGCGGACTTTTGATTTGTATATCAGTCTTCCTCGGAGTTGGTTTGTATGACCTTTATTTGAATAATATAAAGATATCTGCGGTAGAGATAGGTCTTGCCGTGCTTCTTTTGGTGTACGTAATTATTGTGCGTGTAATGCGAAAGAGGGATATGGATACTTATATGTCAATGATAGTAGAGCGTGGTGACAATGTTTCGCATAATGCTGTTACAATGCTGCCGATGCCGATGGTGGTGCTCTCTGTTGACGGGTTTATTATGTGGTATAATGATATGTTTGTTGACATTGTTAATGAGGAGAAGCTTTATAATGTACCTCTGTATGAGCTTATTCCTGATATTAAGTGGACAGAGATACTAAAATCCGAGAAGATTGAAACAAGCTGTGTTTATAACGACCATATATATAATCTCAGCGGCAGAATAGTCAAAAACGGCGATGACGCGTCGGTACTTCTGTATTTTACAGATAATACGGAATTTACAGCTCTTGAAACAAAATACGAGCAAGAACGTACGGTTATCGGTATTGTAGTGGTCGATAACTATGACGATATATTTAGTAAAATGGACGATGTCGAGTCACAGCAGGCAGCTGCTCTGATAAATAAAAATATTGTTGTCTGGGTTGAGGAAACTGAGGGTATTATAAAAAGGCTCGAGAGGGACAGATATCTTGTTATGTTCGAGAACAAGAGCCTGCCCGAGTGCATAAATAAAAAGTTTGACGTACTGGAAAAGGTGCGTCAGATTGGTGAACAGATTAGCCTGCCCGTTTCTATCAGTATCGGTATAGGTATAGGAGAAAGACTTGCCGAAAGCGAAGAATTTGCAAGAGCGGCGCTTGATATGGCAGAGGGCAGAGGCGGCGACCAGGCTGTTATAAAGGACGGAGCGCAATTTAGCTTCTACGGCGGTAAAACCAGAGACTATGAAAAGTCCACAAGAGTTAAAACTCGTGCATTTGCAACAGCGTTTAAGGATATCATTAAAAGCTCTGATGCGGTATTTCTTATGGGACACGCAAATGCAGACTTTGACTGCTTCGGTGCGGCTGTTGGCTTGTCAAGAGCTTGTCGTGATATGGGTAAGAGGACATACATCATATACGATAATTCCTCTGCAATAGAGCCCCTTGCGGCAGAAATGCGTAATATGCCCGAGTATAACGGAATGCTGATTTCTGGCGAGTTTGCAACCGAGATTATTACAAGCGATTCGCTTGTTGTAGTTCTTGATACACATAGGCCGTCTATGCTACCGGAGGAAAGATTACTTTCTATGACAGACAAGATTGTACTTATTGACCATCACAGACGCAGTACAGAGTTCTTGCCGCATACATCGCTTTTGTACCATGAGCCGTATGCGTCATCAACCTGCGAAATGGCGACGGAAATATTGCAGTATATTGACGATAAGCGTACGATTTCCTACTTTGAGGCTAAGGCACTCTATGTGGGAATGCTTATGGATACCAAGAACTTTATGATTAAAACAGGTGTGCGCACCTTTGAGGCAGCGTCCTTCCTCAGAAAATACGGCTTAGACCCTGTTGAGGTTAAAAAGCTCTTTACTATGGATAAGGGTGACTATCTCAATAAGATTAAAATTATGGAGAATTTTGAGGTCTATGCAGACGATATCGCAATAGCATATACAGAGGAAAAGTATGCAAATATGCGAGTTGTATCATCTGTAGCATGTGATGACCTGCTTAACATCAAGGGTATAAAGGCGGCGTTTGTCATATATCCAATTGATAGCGATGTGTATGTAAGTGCACGCTCGTTCGGTGATATCAATGTTCAGCTTATATGCGAAAAGCTTTCAGGCGGTGGACATATGACTGTTGCCGGAGCACAGCTTAAGGGATTGTCGGTAGATGCCGCAAGACTTGAGCTTAAGGCGGCTATATCTGAGTATATAGATGAAAATAAAGAAGAATAGGCGATAAATGTGATGAAAGGAGTGTCCGAAAATGAAAGTAATTCTGACACAGGATATAAAAGGTCAAGGCAAGAAAGGACAGCTGGTTGAGGTATCTGACGGCTACGCGAGAAATTTTCTCTTGCCAAAAGGTCTTGCAAAGGAAGCTACAAGTGAAAATCTAAATGTAATGCACGGTCAGCAGGAGGCGGAGGCTTACAGAAAGCAGATGGCTCTTGATGATGCTAAGGCACTTGCAGAGAAGTTAAAGACGGTTTCCGTCTCCATAAAAGCAAAGGCGGGAGATAACGGAAAGCTGTTTGGCTCTGTTACTTCTAAAGAGGTTACAGAGGAGCTGTTAAAGCAACATCATATCAAGCTTGATAAGAAAAAGCTGCAGCTGCCCGATGGTATTAAATCACTTGGAACAACCGATGTAGAGGTGAAATTACACCCCGGAGTTACCGGAACAATTAAGGTAAATGTTACATCTGTGTGATGTATAAAAAGACTATTTCGATAAAGGAGGTGCGTCGTTGTGCCTGAGAAGAATATTGCTCTTGCTGAGCGTGAGCTTCCCTATAACAGAGAAGCGGAAACGGGCGTAATCGGCTGTGTGCTTGTTAATGAAAAAAGCGTTGCAAGCTCTGCTGAAATTATTAAGCCGGACGATTTTTACTTCGGCGCAAACAGAGAGATTTATCAGGTTGTGATGAATCTGTTTAACGAGAATATTCCGATTGATATTGTTACTGTATCCGACAGATTATCACAGGCGGATAAGCTTGATGCTGTAGGCGGTGTTGCATATCTTACTGCAGCTGCTACAAGCGTTGCTACAACCGAGAACGTAATCTATCACTGCAAAATAATTAAGGAGAAATCCACACTGAGAAGACTTATTAAGAGCGCAAATGCGATATCCGAGCTTGCATATGAAGGCGAGGGCGAGATTGAGCGTATTCTTGAGCGTTCTGAGCAGATGATATTTGACGTTTCAGCTACAAGAGAGCAGTCGGAAATTGTCCCCGTCAGCGAGGTCTTAATGACAACCTATCAGCATATGGTTGAGAATGCTCAGCGTGAGGGAAACCTTACAGGCGAGTCTACCGGCTTTAATTATCTTGATGCAAAAACAGGCGGTCTTCACGGCGGTGAGCTTATTTTGATAGCCGGACGTCCTGCGATGGGTAAATCATCTTTGGCTGTTAATATAGCAGAGCATATCGCAATTAAAAACGGAAAAACGGTTGCAATATTTAACCTTGAGATGCCCAAAGAGCAGCTCGTACGCAGAATACTCTGCTCGCAGGCGCTTGTTGACGGCTCAAAGATGAATACAGGTGCATACACGGGCGAAGACTGGCAAAGTATTGGTCGTGTGCTCGATAAGATTGATGCAGCGCCTCTTTATATAGACGATTCCGCAACTGTTACTGTATCGGAAATCCGTGCAAAGTGCCGCCGTCTTAAGCAGACAAAGGGACTTTCGCTGATTGTAATTGACTATCTGCAGTTGATGCAGTCAGGTTCAAGAACCGAGAGCAGACAACAGGAGGTTGCAGAAATTTCCAGATCACTAAAAATTCTTGCAAAGGAGCTTGACGTGCCTGTAATTGCTCTTTCGCAGCTTTCCCGTGCGGTTGAAACAAGAAAGGATAATCGTCCGATGCTCTCTGATATCAGAGAATCAGGCTCAATCGAGCAGGACTGTGATATAGTAATGTTTTTGTACCGTGATGAATATTACAATAAGGATACCGAGGAAAAGAATATAGCGGAATGTATAATCGCAAAGCACAGAAATGGCGAGCCAGGAACAATCAAGCTCGGTTGGAAGGGTCAGTATACCAAGTTTATCAATATCGAGTACCGCGAAGAAGAAAAGGTTAAGGACTAATACGGAAAGGGAAGATATGGTAGAATGAAAGTTAGTGAGCTTGTTCGCCGTGCGATATGTGAATATAATATGTTGTCTGACGGCGACAGCGTTCTAGTTGGATTTTCCGGTGGCTCCGATTCTGTTTGCTTGCTTTCGGTCCTTTACAATATGGGCTACAAGGTAACAGCAGCACACCTTAACCATAATATGCGTGAAACTGCAGAGCGTGATTTGTTGTTTTGCAAGGAGTTTTGTGAAAAAAGAAACATCCCGTTCGTGAGTAAAACGGTTGAAGCAGGAGCACTTAAAAACGAGGCTGATGCAAGGGAAGCACGATATGAGTTCTTCTATGACGTAATGAGAGAGCAAGGCATTGACCGATTGGCTACTGCGCATAATAAGAATGATTCTGCCGAAACTGTACTTTTGCATATGCTGCGAGGTGCATCTACCGATGGACTAAGCGGAATTTCTCCTTGCGATTGTTCTCTGGTAAGACCGCTGCTGTTTGTAAAAAAGAGCGAGGTTATTGAATACTGCAATAATAACGGTCTTGATTATGTTACAGATGAAACCAATTTAAGTGATAAATATACCAGGAACAAGCTAAGAAACAGATTTATACCTCTGCTTGAGAGCGAATTTAATCCTCAACTTGTAGATACGCTTGCGGATAATGCTCTTTTAACATTATATGACAGGGATTATCTGGCAAACAGCGCATCAGACGCTTTTGAAAGTATTAAAAAGAGTGATGGGGTGTCTGCGCCTGAGCTTTGTAACCTTCATCGTGCAATCAGCTCGCGCATTGTGCAGCAAATGTGGCGTTTGGCGTCCAATAGCGGAGAAAATTTATCCAAAAAATATGTAGAAGATATTTTGAAGCTTGCTTCCTTTAATAAAAGCGGCAGCAGTATTGACTTGCCCTGTGCTTTTACTGCAAGGATTGAATATGACATTCTAAGAATAGAAAAAAAGTCAGAGAGAATAATCTTTGATAGAGAAATCAAGGTCGGCAACTGGT
>JAZRPK010000034.1:0-4831 GCA_045649145.1 Clostridia bacterium
GTTTTGGAACTGGCGCTCTATTGTATCGCCTATCAGCTCAAACGTACCGCCGCCGAGCTTTTGTGAGATATAAAATGTGCTGATAGATGGGACAAATACCATAGTAACTCCCGAAATAATACCCGAGGACGAAAGGGGCAGCACCACCTTGGTAAGTGTTCTTATGTTATTGCAGCCCAAATCGCCTGCAGCCTCCAAAAGACTGTTATCAAGCTTTGAGATAGTGGTATAAATAGGCAGCACCATATACGGCAAAAAGTCATACACCATACCAAATATTACCGCACCCTTTGTACCGATAAGATGCACCTTTTCAAGCGATAAATAGCCTAAAATGGTATTAAGAAATCCGCCATCGTCCATAATTGCCATCATTGAGTATGTTCTGATAAGCAGGTTTGTCCACATAGGCAGCATAACAAGCGTTATCATAATTTTCTGTGCAGACTCGCCGCTCCTTGCGATTATATATGCAAGCGGATATCCGACCAAAAAGCATATAAAAGTAGCAATAACCGACAGGCTTATCGAAAGCATGAAAGTGCCTATGTGCTCCTTTAGAGCAAATATATTATCAAGTGTAAATGCACCGTCATAGGTTGTAAAGGTATAATACACCACAAACATCAGCGGAGCTATTATAAACAGAACAGTCCACACAATATGCGGCGAGGCAGCAAGTCTGCCGAGTCCGTTTCTGACCTTTTCCATTGCTTATTCCTCCACCGTTTCTGTATTAGACAGCTCCTCAATCTCGTCACTGAAGGTTGAGTAGTCGCCGTATTGTCCTGAATATTCCGACTTTTTCATAATATGAATTGCATCAGGCTCGATATAAACACCAATTTCGGCATTTACATCTACAAAGTCGGTAGACTGAATCATCCACTTAAAGCCCTTAATATCAACGATAATTTCGTAATGTACGCCCTTAAATGTAACAGATGTGACTGTGCCTGTGAGCATACCGTCCTCTTTTGCCACAACGTCTACGTCCTCTGGACGCACAACAACATCGACAAGCTCATTTTTGTCAAAGCCCTTGTCTACACACTCAAAGGTATGACCCGAGAAGGTTACCTTATAATCCTCGTTCATAACTCCGTCTACTATATTACTTTCGCCGATAAAGTCTGCAACAAAGGCGTTTATCGGCTCGTTGTAGATGTCGGTGGGAGAGCCTATCTGCTGAATTTGTCCGTCTGCCATAACGACAACCACATCGGACATCGAAAGAGCCTCCTCCTGATCGTGTGTTACGTATATAAAGGTTATGCCCGTCTGCTTCTGAATCTTTTTAAGCTCGTTTTGCATATCCTTTCTTAGCTTCAAATCGAGTGCACCGAGCGGCTCGTCAAGAAGAAGTATTCTCGGATGGCTTATAAGCGCACGTGCTATGGCAACTCTCTGTTGCTGTCCTCCTGAAAGCTTGGTAACATTCTTCCGTTCAAAGCCTTTTAGTGCAACAAGCTCAAGCATCTCTTTAACACGCTTTGTTATTTCGCTGTTGGATAGCTTTTGCAAACGAAGCGAAAAGGCAATGTTTTCAAATACATTAAGATGCGGGAAAAGTGCGTATTTCTGAAAAACGGTGTTAATATGCCTTTTGTGCGGGGGGAGATCATTTATTTTTTTGCCCTCAAAAAGCAGCTCGCCCTCGTCGGGTGTTTCAAAACCGCCGACTATTCTGAGCGTAGTTGTCTTTCCGCAGCCTGACGGGCCTAAGAACGTGACAAATTGCTTGTCATAAATGTCGAGATTGATGGAATTAAGGACCTTCTCGCCGTCAAATTCCTTTGAAATATTCTTAAATTCAATAATCTTTTTCATAATAATCAACCACCCTCAACATAAAATAAAAAACGGTAAACAATGCCTAAAACATCGTTTACCGTGAAAAAATACATATGCAAAACTCAAAATTAGTCGAAAAGCATAATGTACGGATAGGTTCTAGAGTTTAAGTAAAGATTGTTTACGCGTACTCTTATTGACCGTTTCACAAGTCGATGTGTGCATTGCACATGGTTATAAAGTAACCAACTTATAAAATTTGAGCTCTTAACTCAATCAATAAGGCAGTTTTTGACTGCCAACCGATAAATCGGCGTTCGGCGTTCGACCCGGCTGTCCGTGTGGCCTTAGCTTACAAATAGTAAGCGGTCGTACATTCTCACTCTTGGAAAACCCATCGCAAAATCAGCATGCTTCCAATTGTTTGATGATAGTGTCAGTATAACACACTTTTATAAAGGTGTCAATAAAAAATTAGTCGAATTAAGTAAGTCCCCAGCAAAATTGCTTCTACTCTTTTGCACTTCTTTTATCAAACGGCATTTTCTGCACAAAGCCTATTATCTGTCCCGAAAGGAATACCGTTAAAAGCGACAGCGCAATTCTCTTAAAATCGAGATATGACAGTGACAGCAGTAATACAATCAAGTCACTTGCCAGATATGCCCATCTGATGTCAATTTTTGCAAGCTTGCTTATGCTCATTGCCAAAGCATCGTCACCTGCCGGCGCGCCTCCTGCACGAACACAAAGTCCCGTGCCAACGCCTATAAATACCGCTCCCAAAAGTGCTGCCAAAAAGGGCATTTTAGCAATTTGGGGATATACAGGTCCAACCAACTCGCATATCCTGTAAAACAGGCTAAAGCTTCCCCCTGCAATTAAAGAATATGCGACAAAGCCTTTTCCTAAAACTATTCTTCCTATTGTATAGCAAATAACATTCATCACAAATCCGGACACAGCCGGCGAAATATTAAACCAATATCTCAACAAAAGCGTCATTCCCAAAAATCCGCCCTCTGTAACACCCGAAAGAGCGTGGATGTTATAGAGTCCGAACGCAATAATTGCACTGCCTGCGATATTGAGAATAACCTTATCTCTTATTCTGCTCATACCCTACCCTTTTTCTTGCAATATAATTATTTAACCGGCAAGAGCTTTGGCTCGCCGATATAGTTGAGGCTGTACTTCTCTACCACCTTTTCCGCTTTCTTGAGCGATTTTCCGTCATAGGCATTTAGAGTATCGTGTGCATCAAACCCAAATGTTACGGGACACTGTTCCTCTCCTGCCATCTTCCAGAATTTTTCATTAGGATATCTCCTGTTATCCCTTATTCCGAGAAAGTTTATCTCAAGCGGAATATCACATTCCCTTGATGCGACGCATATCTTTCGCATTTCTTTTTCATACGCCTTGTTATCACCTGTAAAATTTAATATATCAGGGTGTGCCACATATGTAAAAACACCGCTCTTAATTCCTGAAACGACATTAGATACATATTCTTTCAAGGCATCTACACTCTCATAAGGGATTGTTGCAGGAGTCCCCGACGGATGCTCATCGCCCAAAAAATGCTCACCCAAAATCAAATATTCTGCTCCGAATTCAATCGCATTTTTAAGCATATTATCAAAATGGCTGGGATAATACTCCATTTCAAAGCCTATTTTGATGTCAATTTTATCCTTATACTTTTCTCTTAGCGTTAATAGCTCCGAAACATAGTCCCCTACCTCCGCCATAGGTACTCTGTAATAAGACTCGTAGCCGTCAGGGAATGTAAAGGGTATATGGTCGGAAAATCCCATATGCTTTATACCGCAATCTATCGCCCTTTTTATGTATTCTTCGGGCGTACCGCTTGCATGAGAGCAACGGTATGTATGTGTATGATAATTATATATCAACTCTAACACCTCTTTTTTTGCACCTAACTGATATTATAGCACGTCACAGCGAATATGTAAATATCAAACTTTGCAACATTCTCTAATGTATCTTATCCCTCCACCGCAAGCGGTCCCCCTCCCTTTAGGCAAGGGCGAGGCAGAGCGTGTAAGGCGAGCAGAACGCGAAAAAGGCGCCCACCTAAACTTAACAAAAAAGTTGAAGAAATATATTGATTACCATAATAACGAAATAATTTCTATGGAGTTAAAAGAAATGAGTCCGGTGCAATACCGAACTCATTTACAAGCAAGTTAATATTTAATTTTGTCTAAACTTTGGGGTTCACTTCAAAACCCTGTCTTTTAAGTCTTATATGTATTAGTTATACTGCTGTGCAATCTCTTCGATTTTACCGCTTGAAAGCATTTCCTCAAGCTTGGTGTTGATTGCATCAAGAAGCTCGGTGTTGCCCTTAGCAACAGCGATTGCATACTCCTCAGCCTCGAAAGCTTCAGCGTCTTCTACAACCTTAAGGCCGTTCTTCTCAGCAAGAGCCTTACCTGTGTAAGAGTCGATAACTACTGCATCGAGCTTACCATTCTTAACGTCCTGTACAACGTCTACACCACGGTTTGCACGAGTGATATTCTCCTCAGCGATTGCAAGGTCATCTGTTACGATTGAGTCGCCTGTGTAACCGAGAACAACGCCGACCTTTTTGCCGTTTTTGAGGTCATCAGCCTTTGTAATGTCTGTGTTATCAGGAGCAACTACCATAACCTGTGTAGCTGTGTAGTAAGGAATTGAGAAATCAACACTCTTAAGTCTTTCCTCTTTGATGGTCATACCTGCAACTGCCATATCGATTTTTCCTGTCTGAACAGATGCCAAAAGACCGTCAAATTCCATATCCTCGATAACAAGCTCCTTGTTCATCGACTTTGCAATCTCAAGTGCGATAGCAACGTCAATACCGTCAAACTCGCCTACAAGGCCTTCTGTTGTTGTGAACTCAAACGGCTCAAAAGCAGCGTTTGTACCCATAACAAGTTTGTCCCCTGCGCCCTCGCCGCCGCAAGCGGAAATGAGACCTACGCAAAGTACTGCAGCAAGTGCCAAAGCTGCAAATTTCAAA
>JAZRPK010000035.1:0-5117 GCA_045649145.1 Clostridia bacterium
TCGTTTTTGCACATCTTCAAAGGTTACCGATTCGAAAACTCTCGGATAATCAAAATAATCACCCTCGGTAAAAAGCTCTGTTATAAACGTATGGGCATAGCCCTCAATATCATTAAAGGAACGGATATAGTCGCCCCATACGACCTTTTTGATACGGGTAAAATCCTCCTCCTTAAGCTCAACTGCTTTAAGCTCATTAATAATCTCGTCAAATACCTTTTGAGGATTCTTTGACTCGCCCTCAATGGCTGTAAAGCCGTATGCAATCTGCGGATTGAATTCTGCAGAGAAGCTGTTATTGATAAGGCCTTCAGAATATAGTCTGTTATAAAGCTTAGTGCTTTTTCCAAAAAGCATCTCGCATAAAATATCCATTTCAATAGATTTTTTCATCAGCTTCTCGCCGCCGTAGCCGACATCTGTGTCTTTCCAGCCAATCATAAAGAGCGGCTTTGCAACACTTATCGTCTGCTCGTGGTAAGAACTTGCTATCTCGTCAGGTTCTTCGGGATAAATCCTCTCGATTTCCTCGGAAAACGGCTCGTTGTTTTTAATCCCGCTCTCTATTACTTCCAAGGTCTTTTCGGGGTCTAAATCGCCTGTAACAAAGATTGCCATATTTGAAAGGTTATAGAAGGTATTGTAGCATTTATACAATAAATCTGCGTCAATATGCGAAATACTCTCCACAGTACCTGCAATATCAAGCTTGACAGGGTGATTGTGATAGAGGCAACCAAGCAGATTAAAGAAAACCCGCCACGGTGCATTGTCATCATACATCTTGATTTCCTGACCTATTATACCCTGCTCCTTTTCGACACTTTCCTTTGTAAAATACGGACTTTGGACATAGTCCATAAGCGTTTTTAAGTTATCGAAAAAGCAATCTGTCGAGGAAAAGAGATAACCTGTCATATTAAAGCTTGTAAACGCATTGGCATTTCCGCCAAACTGGGAAAATTTGTCAAATACATTGCTACCATCAGGCTGATCGAACATCTTATGCTCGAGGTAATGTGCAATTCCGTCGGGTACTTCGGTTATTTTGTCTTCGCCCGGGACCTTGAACTTAGAGTCAACAGAGCCGTAGCGTGTACCGAAAATAGCATAGCTTGAGCTATAATCCTTTCTCGGCATAATGTAGATGGACAAGCCGCTTGGATGCTTTTTATAATAAAGGCTTTCGCCCGTTAATTTGTCATATCTTTTTTCCATCGGCTGCTTGCTCCTTCCCCGCAAGATAATATACACTGTTAAGCTTTATATTTTTTGCAGCATCGGTTACATCTTTTTTAGTAACCGCATCAATCTTCTTGATATAATACGAAATATCATAGTTTGTTCCTGCAACCTTTTCGCCAAGGTAGAAGCTTTGCATATAAAGCTGGTCATCATAGTAGGAATTTAGACTGTTTATCAAAGACATCTTAGCAGCTGTAAATTCCTCTTCGGTAATATTGCCGTTTTTAAGTTCCTCAAGCTGCACCAGAATTTCATCATATGCTTTTTGGAAGTTGCTAAACTCAACACCCGCATTAACCGCGATAAATCCCTTAAACTTGTGCAGCTGGCTGCCTGCATAATATGCTAAGCTTAGCTTTTCGCGCACGTTATTAAAGAGCTTGGAATGTGCACCGCCGCCAAATATGCTGTTAGCAACTACCATTCCCCAGTTAGCCTCATCTGTCGGTTTGATGTTGGTTGTAAAGCTCATAGCAAGCTTACCTTGCGTAACGTCCATATTGTCGGTAACAGTTTTGACCTCGTCTGTTTCCTTTAGTATCTCAGACGAGGGGATTTCAGAAGGCATAAATGCCATATTCTTAACCAAATCTGACAGGCGGCTGCAAACCTCGTCAATATCTGCATCACCTGCAATATATACATCTATCGGCGAGGATATTATCATATTTTTATAATATTCATAAAGCTCACGATTATCAATTTGGGATACGGTTTCTTCATCACCGAGTCTTGAAACAGCGTACGCTGTACCCTCGCTTGTAATCTGGCAAAGACGCTCGTTTGCATAGGTTCTTTTATCATTGACAGCCGCTCTTATGCGGTCTATCAGGTTTTTCTTCTCCCCAGAGAATACCGCATCATCAAACTGTCCGTCTGTTGTTTTAGGTTCAAATATAACGCCAAATAAAACGGATAGAAGCTCACTTAAAAGCTTTTCGCCGCCGATAATATACTTATCTGAAATACACTCTGCCTCAAATGAGAGGATATGGTCCTCGCCCTTTTTGTTTACTCCTGCAGCAAGGGTTGCGCCATATAACTCATCGAGTCTTTTGGTAAGAAGCTCACGGCTGGGATAATCCTTTGAGCCTTGCTTTAATACCGACGCCAAAAGTGCATTAGATGACGCCGTCTTACTGTCAAGCTGACAATGGATATAAAAGCCAATCGTGGTTGTTTTAAGCTTTCCCATAGGAATATAGGAAACTGTAATATTTTCATTTACTGTTCTGGACTGTAGCATTGATAACCTCCGAAAAGTAAAGCAACACTTTACATAATGGATATATTTTACATCTTTTTTTTAGCTGTGTCAAGGTCTACCCGATGTAGCTTTCTATTTCGTCCATTCTAAGCTCAGGGTGTGCGGCTAAGTTGATTCCGTTTGCAATCGTTTTGGCAGCGCGGTCTATTACGAGGTCAATGTCCTTTGGTGTAACTACGAGAGATTTTCCCTCCCATTTTCCACCCGATAAAACCTCTGCATCAACAACTGTCGGAACGCCGATTGCTATAACAGGCACACCGAGCATTTCCTCGTTTATTGCATTGCGTCTGTTTCCCACACCTCCGCCGGGAGTAAGACCTGTATCGGAAACCTGAACGGTGGTAGAAATATTCTCAGCATCGCTTGCCGCAAAAGCATCTACTGCGATTACCAAATCAGGCTTCTTCTCATTTATAACACCTCGCAATATCTCCGAGGTTTCCATTCCCGTTGTGCCAAGTACACCAGGGGCAATGGCAGATACTCTCCCGAGTTTTTCGACAAAATCGTAGTTAAGCTGTTGTTTTATATGGTTGGTGACAAACACCCTTGAAACAACCTCCGGTCCGAGTGCATCAGGGGTAATGCTTCTGTTACCAAGACCTGCAACCAATATATCCGATTTTGTTTCTGCAAGGCTTTTAATACTGTCTGCCAAAAGCTCACAAACCTTCTGGTACACATCTGTATCGTGCAAAAGCTCTTCTGCCTTAATTGTGATATATCTGCCCTTTGGTTTACCAAGCCTTTTAGCTGCCTCATCCGTTTCGATAATAACCTCTGTAAGCTCTGCCCCGTCATAGTTGGTTGTCTTTACGCTGACACCCTCGCCCGCTGCGGATTTATGTGCCTCTATTGCAAGGTCTGTTCTGTTTAGCACCGCTATTCCCCCTTACGCACCGACTATGCTCTTTAGGATATCTGAGAGTATGGCAAGAAAGCTTTTCTTTTCCACATCACACTCAGCGACAAGGTCGACCTCGCCTACTACCTTTTCTCCCATAACAAATTCCGCTTTCCCTATTACCTCACCAGCCGTAACGGGAGCTGTTATTTTTTCGGCTAAGGTAATATTTGTTTCTATTTCGGTCATATCGTTTTTGTTTACGACCTCGGAAAAATCTGTTGCCGCAACTGCAGGGAGTGTGTCCAAAACACCCTTTCTTACCTCAACCATACCCATTTTTTCGCCCTTTGAAACAGGTCTTATAACTCTGTAATTGGCAAAGCCGTAATCAAGCAAAGTGCTTGCATCTGCAAAGCGTTCTTTTGAGGTGGGAGCACCTAAGACTACTGAAATAAGTGAGAGCCCGTCTCTTGTTGCACTTGCGCAAAGGCAACAGCCTGCAAGGTCTGTCGAGCCTGTTTTTAGTCCTGTTGCACCACGGTAAAAACGTACAAGCTTATTGGTGTTTGCAAGCTCGAATTTGCCGTCACGAAGACTGTCTGTCCATATTGTTGTATAGTCAAAAATCTTCTCGTGCTTGCAAAGCTCACGTGCCATAATCGCAACATCACGTGCAGACGAATAGTGCCCGTCTGCATCAAGTCCGTTTGTGTTTATGAAGTGAGTGTTTTTCATACCAAGCTCCTCGGCACGCTTGTTCATACGTGCAACAAAAGCCTCAACACTGCCGCTGATATGCTCCGCCATGGCGACGCAACCATCGTTTGCTGATGCAACCGCAATACCCTTTAGCATATCGCTAACCGACAATACCTCGCCAGTTTCCAAAAACATTGTAGAGCCGCCCATACTCATTGCGTACTCGCTGACAGTAACCTCGTCAGCAAGAGTCATTCTGCCCGAGTCAATCTCCTCCATTATTAAGAGCATTGTCATTATCTTGGTAACGCTTGCAATTGGAAGCTGTGAATCCGCCTCCTTTTCGTGCAAAACCTTGCCTGTTTCCTGCTCAATCAGTATAGCTGCTTTAGCTGATGTTGTAATATCCTCGGCATATGCAGGTATATTCATCGCAAAAAGCGATAATGCTAGTATAATCGAAAATATTTTTTTCATTTTTTAGACCATTCCTTTCTTTTTTGCTTATTATTCGCTCTTTATTGCAATTTATTCTTAAGCAAAAAAATACCCGACCTGTTCGGTCGGGTATCAGTTTAAGATTATTCTTCATCATCGGGAGCGTCCCAGTTATGATATATGTTCTGGACATCATCATTGTCCTCGAGATTTTCGATAAGCTTAGTCATCATTTTAATTTGCTCTTCATCTGTGAGTGTTACCATTGTCTGCGGGACCATAGTAATCTCAGCATTTGAAAGCTCGTATTTGCCATCCAAAGCATCTCTTACAGTATGAAAATCGTCGGGAGCAGTTGTGATTTCGATACATTCCTCATCAATTTCGATGTCTTCTGCACCTGCCTCCAACGCATCCATTGTGATTGTATCCTCGTCTATACCGTCATTCTCGATAACGATTACGCCCTTGCGGTCGAACATAAAGCTTACACAGCCTGTCTGTCCCATATTACCGCCAAATTTATCAAAATAGTGGCGAACATCGGCAGCAGTACGGTTTCTGTTATCGGAAAGAGCCTCTACGATAACTGCAACACCGTTAGGGCCGTAACCCTCG
>JAZRPK010000036.1:0-40389 GCA_045649145.1 Clostridia bacterium
TTTGCAAAAAACAGCACGGCAAGTCCCGCTCCCGCATATACTCCCGTCCACTTTGACGCCACGCCAAGTCCGAAGGACACGCCCGAAAGTGCAAGCGGAATAAAGAGCTTTTTTCTGTTTTGGGAGTAAAAATCCTCCGAAAGATACATCGACATAAACATATACATCAGCATTATAAAGAAAGTGATGTAAACGTCAATTGTCGCAATTCTCGTCTGCACAAAGTGCATAAAGTCAAAGGTAAACAAAACCGCCGCAAAGGTCGCAAAAAACGTGTTACCAAACAGCTTTTTCGCAAAAATGTACATAACAGGTATCATCAGAATACCGAACAGCGTGCCCATTATACGCCAGCCGAAAGGCGTCATACCAAAGACCTTGACTCCGATTGCAATAATCGCCTTTCCGAGCGGAGGATGTGTCCATTCGTAGACGTCTTTTCCCTCCAAAAATTCATAAGCTGTACGTGCGTGGTAGACTTCGTCAAAGTAGGTGCTGTTTTTATTAGTACGCCTTTCGGGTGCAAGCTCCTGTTCGTCAAAAATTACTCCCTCTCCGCCGACTAATTGTCCGTCTGTATTGGTAAAGGACGCCTCCAGTATATTTACCCTACCTTTAGCTGAAAAGGTTACGCTTGAAACCTCTTCAGTCGACTCAAAGGTGTACTCGTTCCAGCAGAATACCGAGCCGTCATCAAGCTCCGTTTCGAGCAGATTTTCGCCGTTTTTACCATAAATGCCTACTGTGAGGGTATTATTCTCATTCAGGTTGTACTCGCCTAAGTATATTTTTATATCCTTTACGCCGTTGTTTGCTGAAACGGCAAAGCTTTGCGACTCATTATCAAGCATAACTCCGCTTTTCGGCGCAGAGAGGTTTCCAAGGTTAAAAAGTGCTATCACCGCATAAACCGCAGTCAAAATCAGTATGATTTTTAAGTCGGTGCGGTTTATTTTGCGGTCGGTTATGCCGGCAAAATTGTTATCAGTTTTCTTAAAGCTGCACATTTTAACAGTTGTATATAACATAAATACAAACACGGCAAGTGCAACAATCCCCATCACTACTGCCGCTTGCAGCTGTGCATTTGTCAGGTTTTTGCCCGAGCTGGTATAAAAGAGAACATAGCCGCAGTTTATAAGCTGTGTAACGCTCACGGCAAGATATGTCCAGAAAGCTCGTTTGTTATTTCTGTCCAGAAGAAATCCTGCTAAAAAGAGAAGCATTACAGGGAACGCATACCGCTCGTGCATTTTGGTAGACAGGATAAATACTCCTAAGCAGATAAAGCCCGACATCCAGAAATAACGTGCGTTCGACTTGATATTGAAGAAAAATACTGCCGAGAAAACAACTACCAATACTATCATCAGGCTGCTGATAAATGATGCACCCGGAATCAGAGATTCCCAGTTAAGACCTAATGCGCTCCACAGATTGTACGCATTTACGCTGTAAAACTGATAGGAGGAAAGTGTCGATATATACTGATTTACTACATTTTTTAAGCCGAAAGGAACAGAAACAATAACCGCCGTCAATAATGCGAGCAAGCCGAAGCCTATGTTCTTTATAAGCTCCTTTATCTTAAATTCGGGATAGATTGTTTCTTCTATGAGTGCAAACAGCAACACCGGTGCATAAAAAAGTGCCTGAGGTTTTAAGATTATTGCGAGTGCAAATACAAAATAAGAGGGTATCAATTTCTTTTCGGTTACTAAATATAAAACCGCTGCCACAAGAAGAGTCAGCACCGAGTCCACCTGTCCCCAGAGTGCTGAGTTTATAAATACGGCGGGGTTAAAAAGCCACAGCGCACAAGACATATATCCCGCCTTTTTGCTGATATTTTTCTCTGCTAACCGATACAAAAGCGCCGCTGTTAATATATCGCATACTATGGCAGGAGTTTTTACAAGAACAGCTACGCCCAAATCGGACAGGTGAGAAATATTTTTAACCGCTCCCAAAAGCCAGAGTACATACATATAAAGAGGGGGATAATCGGTAAATGCGTCACTTGCATAAAATCCCGACGGACCTTCAGAGAACATCATATCCGCCCAAACGGAAAAGCAGTTAATATCGGTGGGGTGTCCTTTATAAAGAAACGCACCCAGATACCTTATCACCAGACCTAAAATGAGCAGAATATAAATTCCCTTACCCTTACCGGCAGGTTTATTCTTACTCTCTGCTATACCCGTGCAGAGAAGATAGCCCAAAACTGTGTAAATCAATCCTGTAAAAATCAGAGCAATCAATTTTGTTCCCCTCCAATACATTTTCTATAACCGATTATACTAAATTATGTAATTATTTGCAAGGAAAAATGTTTGAATAGGCTAAAATATGGGTAAATATATAATGAGAGAGAAATCTCTAAAGTTACCGCAAGGAGATGATTTTATGAAGTTCAACATTATTACAAGGAAATTTACACCCGATAAGCCGACACTCGACTACATCGAAAAAAAGCTCTCCAAGCTTGACAAATTTTTTAAGGACGAGTCGGAGGCAAGGGTAGTTTTAGGCACAGTCAAGGACAAGGAATATGTTGAAGCTTCAATTTATGCAGGCGGTATGATTTACCGCGCCGAAGTTACCGATACCGATGTCAAAGCGGCAGTCGACGAGATTGTCGATATCATCGAGCGTCAGATAAGAAAGAACAAAACAAGGCTTGAGAAAAAAATCAAGCGTGAGGCTGTAGCTGATGATATTCTTTTAAGCGGGGACAGCTATTTGGGCGGTGAGGATACCTCGGAATATAAGATTGTCAAAACAAAAAGATTTCAGGTTAAACCGATGTCTGCCGAGGAGGCAGTTTTGCAGATGAAGCTTTTGGGACACAGCTTTTTCGTATTCAAGAATGTCGACACCGACGAGATGAATGTGGTTTATGAGCGTAAAGACGGAAAGTACGCTTTAATCGAGTCGGTAGAATAGTGGAAAGAGGGCGGATTCGCCGCCCTCTTTTTGTGTGCTTATCTTTTTAAGTGTTCGCTCCCGTACTCTGCTGTAAAGCAAAGCTCCTGCTCTATTCTTAAAAGTCTGTTATATTTTGCTGTTCGGTCACAGCGTGCAGGTGCACCGCATTTTATCTGACCCGAATTTGTCGCAACTGCTATATCGGCAATTGTTGTGTCCTCAGTTTCGCCGCTACGGTGCGAAATTACCGCAGTATATCCGTTTTTCTGCGCCGTTTCGGTTGCCTCCAAAGCCTCGGTAAGAGTTCCTATCTGATTAACCTTTACTAAAATTGAGTTTGCCGCTTTTTGCTCTATTCCCTTTTTAAGCCGTTTTGTATTCGTAACAAATAAATCGTCGCCCACAAGCTGTACCCTGTCTCCTATACGCTCTGTAAGCTTTTGCCAGCCGTCCCAGTCCTCCTCGGCAAGCGGGTCCTCTATTGAGAAAATCGGGAATCTGTCCGCAAGGTCTACCCAGTAGTCTATCAGCTCGTCGGTAGTTTTTGATATATTCGATTTTGGCAAAAGGTATCCGCCCTCGTGCGAAACCCACTCCGAGCTGGCGGCGTCTATTGCGAGCATAAAATCATATTTCATTCTGTAGCCTGCGTCCTCAATGGCGGATATGATAAGCTCTATTGCCTTTTCGTCGCTTGAAAGATTAGGTGCAAAGCCGCCCTCGTCACCGACAGCTGTCGACGCGCCCGATTTATTTAAGAGCTTTTTAAGACTCTGATAAACCTCCGAGCACATACGAAGTCCCTCACGGAAGCATTTTGCGCCCACGGGCATAATCATAAATTCCTGTATATCTACATTATTATTTGCGTGTGCGCCGCCGTTTAGAATATTCATCATCGGCACAGGTGTAATGTGTGCATTTGCACCGCCTACATAGCGGTAAAAGCTAAGACCAAGGCTATCCGCTGCAGCGTGAGCCGCCGCAAGTGATACAGCAAGTATCGCATTTGCGCCAAGACGTTCCTTATTTGGAGTGCCATCAAGCTTTATAAGCTTTTTGTCAATCGCTCGCTGGTCTAAAACGTTCATTCCTATAAGGCACTCGGCAATCTCGGTATTGATGCTGTCCACCGCACGCAAAACACCCTTACCGCAAAAACGTTCCTTTTCGCCGTCCCTCTTTTCCACCGCCTCAAATGCACCGCACGATGCACCCGACGGCACAATAGCTCTGCCGAAGCCGCATTCGGTATAGACCTCCGCCTCAACCGTCGGTGTACCTCTTGAGTCGATGACTTCTCTGGCAAAAACATCGGTTATTTCTATTAACCCGCTCATAAAATCATTCCTTTCTGATTTTTTCTATTTGATATTATCCCCTTAAACCCTTGAAATATTATGGTTTTTCCACATTTGGAAAAAATTTTGTCAAAAATTTTTGAAAAAAAATATTAAAACTCTTGTAATATTCGTAAAAATCTGTTAATATGATAGAGCACACTTTTTTTGATATGTATAAATAGAATCAGGGGGATAATAATGGAAATTAAGGAAATTTGGGAAAGTTCCTTATCTTTTATCCGCCGAAGCATCAGTTCGATGGTTGGTTTTAATACCTACATCAATGTAGCAAAGCCCGTTTCCTACAACAACAGTGTATTTACAATTGCCGTTCCGTCGGTAATTTGCAAGAATATGATTGAGCTTCGTTATATTGACGATATCGAGGCGGCTGTTTGCCGCGTTGTTGCCGATACGGTAAGGGTGGAAATTATCGTTGGCAGCGAGAATACAGATGTAAAACCGACCAAGACTGCTACTGGAAGCAGCGAGCCGTACATAAAAGCTAATCTTAACCCCAGATACACCTTTGAAAACTACGTTGTCGGCGCGTCAAATGAATATGCAACCGCAGCAGCCTTAAATGTGGCAAGAGAGGACAGACCTAAGGGTAATCCTCTGTTTCTGTATGGAAAATCAGGACTTGGCAAAACACATCTGATGCAGGCTATAGGTAACAAGATTTTGGAAAATTTCCCCGAGAAAAAGGTCGTTTACGTTACAAGCGAACGATTTACAAACGATATGATTAACTCGGTACGTGACAAGGATATGGAATCCTTCCGTCAAAGGTACCGTGCTGTTGACGTTCTCTTAATCGACGATATTCAGTTTATCGAGAACAAGCAGGGTATTCAGGAGGAGTTCTTCCATACCTTTAACGACCTGTATATGAAGGATAAAAAGATAGTTATTACAAGCGACCGTATGCCAAAGGAGCTTGTTTCTATCGAGGAAAGACTTATTACACGTTTTGAGTGGGGGTTGCCTATTGATATTACAACTCCAAACTACGAAACGAGAGTAGCTATTCTTAAAAAGAAGGCAGAGGCACAGCACGCAACTCTTCCAGACGATGTTTTAACCTACATCGCAGAGCGAGTGGATTCGAATATCCGTGAGCTTGAGGGTGCGTTGCTTAAGATTATTTCCTTTGCGGGAATTTCTAACAAGCCTATTGATATGACTCTTGCAGAACACGCTATAAGCTCAATTATTCCCGAGGACGGAATAATCAAGATTACATACCAGAAGATTATGGATAAGGTATGCGAGTTTTATGAGGTTTCGATTGATGATATGAAGAGTCAGTCAAGAATGAGAAATATCACAAAGCCGAGGCAAATAGCTATGTATCTTTGCAAAAAGCTTACAAGTATGAACTTTGTCGAGATTGCAAAGGTGTTCGGTAACCGTGACCGCACCACCGTTATGTACGGAGTGGACAAGGTTATTGCCGATATTTCTGCTGACAATGCTCTAAAGCAAGAGGTGGACCTTATTATTAAGGACTTAAATAATATTTAATCCACTTTTTTATCCACGTGTGAAAGAATAAAATGTTGATAGTTTTTTCCCTCACACCAAGGGCGTTAATAACATAAAAAATGTTAACCCTTTATAAACTCATATTTTGGATAAAAACACCAGGTATATTAAGGCTTATTTGCCTTTTCCATCTACCTAACACCTCTACTACTGATACTACTATAATGATTATATATCTTATACGCCGAAGAGAAGGAGATTTTGTCTTATGAGATTAGTATGCCATAAAACAGTTCTTGCCGAAATTATAAATACCGTTCAAAAGGCTGTAAGCTCAAAGGCTGTTATGCCTATATTGGAATGTATTAAAATAGATGCTTCTAATGACGGTAAAATCAAGGTTACTGCTAATAATCTCGATTTATGTATAGAATACAATTGCGAATGCGAAGTTAAAGAAGGCGGAAGCATTGCACTTTCATCCAGAATGTTCGGCGATATTATCCGCAGACTTCCTGACGAAGATGTAGATATCGAGGTTAATACTTCCAATAATGTAACTACCATAAAATGCGGTAAGTCGGAATTTAACATTCAGGGCTTAAATGCTCTTGAATATCCTGCTGTTCCCGAGGTTTCTGAGGTTTACAGACTTTCTCTAAAGCAGGGCGTACTTAAAAATATGATTAAAAAGACTATTTTTGCAGTATCGCAAAATGAGTCTAAAAGACCTATTTTAACAGGCTCTTTATTCGAGGTTGACACAGGCGTTTTGTCGGTGGTTTCTACCGACAGCTACCGCCTTGCTATTATTAAAGAGGTAGTGGACGCATCATTAGAGCCTAAGAGCTTTGTTATACCGGGCTTTACTTTAAGAGAAGTATTAAAGGTATTAAAAGACGGCGATGAAACGGTTGATTTGATAGTTTCAGACCGTTATGCGATGTTTGATTTCGGTGAATTTAACGTAACTACAAGACTTTTAGAGGGTAAATATATCAACTACCGCCCTGTTTTGCAGACACCTAATGCAATTTATGTAAATGCAACTGCACGTGATTTGGCAGACAGCTTAGAGCGTGCTGCGCTTATCATAAACGACGATATGTCGGCAAAGGCTGAAAAACTGCCTGTAATTCTTAATATAACATCTGACAAGATTGAAATTACTTGTATGACAAGCAGAGGTAAGGTTTATGACGCTGTTGAGGTAAGTGCAAGCGGTGAAGATCTGGAAATCGGCTTTAATCATAAGCTCCTTTTGGACGCACTTCGCGCCTGTGAGGATGACGAGATAAAGATGGAATTCTCCAATCCGAGAAGCTCCTGCTTTATCCGTTCAAGAAATGACGACAGCTACACATTTATGATTTTACCGGTAAGACTTTACAATAACTGATTATGATACACATTGAAAAGATAATAAGCTTCGATATGGACCAGAACTGCTTTTTGGTCTATGGTGATGATAAAAAGGGTATTCTAATAGACCCAGGTCTTGATACTTTGAAAATATTAAAAACTGTAGAGGAAAAGGGCGTTTCGGTTGGGTATATTTTTCTAACCCATTGCCACTATGACCACAGTTTTAGTGTGAATGAATTAAGGGGACATAAAAAACTTGTATGCAGCGAGCGTTGCAGTTATAATATAGGTAAAGCAAACAAAAATTTATCGGCGGCAGTCGGTATGATGTTTGAAATTGAGCCGGCGGATGTTGTACTTTCTGACGGTGATATTATAACTATTGGAGAAATTACCGTAAAAGCTATCGAAACTCCAGGTCACACCGACTGCGGTATGTGTTATTTAATTGGAGAGTCTTTGTTTTCGGGTGATACATTATTTAGAAGAAATATCGGCAGATGGGATTTGCCGACAGGAGACGGGAATGTTTTGGTAAACACTATCAAAACAAAGCTCTACTCCCTGCCTGAAAATACTGTAGTTTACTGCGGTCATGGCAGTGATACCACAATAGGATATGAAAAGAAATTCAATATGTATGTGAATTAAAACCGGCATTTAATAATGTCGGTTTATTCTGTCAAAAGGGGACATATTATGCTGCTTGTTCAGAACGGCTTTGACTGTGAATATGAAATGAATGTCTTTATGCGTCTGTTCTTTAATATGAATGAAGACGTGTATATCTATACCAATCTCACATATGAGGAGGATGTTGCTGATGCCTATTGTGAGATTATTTATAATGGGGACACATATTTTGGTGAGTTTAAGCTGAAAAGGAAGAAAAGCGGTATTGAAAAGAAGGATAACAGAGTTTGCTCGGTAAGCTGTACACGTGCGTTTATAGATGCAGCGAGTAAGATTTATAAAATTAATCTACCTTGGGGTGCAATGTGCGGTGTCAGACCTGCTAAGACTGTTACAGCCTTGGTTGATGAGGGTATGACTTATCAGGAAGCATACGATTTTATTAAGCTTTTGTATGGTGTTGAGGACAGCAAATGTGAGCTTGCCTGCAGGGTTTCTAAAAATGAGAGCAAGATACTCGAAAGTATAGCCGAAAATTCGGTCAGTATTTATATAGGTATACCCTTTTGTCCCTCGAGATGCCTTTATTGCTCATTTGTATCAACCGATATAGGCACAACAGGCAAGTACATTGAGCCGTTTTTGGAGCTTTTACTCCGTGAAATAGAGGTAACGGCTGATATTATAAAGGATACCGGCAAAATAGTCGAAAATATATATATTGGCGGCGGAACACCGACAACATTAAATGAAAATCAGCTGGAGCTTCTTCTTAAAAAGATAAATGAGAGCTTTGACCTTACAAATATAAACGAATTTACCTTAGAGGCAGGAAGGCCTGATACCATTACAAAGGAAAAGCTCCAAATTGCTAAAATGTATGGTGTCGGAAGAGTTAGCATAAACCCGCAGACAACCAATAACAAAACTCTTGCAAAAATCGGGAGAAAGCATTGTACTAAGATGTTTTTTGATGCTTACAAAACTGCTCGTGAGGTCGGATTTGATGTTATAAATACCGATTTAATAGCAGGACTTCCTGACGAAACGGTCGAGGATTTTAAGAAAAGTATTGATGATTTGGTGTCGATTTCGCCCGAGAATATTACAGTTCATTCGATGTGTATTAAGCGTGCGGCTGCCTTAAGGCATAAAATTGACGCACTTACCGAGGCGGAGTCGATGAATATGATGCTTTCCTATGCACAAAAAACATTAGAGGAAAACGGCTATACTCCCTACTATATGTACCGACAGAAGAATATCTCGGGAAATCTCGAAAATGTCGGCTACGCAAAGGAAGGTACGTTCTCTTTCTATAACGTAAATATTATGGAGGAGGCGCAGACTATTATCGCTCTCGGCGGAGGCGGTACAACCAAGATTGTCAAAAAAGACGGGATTGAGCGAATTTTTAATTTCAAGGACCCGATTGAATATATCAGGAAATTTGACGAAATATTAAAACGAAAAGAAGATACAAGAATTCACTTAAAAGGCGGTGAAATATAATGCTGACTAGAAATAAGGCATACATCAAAATTATGGCAGATTACAGCCAAAAACGCAGCTTTGCGGAAGACGAACGTGATAAAACGGTCGAAAAGGTATACGAAGAATTCCCACGCATTAAGGAAATTGACAGCCGTATTACCCTTTTGGGCTTAGAGAATATGGGTAAAATTCTTTCTGACCGCAAAAATTCCGATAAGTATAACAAGGAGCTTGACGAAAAGCTTGAAGCTTTAAGAAAAGAACGAGGCCTTATACTAAAGGAAAACGGCGTAGACGAAGAATTTGACAAGCCTAAGTACATCTGTAAAACCTGCAATGATACAGGCTATGTAGACGGACAAAAATGCTCCTGCCTTAAGCAGCAGCTTATCGACTACGCATACGATATATCCAATATGAAAACACTTATAAACGAACAGAGCTTTGATAAATTTGATTTATCATATTATGGGGACACGAAAGTTAAAAATATCGGTATGACAGAGCGTGAGAATATTGAGGATATTGTAAATTTATCAATTGAATTTTGCAAAAATCCTGAAAAGTCCAAGAATTTGCTCTTTTACGGTGCGCCCGGATTGGGAAAAACATATCTTTCCAGCTCTATTGCAAAAGAGATGCTTGATAAGGGATATACAGTTATATACAGCGGTGCGTCAAGGCTTTTTGCGGCATATGACGATTACCGATTTGGCAGAATGAGCGATACTGAGGATTTTGAGGATATGCTAAAGCTCGTCTATGATGCGGATTTACTGATAATCGACGATTTAGGCGTTGAGATGCACGGCCCGTCAAGCTTTCAGTTCCTTTTTGACCTTATTAACGAAAGAATACTAAACAACAAAAGAATGATTATAAGCACAAATCTCACTATGGAAGAAATCAGCAAGGTTTATACCTCACGTATTACCTCACGTTTATTTGAAAACTTCCATTGCCTAAGATTTGCAGGCAAGGATATCAGAACACAAAAGCTTATAAGAGAAAAAAAGGGACAGTAAAATGAAAGAAACTTCCGTCTGCTTTACAGGTCACAGAAATCTGACAGATTATGAAAAAAACAGAATAGAAATAAGTATAAGTGATATTATTAAAAGCCTTTGCATTAGGGGTTTTACCAAGTTTTACTGCGGCGGAGCAGTTGGGTTTGATATGATTGCTGCTTTGGCGGTACTGGATGCAAAGAATAATTACCCGGATATAAAGCTTAATTTAATTCTGCCATATAAGGGACAGGAGAGGTACTGGAGCTTAGTTGAAAAGGCAAATCAGGAGTTAATTCTAACCTCTGCAGACAGCATAGAATATGTTTATGAGAGGTATCTGCCCGGTTGTTTTCATAGCAGAAACAGGCGATTGGTCGATAGTTCAAGCATTTGTGTCGGATACTTAACCAAGCAAAGCGGCGGAACGTATTTTACTATTCAATACGCACAAAAGAACGGACTTGAAATAATAATGGTATGAAAAAAGAGGGACATTTTACTGTCCCTCTTTTAGTGTATAATTTATTTCTCAATTTTGTCTATGCCCATATAGCATTTGAGTGCATCGGGGATAGTAACACTGCCGTCAGCGTTCTGGTAGTTTTCGAGGATTGCGGCAACTGTTCTGCCTACTGCAAGGCCGGAGCCGTTTAGCGTATGCACAAACTCAGGCTTGTCCTTGGGTGTGCGTCTGAATTTGATGTTTGCACGGCGTGCCTGATAGTCCTCAAAGTTAGAGCAGGAGGATATTTCGACATATCTGCCGTAGCTGGGCATCCATACCTCGATATCGTAGGTCTTTGCAGATGAGAAGCCGAGGTCACCGGTAGAGAGAGTCACTACTCGGTAGGGGATATTAAGTCCCTGCAACAGCTTTTCTGCGTCGTTTGTGAGTGATTCAAGCTCCTCGTAGCTCTTTTCGGGGTCTGCAAATTTCACAAGCTCTACTTTATTGAACTGATGCTGTCTTATAAGACCTCTTGTATCTCTGCCGGCTGAGCCTGCCTCGGCTCTAAAGCATGCAGAGTAAGCACAATATTTAATAGGAAGCAAGTCGCCGTCTAAGATTTCGTCACGATGCAGGTTAGTTACGGGAACTTCTGCAGTAGGAATGAGGAAATAGCCGTTATTTGTTACCTTAAAAGCGTCCTCCTCAAACTTCGGGAGCTGGCCTGTACCGGTCATAGATGCACGGTTTACCATATACGGCGGGAAGATTTCGGTGTAGCCCGACTCGTCAGAATGTGTGTTTAAGAAATACTGGATAACAGCACGCTCAAGTCTGGCGCCCATACCCTTGTAGACGGTAAAACGTGTGCCTGCAATCTTTGCACCACGGTCAAAGTCTAAAATGTCAAGCTCTGTTCCGATATCCCAGTGAGCTTTCTGCTCAAAGTCAACCTTCTTAGGCTCGCCCCAGCGTCTTACCTCGATATTTTCGCTGTCGTCAGCGCCGACGGGAACAGTGCTGTTGGGTATATTGGGTATACGGAGCATAAAATTCCTAAGCTCCTCGACAATTGCAGTAACCTTGCTGTCAAGCTCCTTTATCTCGTTTGAGAGCTCCTTCATCTCGGCAAAGACAGCGTCGGTATTCTCCCCTGCCTTCTTCATTGCGGGAATTTTCTTGGTAATTTCGTTCTGCTTTGCTTTCATCTGCTCAACCGTGTATAAAATCTCACGGCGCTGTTTGTCAAGCTCGATAGCAGGTGTGATGTCTAAATCGTTATTTCTGTTTTTAAGAGCCTCGACTATTTTCTCCGGCTCGTTTCTCAAAATTTTAATATCTAACATTACCTTTTCCCCCTTGGTTTAATTACATTTTTTAGCTAACATATCGTAGAAATCCTTTTGCTCTGCTGTCAAATCCTCGGTATAGATTTGTGCGAGCAGCTTGCGTGCTTTTGAGCGACCGCTGGTATTTAGAGCCATATAAACCTCGCTGAGCTTTTTGGAGGCTTCGTTCTCCTTTGTAAGTGCTTCGTTTGCCTTTGAAAGCTCTTTATTCTCATCTGCCAATTCGTTAAAGTCGTTGGTAAGTCTTTTATTGACCTCCATAAGCAGTCGGTTTTCCTCGCTTAGCTGTGATGCACGCTCGGATATTCCGCGTGCCGTTTCCGTCTGCCTAAACTGTGCACTTTCTAAGTGTCTTTGTCCAAAAAACGCTACTACTACCATTATAATAGCTACTATAAATATCAGCGAGGTGTATATCATAAGTGGCCTGTTGCCTTTCTTTCGTGCCATTTAGAAAAACCTCCTTAGTTAAGCCCGAGCAGCTCTAATAGTCTGTCAAGGTCACGGCTGCCGTAGTATTCGATTTCTATTTTACCCTTTTTAGGCTTGTGATTGATTTTCACCTTTGTGCCTAAACGCTCCTCGATGGACTTTCTGATTCGCTCTATCTGGAAATCCGTCTCGTCGGGACGCTTTGCTGTTTTAGGTTTTTTTACTGATGCAAGGTCCTTTGCCAGCTTTTCGGTCTGCCTAACGCTAAGAGAGTCATCAATTATACGATTAATTAAAAATTCACGCAAAACTGTGCCTTCAAGCGTCAAAACGCATCGTGCGTGACCTTCGGAAATCTGTCCCGAAATCACGTATTTCTGAAACTCAGGCTCAAGTGCAAGAAGTCTTAGCGAGTTTGCTATAGTGCTTCTGCTCTTGCCGAGTTTAGCGCTAATTTCCTCTTGTGTAAGGTTAAATTCGTCCATCAAGGAGCGATACGCAGCCGCCTCTTCTATGGGGTTTAAGTCCTCACGCTGTATGTTCTCGATTAATGCAACCTCTGTAAGTGCCTGCTTTGAGTATTCTCGCACAATTGCGGGGATTTCCTTTAGTCCTGCTAAGCGTGCTGCACGCCATCTGCGCTCACCTGCTACTATCTCATAGCCAATTGCAGTCTTGGTAACCACTATTGGTTGAATTACCCCGTGCTCGCCAATTGAGTCTGCAAGTGCCTGCAGCTGCTCCTTATCGAAGTGCTTTCTCGGCTGATTTTTATTAGGCTCAATGTCGGTAAGCTTAATGCTTCTAACACCCTCCGAGCTCTCAACTGCCATTAGATTACTTTCATTCAAAAAGGCGTCCATACCCTTTCCAAGTCCTCTTTTAGCCATTTATTTCACCTCTTCGTTGTTTGCCATAACCTCTCTTGCAAGGTCAAAATATGCCTTTGCACCCGTTGAGGTAATGTCGTATTTGATTATAGGTTCGCCAAAGCTGGGAGCTTCGGAAAGCCTTACGTTACGCGGTATGTAGGTTTTGTATACCATATCACGAAAATGCTTCTTTACCTCCGAAAGCACCTGTTCGGAAAGATTTGTGCGCTTGTCATACATCGTAGCGAGTATGCCCTCTATCCTGATAGTAGGATTGCTGCGCTCTTTAATCATTTTAATGGTGTTAACTATCTGTGCAAGACCCTCTAATGCGTAGTACTCGCACTGAATGGGTATAATTACCGAGTTTGCCGCCGTCATTATATTGATGGAGAGCATTCCCAGTGCGGGTGGAGAGTCGATTATTACATAGTCAAACTCTTCCTTTATATTATCAAGTGCATTTTTAAGGAAAAACTCACGCTTTTCTTCGGTTGCAAGCTCGATTTCCGCCGCAGAAAGATTGTTTTCTGACGGAATTACCGAAAGATTGCGGTATTTTGTCTTGATAATTGCCTCATTTACCCTCTCAGGCTCGGCAAGACAATCGTATAATGTAAGCTTGAACTCCTCTTTTTCAAGGCCGACGCCTGATGAGGTATTTCCCTGAGGGTCAGCGTCTATCAAAAGCACCCTTTTGCCCTTATAAGCAAGCGCTGCAGCAAGATTTACCGATGTAGTGGTCTTGCCTACGCCGCCTTTTTGATTGGTTACAGCAATAATTTTCATATGCGTATCCCCTGTAAAATTATATTATACTACCATTATACCACAAAATTTTAAGATGTAAATGTTTCACGTGAAACATTTTTATTTTTTTATAAAAAATACACATAAAAATGACAATTACAGGTAAAAATACCTTAAAATCTTACGCACGGAGGGAATTTAAGGTGGGATTTGTATCAATTTTGAAGAAAATATTTGTCTTTGACGCATCTGATGACTATCAGGCACCAAGCATAGATAATACAAATTATAATTTACAGTATGATTGCAGACAAAAGGTTATAAATGAACCGAAAAAGGTTTATTCAAATATAAATGACAATATGAATGCAATCAAAACCATGTTTACTGTCCCTAAAAATAATGATGTAATAGTAAAAGAATTCAATATGAAAGGGGACAGAAAATGCTTCCTCTTTTTCTATGAGGGTATGGTAAATGTTGAGGTTATCGATAATTTTGTAATAAGAAGCTTGTTGGAAATCCCCTATTTTGCAGACGAAGAGATAGAAAGTCTGGCAAGACAAATAAGGGATAAGTTTATTGTTCACGCACAGGTAAATATGACCGAAAGTATTGATTTGATTGCCGAGGAGGTCAATTTTGGCGGGTGCGGACTCTTTATAGATGGCTTAAATCAGGCGTTTGCGCTCGATGTCAGGATGTGGGAGCACAGAGGAATTACAAAGCCTGAAAACGAGCAGTCGATATACGGACCTCAGGAAGCATTTGCAGAAATGCTAAGGACTAACACCATATTAATAAGAAAAATACTAAAGACAGAAAAGCTTATTGCAGAGGGCGTTAAGCTTGGCGAAGTGTCAAAAACACGTGGTGTAATACTTTATATATCCGATATTGCTAATGATACATTGGTAAATGAGGTGCGAAACCGCCTTAATGCAATATCAATCGACTATATAATATCGATTGAGGAGGTAGAACAGCTGGTCGAGGGCGGCGGTTTTATGGCTGCGACACAGACGCTCTCTACCGAACGTCCCGACCGTACGGCGCGTGCTCTTACAGAGGGCAGAGTTGTTCTATTATTGAATGGCAGCCCGAGAGCGCTTGTGTTTCCGACAAATGCGTACGAGCTTACACACGCAGCGTCCGACGCATATTTGCGTGCACCATATGCAAATATGTCGAGAATAATACGTCTTCTCGGTATGTTTGTATCAGTTTTGCTGCCTGCCTTGTATCTTGCAGTAACGCTGTTTCATCAGGAGATGCTGCCGACGTATTTGCTGTACGCAATCTCTGCTGCGAGAGCAAATGTGCCCTTTCCAAGCGTTGTAGAGCTGCTTTTGATGGACTTTTCCTTTGAAATGATACGTGAGGCGGGAATACGTATGCCGGGAGCTGTCGGACAGACGCTTGGCATAGTAGGCGGTCTTATACTCGGGCAATCTGCAGTAAGCGCAAAAATTGTTAGCCCTATTATGATAGTAATTATTGCTATTACGGGTATAGGCTCTTTTGCGACTGCGGATTACTCGCTCAGCTGGAACTTTCGCATAATGCGACTTGTATTTATCTTGCTTGCAGCTTTTTCGGGCTTTTTAGGAATTGGAATAGGGATTTTTCTCTATTTGGCTTATGCTGCATCTGTAAATAATTTTGGAATACCCTTTCTTTCACCTTTTCCTGGCAGTGACAACGGCAGCTTTTTCTCCGCTTTGTTTGTCAAACAAATATGGAAGAGAGAACACAGACCGTCCTTTTTGTCAACAAAGCGTGTTGGTCAAGAGCCGCAAATCAGCCGTAAATGGAAGACGGGGAGGAAAACAGATTAAATGTTTCACGTGAAACATTTTAAGGAGATAAGAGATGAAATATAAGTTAAAAAGCCGTGAAATGACGTCTATTTTTATAAATCTTATAACCGTGAAAATGCTTTTTACCTATCCAAGATATATTGTAGAGCGATGCCTCAACGGTGGCTGGATATCGGTTGGCGTTTGTTTGGCTGCGGCACTGGCAATATACTACCTGACACAGCTTGTCTACCTTAAAACAGGCAGAATTTCTATTCTTTCTCAGGCGGAGGTCATCGGCGGCAGATATTTTAAGGCTTTTGTAGGGTTGGTAATAATAGCACTTCTAATGATGAACATTGCACCGATGGTAAGGGCGTTTCCGGAGGCAATAAAAACTGCACTCCTGCAAAATACGCCTATGCTGATTATCGTGTCGCTCTTGGCAATTGCGGTGGCGGTGGGTGCAGGCTTTGGTATTGATGCGCTTGGCAGAACGGCATCGGTCTTTCTGCCCGTAGCAGGAATATTTGTACTTGGCTTCTTTATAATGCTTGCCCCGTATTATAAAGTAACTAATCTCTTTCCTTTCTCACTTACAGATGTTTTGGTAAGAGGCTCGTCATCGCTGTCTGTCTTTGCCGATATATTTGTTCTTAATTTGCTTTTGCCATATGCAGAGGATATGAAGGCTATTAAAAAATCGGGCATGACGGCTATAATAATAGGAGGTATTACAGGTTTTTTAATTGTACTGGCATACTGTCTTGTCTATCCATACCCGTCAAGTGCAAGATTTATTGTCCCTATGTACCAGCTTTCAAGAGTGGTGAGAATAGGGACATATTTTCAGCGGCTTGAGTCGATTTTTGAATTTGTCTGGTCTATATCAATATTAATATACACCTCAATATATTTGTTTGTAATGAGTGATACCTTCAAACACAGCTTTGGCTTAAAGCACTATAAGCCGGTTGTCTTTCCTGTTTTAGTAATACTTCTCAGGCTGGTGTTCTGGGAAGAAAGCTACACAGATGCACTCAGGTCGAATTTTGTGGTATCAGCAATAATGTACCCCGTATTCTATATTCTACCACTGCTTTTTGGACTATTGTATCTTGCAAAAGAAAGAAGGAGGAAAAGAAGGTGAAAAAGTCGGCTATTTTACTGATTATGTTTCTTCTTTGCGGTTGTGCGAGGTCATACGAGCCTAACGAGCTTGCATACGTGGTAGCAATCGGTATGGACAAGGGTAAAGAGGAGCACACCTATGACGTAACGCTGCAGATTGCAAATCCGATGGCGATAAGCGGCGGCTCAAATGAGGGAGGTGGCGAAGGCGGGAAAAAGACTATATCAAACCTTACCGTCAGTGCCCCAAATATCTTTTCTGCCGTTAATATAGCAAATCACCTCTACTCAAAAAATCTGTCGCTTGCACACACAAAGCTGATACTATTTAGCGACGAAATCGCAAAAAACGAAGGACTCTCGGACTTTAGCGAAACTATTGCCAGAAGCGAAGAAATAAGACCAAACACCTATCTCTCAGTCGTAAAAGGTGAGGCAAAAGAGTATTTGAGCGAGATTAAACCAACCAACGAGGTTAATCCCGTTCAGTATTACGAGGTAATTTACGAGTCGGAAAATAACGGCTTTATTGCCAAAAACCCTTGTCAGGACTTTTATGCTTACGAAATGAGCCCGGAGCGTGAGAATGTACTTCCGCTATCAGCAGTAATGGAAGAAGAGCAAAAGGGGACACAAAATACAAATGATAACGGATTTGAATATATGACCAAGGATTATAAGGCGGGGGAGATAAAGGTAGATGGAGATATCAAGACGCAAACCTGTGGAATGGCAATATTCAAAAATGGCAAAATGATAGCAGAGGCGGGTGCAGTCGAAACGGAGCTATATAACATAATAACGGGAAATTATGTAAAAAGCGAGGTGACATACTATGACAAAAATACCCCTGATATCCCTATAGCCGTTGTGCAGTCACAGAAGAAAAAACCGAAGATAGAGGTGGATATACAAAGCAAAACCCCCAAAATAACCGTTAAGCTGTTCTTGGAGGCGGATTTGAGGACTGTATCGCAGGAATATATTCTTGAGCAGGAGATGGACGATTTTGAGGAGCAGGTGCAATTGGAGCTCGGGTCGGCAGCAGAGGACTTCCTTAATAAGACGGCAAGGGAGTACCAAAGCGATATAATAGGCTTTGGTAGCTATATTAAGCACAAATTCAGCAGCTTTGACGAGTTTGAGGCGTACGGCTGGCAAGAGCGATACCCCAATTCAGATTTTGAGGTAGAGGTAGACTTTCACCTTAGAAGAAGCGGACTCATAAACCGCAAAAGAGGCTAACAGAAAGGGGACACTAAATGGAGTATCTTGCATTGGCAGTTGTAATAGTAATGGCAATAAGGTGTATCAGTTTTGGCATATCGACAATAACCGACAAAAATATAGTAGGCGGTATTGCGACAATTTTACTTGCAATAGGCTCTGTTGTTTGCGGTACGGCGGTTTTTTATTGACAAAAGCTTTAGCATATGATAGAATGCGTGATGAGTAGGTCAGACAATCGCGGGCAAAGTAAAATTTGCGTGAGGAAAGTCCGGGCTCCATAGAGCAAGGATGCCGGCTAACGGCCGGTGAGGGCGACCTTAAGGATAGTGCAACAGAAAATAAATGCCTCGCTTGCGGGGCGATTGTGGAAATGTGCGGTAAGAGCGCACAGGGAATATGGTAACTGACTTCCCGTGTAAACCCCATCCGGAGCAACATTTGACAGCACAATTAAGCCTGCTCGGCACTGTGCGAAGAAATGGCTTGAGCAACGCAGCAATGCGTCGCCACAGATAGATGATTGTCTAATACAGAACCCGGCTTACAGACCTGCTCATTTGCTTTAACAAAAACCTCCCAAACGTGTTGTTTAGGAGGTTTTTATATGCCCTGTTACTTAAATGTAGATACTCTCGAACTGTACGCCCAGTAATATTTTGTTGTCCTTGTATCAACGTGCACAAAGGATGAATAAAGCCCGATGCCTTTTACGCCTAAGCTTTCGGCATATCTGGCGATTTCCCGGGGCGAAACACCGCTTATGCTTATATCTGCGGCTTGTCCGTACAAATGCAGGGATTGTGACGAGCCGCCTACCTTTTTGTTATATGAGGAAGTTCTGTATGCCGAGCTTATGGTAACCGGCTTGTTAAAATAATCTCTTATATCCTGCAAAAGTGCCGCAAGCTTCAAGTCGATTTTCACTATATCACTTCCATCGTTACACTTAAACTCTTTAATCTTGAAATTGCGGGTTATATTCTTGCTGCCATCAGCTCTTAAAGAGTATGTAACCACCTTAGATGGAGTGGAAGAGTAGTTTGAAACTTGAGTATTTCCGCTTTTTAGCGAGGATATTTTCTGCAGGGTTTTTTGCCCTGCAATACCATCTGCCGAAAGCGAGTTCGCTGACTGAAATCTCCTGACGGCATTTTTTGTGTTGGTGCCGTAGACACCGTCTGAAGAGCCGAGGCTGTAGCCTAAGGCTTTCAAATCGTTTTGCAGGCTTGTAACGGTTGAATTTATCTTAGCGAGCGTTTTCTCTCCCGCAATCCCGTCTGTCGATAAGCCGTTTGACGACTGGAAGGCCTTTACTGCAGTAACTGTTTTTGCACCGAAAACACCGTCTGCAGCTATTTTTGAATAGCCCAAGCCGTTTAAGTTCATTTGCAGGCGGGTAACCTCTGCTCCGCTGCTTCCGCTTTTTAATGCTGCTGATGCCGAAAGGTCTAAAAAAGACATACAAGCAATTAAGACAAACAGCAAAAATGATAGCTTTCCGATTTTTTTCATTCTTATTCCCTTTCTTTATTATACCTGAAAGCCCCTTGATATAATTATAAAGTATAGTAATTTGTATGTCAATTGGAATGGAGGCAGATTTGAGTGGTAATATTTTGTTCTTTTAGCTAACGTCTGCCAAGAAAAAAACAGCATCCACTCAAAGCGAATGCTGTTTATGTAAGTATTTTTCTTTAGTTGCCAGACCGCCTCTTATGTGGCGTTCTGCCTTGTTTTCTGCCAAAATAGCCTGCACCTGCTTCTGCAGCTGTCCGTCCAGATAGGAAAGCCGCTCGGTTATGTCTTTATGTACGGTAGATTTAGAAACATTAAATTTTTTGGCAGCTTTTCTGACTGTGGATTTGTTCGTAACAATGTAGTTTGCGAGCTCTAAAGCCCGTGCTTCGATATAATCCTTCATTTTTCTCCCCCAAAAACAATAGTTGTTACAGTATATGCACAGTAGCCATAGAATAATCCAACTTTTATACTTGACTTTCCCATAATTCAGTGATATAATGAAAATGCTGTTAAGGCATTTTTATTTTATAACTGCGTTCACGAAAAAACATAGGTGGGTATTTATGAACATTAAAATTCTGGAAATTCTTAATCATTTGGCTCTTAAGCCATTTATTAGCCAACGCATTCTCGCCGAAGAATGCAATTGCTCGCTTGGTTTTATAAACAAGTCGCTTAAAGCTTTTATCGAACAAGGGTATGTTGACGAAAATTTTGTTGTCACCAAAAAAGCAAATGAATTATTTGAAAAAAACAGACCTAAAAACGCAATTATTCTTGCGGCAGGATTTGGTATGCGCATGGTTCCCGTTAACACCAAATACCCCAAGGCGCTTATAGAAGTAAATGGTAAGCCGCTTATTGAACGCATGATAGAGCAGCTGCATGAGGTTGGCATTAACGAAATATATATAGTTGTCGGTTTTATGAAAGAGAGCTTTGAATATCTGATTAACGAATTTGGTGTAAAGCTTATTGTAAACAGAGACTATGCTGTTAAAAACAATTTATATTCTCTTGCGTGTGCACAAAGACATATCAAAAACACATATATTATTCCGTGTGATATATATTTTTCCGAGAATCCTTTTAGAAAAAAGGAACTGTATTCCTGGTATATGGTAGACGAAACCGATAGTCCGTCAAGTCAAATTCGGGTTAACAGAAAGAACGAACTTGTTTTAACAAATCAAAGCCAGAACGGAAATGCTATGATAGGGCTTAGTTATTTGTGCGGACCTGATGTTAACGAGGTTGTAAGCCGACTGAAAGAATATAATGAAGACCCTGCTCACAATAATGATTTTTGGGAAGAAACGCTTTATAAAAACAACAAGATGTTAATTAGTGCCCGTGTAGTAAAAAAAGGATTTGCGACCGAAATCAACACTTATGAGCAATTACGCACCTTAGACAGAACATCAAGACATCTTCGCTCTGCTGCTATTGAAACCGCTGCTGACGCTCTGGGAGTAAAAAGTGAGCATATAAAAAATATAACTATACTCAAAAAAGGGATGACCAACCGTTCGTTTTTGTTTGAGTGTAAAAATCAAAGGTACGTTATGCGTATTCCGGGAGAAGGCACAGACCAACTTATAAACCGTGAAGACGAGGCTGCTGTTTTTTCGGCAATTAAAGGCTTGGAGCTGTGTGACGACCCTGTATACATAAACGCAAAAAACGGATATAAAATCACCCGTTTTATAAATGATGCCAGAGCGTGTGACATTGATAATGAATACGAGCTTGAGCTCTGTATGAAAAAACTTCGTCGTTTTCACGAGCTTAATATTGTTGTTCCGCACGATTTTGATATTTTTGGGAATATAGATTATTACGAGTCACTACGTGGCGAAGAATCTATGTATCGTGATTATGAAATTACAAAGAAAAATGTGCTATCACTAAAAACATTTATTGATAAAAATATAAAAACAAAGACCCTTTGTCATATTGATTCCGTGCCCGACAATTTTCTTTTTGACCCACATACCGAAGGCGAATTAAGTCTTCAGCTTACAGACTGGGAGTATGCAGGTATGCAAGACCCTCACGTAGATATTGCGATGTTTTGCATATACTCACTATACAATAAAGAGCAGATAGATAAATTAATTGATATCTATTTTAATAATGATTGTGACAAAAATACTCGTCTTAAAATTTATTGCTATATAGCAGCGTGCGGATTGTTGTGGAGCAACTGGTGCGAGTATAAACACCATTTAGGTGTAGAGTTTGGTGAATATTCTCTTATGCAATATCACTATGCAAAAGAATATTATCGCATTTTCAAGAAAGAAACAGAAGGTAGTGAAAATGAATAAAGTAAAGAGAGCAATAATTATGGCAGCAGGCACAGGAACACGTATGAGGCCTGTAACGCTCACAACGCCTAAACCGTTGGTAAAGGTTAACGGAGTAAGAATGATAGATACTGTCATAAACGCACTTCATAAGAACGGAATTTATGAAATTTACGTTGTTGTAGGTTATCTTAAGGAAAAATTCGACGAGCTGAAAGCGGATTTTCCTGATATAAAGATAATAGAAAATCCTTATTACGACAAATGTAATAATATTTCATCGCTTTATATGGCAAGAGATTATATAGAAAACGCTATTATACTGGACGGAGATCAGATAATTAAAAATGACGCTATTTTATCTCCTGACTTTGAACGCTCAGGATATAACGCTGTCTGGACCGACTCACAAACAAACGAATGGGTATTGACACTTGAAAATGACGTTGTTACATCCTGCAGCCGAATAGGCGGCGAAAGAGGATGGCAGCTGTTTAGCGTGTCACGCTGGACCTCATCTGACGGAAAGCGTCTTAAAAAACATCTAGAAGAACAGTTTGAAAATAAAAAGAATTATCAAATTTATTGGGATGATATTGCGTTGTTTTGCTATCCTAACGAATATCAGCTTGGCATTTATAAGATGAATAAAGAAGATATTATCGAAATTGATGGACTTGATGAGCTCATTATGGAGGACAGCTCCTATAAAAAGTACATAAATGGAGGGAATTAGAATGAAAAATTTACCCGCAGGAACTAAGAAAAAGGAAATTGACTGGATGATAACCATAGTTCCGCTTGGAATTGTTGTGTTACTAAGCTTGCTTTTCTTTTTTATGCCAGAAGCATCCAATACGGTAGTGAGCCAAATACGTTTCTTTTTAGGAGATACTTTGGGGGTGTATTACCTTATCATAGGACTTGGCGTGTTTTTGTTTTCTATGTTTATAGCCTTTTCCAAATACGGAAATATAGTATTGGGTGACAAGGGCGAAAAGCCAAAATACTCCTTCTTCTCTTGGGGCTCTATGATGTTCACGGCAGGTCTTGCGGCAGACATACTTTTCTATTCCTTTTCAGAGTGGATATTATATGCTACAGATCCTCATATCGCTGAATTAGGCTCTATACAGGAATGGGCAAGTGTTTATCCTATTTATCATTGGAGTCTTATTCCGTGGGCGTTTTATTTGGTGTTGGCGGTGGCGTTTGGTTTTATGCTTCACGTAAGAAAAACCGAAAAGCAAAAGTACTCCGAGGCCTGCCGTCCGATTCTTGGTAAACACACAAACGGAATTGTTGGCAGAATTATCGACCTCCTTGCCGTTTTTGCATTGCTTGCAGGTACTGCAACTACTTTTTCGTTGGCAACACCGCTTATGTCAAAAATTATTGCGGTTATTTTTGGTATTCAGGCAAGCGAAACCTTGATAAATATTATTATTTTGCTGGTCACCTGCGCTGTTTATACATATTCTCTGCTGCACGGCTTTAAGGGCATAAATATACTGGCAAAATCCTGTATATTCTTTTTCTTTGGCTTGCTTGCATATGTATTTTTGTTTGGCGGACAAGCAAAATATACTATCGAAACAGGTGTAACTGCCATAGGTACAATGGTACAAAACTTCTTTAGTCTTTCTACATACACCGACCCGATGCGTACAACGTCATTCCCGCAAAACTGGACCATATTCTATTGGGCCTATTGGATGGTTTGGTGTGTTGCCGCTCCCTTCTTTATCGGTAATATTTCGCGTGGCAGAACAGTTCGTCAGACAATTCTGGGCGGTTACGGTTTTGGTGTAGGCTCAACTATTTTAAGTTTTATTATACTTGGCAACTATTCACTCGGGTTGCAAACCTCGGGTGCTGCAAACTTTATAGCAGAATATACACAATCAGGCGACCTTTATTCCTTGATTATATCTGTAATCAAAACCTTGCCCTGCGCACCCTTTGTACTTGTACTTGTGCTTGTAACAATGATGCTGTTTTATGCGACATCGTTTGACTCTATTGCGCTTATTGGTGCTTGTTACAGCTACAAGAAACTTGGCAGAAACGAAATGCCGAGCAAGTGGATTCAATTTATTTGGTGTATTTTGTTAATCTTGTTGCCTGTAGCACTGCTGTTTTCAGAAAGTTCAATGAGCAATCTGCAATCGGTTAGCATTATAGCCGCTTTCCCGATAGGTATTGTTATGATTTTAATTATTGCAAGCTTTGTAAAAGATGCCAAATGCGTTATGAAAGAACGTGAGGAGAAAAAAGAAGAATAATTATATAAAAACAAGGGGTATATTCACCATACTCATCACGAGTTTGGGACATATACCCCTTAATATTGCGTATTTTTAGAGCAAGAAAGAGTATTATTTCAAGTAGAATTAACTCTATTGATTATCGCCTGTACGATACTCGCTGACAAGAGTTGCAAGCTCTAAAGCCCGTGCTTCGATATAATCCTTCATTTTTCTCTCCCAAAAATTTTTGCCACTCAATTTATATGCAAAAATTCTCGGGAATAGTAATACAATTTCAAAACCTGCTCTTATAGCATTTTTTGCTTTGGCATATTTATTATGTGAACGCCACGGCTTATCATAAATGAAAACAAAGGACATTTGAATAATATATTGACTCTATTTCTTGGCTGTGATATACTATAACCAATTATAGATAATGGGGGCATCAGTTATGATTCCTTTTAATAAACCAAGTATAACGGAGATTGAAAAGAAGTATATTAACGACTCTCTTAACACGCTTAAACTTTGCGGAGACGGAGAATTTACACACAAAGCAAGCGATTTTTTTAGAGACAAGTTAAACATCCCAAACACTTTGCTGGTAACATCAGGCACGCATGCGCTTGAACTTGCTGCACTTTTAGCTGATATTCAACCCGGAGATGAATTTATTGCTCCTTCCTACACATTCGTATCAACAATAAATGCATTTATTCTTCGGGGAGCAAGACCGGTTTTCTGTGATATCGAAAAAGAAACCATGAATATAGACGCAAATAAAATTGAGGCTCTTGTTACGCCCAAAACAAAAGCAATATGCCCTGTTCATTATGCCGGTGTAATATGCGATATGGATAAAATAAATGCTATTGCAAAGAAACACAATCTTTTTGTAATTGAAGATGCTGCACAAGCTGTGGGCTCGATTTATAACGGAAATCGTCCGGCCGGTACTATCGGCAATATTGGTTGCTTCAGTTTTCATGAAACAAAAAATTATACCATGGGCGAAGGCGGCGGTATTGTTGTAAATGATTACAAGCTATTCAAACGTGCTGAAATACTTCGCGAAAAAGGCACTGACAGAAGTCAGTTTATTCGAGGAGAAGTAGATAAGTATACTTGGCAGGATATTGGCTCGTCATATCTTCCATCAGATGTTCTTTCGGCTATGCTTTGTGGGCAACTTGATAGATTTGACGAAATTATGAATAGAAGAATGCATGTTTGGAATTCATATAACGATGCGTTTGAGGAGCTTGAAGATAGGGGAAAGCTCATTAGACCTCATATTCCGGAATACACCACACACAATGCCCATATGTACTACATAATCTTGCCAACATGTGAAATGCGAAACAAAATGATTACAAAGCTGCGTGAAAGGGGCGTACAGTCCGTATTTCATTATATCCCGCTCCACACTTCACCTGCAGGTCAAAGATATGGATATAAATCAGGCGATTTGCCATTAACAGAAGAATATTCTGCAAGACTATTAAGGCTTCCTCTTTGGGCAGACCTCGCTGACGACGAAATTAGTTACGTTATAAAATCTGTGAAAGACCTACTATAAAAAAGGGGGGGGTGGACGATTTATGAAAGGTATTATATTAGCAGGGGGAAAAGGCACAAGGTTATATCCTATGACGAAGGTTGTTTCAAAACAGCTTTTACCCATTTATGATAAACCAATGATATACTATCCCTTATCGGCACTGCTTTTGTCCGGAATACAAGAAGTTTTAGTAATTTCTACTCCGAGCGATATTTCGATGTACGAGGATCTGTTGGGCGACGGAAGCAGAATAGGAATAAATATTTCTTATAAAATTCAACCGGAACCAAAAGGACTTGCCGAGGCCTTTATTCTTGGCGAGGAGTTCATTGGTGACGACAGTGTTTGCTTAATTTTAGGGGACAATATATTCTATGGACAAGCTTTTTCAACCATCTTAAACAGAGCCATAGAGCAAACAAAAAACGGTGCTGTTATTTTCGGTTACCCGGTCAATAATCCCACTGCTTTTGGTGTGGTTGAATTTGATAAACAAGGGAATGCTGTTTCTCTTGAAGAAAAGCCTCAAAACCCGAAGTCGAACTATGCTGTTCCGGGACTGTATTTTTATGATAACAGCGTTGTTGCAATTGCAAAAAATATTAAGCCATCAGCAAGAGGCGAGCTTGAAATTACAGCAGTCAACAATGAATATCTAAATCAAAGGCGTCTTAAGGTCACGAAGATGGGCAGAGGAATGGCTTGGCTTGACACCGGCACTCCGGAAGGTATGCTAAAGGCAAGCGAATTTGTTCATACAGTTCAGGATATGCAGGGATTCTATATTTCCTGCATAGAGGAAATTGCATGGAGGCGTGGATTTATAGACGATGTCCAATTAAAAAAGTTGGGAGAAGAATTAAAAACAACAGACTATGGAAAATATCTTTTGTCTCTGGTGAGGTAAATATGAATAATAGTTTTACTGCTGAAAAAACAAGTATAGTAAAAGGCGCGGCAGTATTGATGCTTCTTTTTCATCATCTTTTTTATGGGAATAATAATTCTTTTGTATATATTGTTCCCTATATTATTAAAACTGCTACATACACACCCAATTGAACTATCGCTTATATCATTTTTAATTGCTATAATAACTTTCTTTGCCTCAAGCAGACTTAACCATACTGTATTTTAAGAATATATTTTATTCATTAAAATATCCGTTTTTAATATATACAGCTATTTTAATAACCTGTCTAATAATTGCAATAGCACTTGAGAAACTGAAAAAAATGATAAAATACAATGCGCTTGAAGCAAAGATACAACAATTTATAAGTGGGAGATAAGAAATGAAAATTGTAGTAACAGGCGGAGCAGGCTTTATAGGCAGTAACTTTATATTTTATATGTTAGAAAAATATCCTGACTATGAAATTATCTGTCTTGACAAGCTTACCTATGCAGGAAATCTTGAGACGCTAAAGAGTATTATGGAAAACAAAAATTTTGCTTTCTATAGGGGAGATATTGCCGACAAAGATTTTGTTGATGCTTTGTTTGAAAACGAGCATCCTGATATGGTAGTAAATTTTGCGGCCGAAAGTCATGTTGACCGCTCTATTGAAGACCCTGGAATTTTTCTTAAAACAAATATATTAGGAACTCAAGTTTTGATGGATGCTTGTCGAAAATACGGTATTAAACGATATCACCAAGTGTCAACAGACGAGGTTTACGGAGATTTGCCTCTTGATAGACCTGACCTTTTGTTTACGGAAGAAACACCTATTCATACATCGAGTCCTTACAGTTCGTCCAAGGCAGGAGCAGACCTTTTGGTTCTTTCTTACTTTAGAACTTATGAACTGCCTGTTTCAATTTCGAGATGCTCTAACAACTATGGACCATACCACTTCCCTGAAAAGCTTATACCGCTTATGATTGCAAATGCACTGGCAGATAAACCCCTTCCTGTATACGGGGAGGGACTAAATGTACGAGATTGGCTTTATGTTGAAGACCACTGCCGTGCTATTGACCTTATTATTCACAAGGGCAGAATCGGTGAAGTCTATAATATTGGCGGTCATAATGAAAAGGCTAACATTGATATCGTAAAAATTATTCTGGACACTCTTGGCAAGCCACATTCATTGATTACATATGTGACCGACAGAAAGGGGCACGATTTGCGTTATGCAATTGACCCCACAAAAATTCATAATGAGCTAGGCTGGCTTCCTGAAACTAAGTTTGATGACGGAATTATTAAAACAATTGACTGGTATCTGGGGAACAAACCTTGGTGGGAGAATATAATAAACGGTGAATATCAAAATTATTATAAAAAAATGTATGAGGGTAGGTAACATGAGAAAAAGCATTATAGCCCAAATATCAGCCCAAACTGATAAAATAAATACATTTATCACAAGGCACAGCATTTTAACCGCATGCGTTTTCTCCCTGATTGTTTCAAGTATATGTTTATTGCATTCAGCATATCTTGACCTGGATAACCATATGATTTCTCAAATAATGAATCAGGGTTTTGGGACTGAAAATTACTGTATATTCGTTAATTACTTTTTTTGTGTTTTGGTGAAGGCGATTAATTGGCTTATTCCTACAGCAGACGGATATATTTTGATTTGCCACAGCTTATTATACATTGCTGATGCATGGATTGCATATATAATTTTTAGTCACAACGAAAATATTTGGTCGAGAATAATTCTATTGATGGCGGTAATAATCACTCTTACCGGATTTAAGACTATTGATATATCAAATTTGAATTTTACAATTCAGGCCGCCGGGCTGTTCTCGGTAGGGGCGATCAGTGTTTTTGCAGGAATACACTCAAAAAAAACAACCCCTTACCTTATTATGGCAGCATTATTCTTTTCTTTTGGCGCTATGTTAAGAATGGCTGCATGCTTGCTGATGCTGCCGTTTATTTGTTTACATATACTTACTGACTTTATTTGTTCTAATGACAAAGCTGCATTTGTGCGAAAGGCATTAGTTTTAGTTGTTGTTCCAATGATTTTTGTGGCCGCCATATACGGAACAAACACAGCAGTAAAGAAAAGCGAAAAATATGCCCCATCATTTGCATACAATTCCGCTCGCAGCAATTTTGTTGATTTCCCAACGAAAAATTGGGAGGATGTTAAAGATGAATTACCTGGCATGTCGGAAAATGATTATCTTAGTCTTAAAAGATATTTATTATGTGATACAGAAAGAATAGATACTGAATACCTGAAAAAATTTGCCGACATTAGTATAAATAAAAGCAAATTATCGATATCTCAACTCAAAGAAAGCTTTATTGAGTCAATAAAAGTCTTTTTGCAGATTCGAAAATACAATATTCCTTTCATTTTGTTGTTTACTGTTTTCTTGCTTTTTTGCAATATCAGCTTGTGGAGAAAATTGGAAATTATATGTGCTGCTTTAGGTGTCCTTATCATTTCTATGTGGTTATCCTATAATGGCAGAATATATGTAAGGGTGTGCGCACCAATGATTATTATGTATGTAATAATATTGTCCTCAGTATTATTACATAATTCGATAAAGTTCCATTCTAAAATATGGAGGTTTTATTATGTATCCTTATCTGTTGTTTCTGTAATTCTTGCTGGAGTATTGTTCGGAACTTCGATTATAACCTCAAATGGTTTCTCGACCGCTTTATTGGCAAAAACCGGAGCTGACGAAAGTAAATTTGAACAGTATTGGCAAGGCGATAATCTGTATATTTGGGATACATTTACTATGAATAATGTAATCTTTGGCCATTATGCAAAACAAGGAAAGTTAGCTACGGAAAAATGCCTAAAACACAATATTGCTCACGGAGAATACATATACGGACAAGCCTTTACCGATGAATACTTTGACAGCATTGGAACAAACAACCCTGTGAGAGCTTTGCTTAACAGAGAAAATACATACTATGTTACTCCTGACATCACATATATGGAGACGTATATTCGCGAGCATGTTAATCCTGTTGCTCGTGCAATTGAAATCGGAGAGATTGACGATGTTGCTGTTTGGAAATTTGTTACAGAATAAAATTATACCTGAAACGAGGAATGATTCATGAAGCATGCCATCTTAATCACTGCACACACAAACTTTAATATTTTACAGCTTATGTTAAATTGTATGGATAGTGAGTTGTTTGATTTTTATATTCTTATTGATAAAAAGGTAAAGGAAAAGAATAATGATATAATAAAATCATTTCCTAAAAAAAGTGAAGTGTTCTTTCTGCCAAGAATAGAAATTAACTGGGGTGGATACAGTCAAATAAAAGCAATGATAAAGTTGATGGAAGAAAGTTCGTCAAATCATTATGACTATTACCACTTTATGCAAGGAAGTGATTTTCCTATAAAAAATATAAATGAAATAGCTTCCTTTTTTAATAATAATAAAGGATTAGAGTTCATTGAGTTCAAACAGATGACTAACGAACCATCAAGATCTAAGTTTTATCATTTATTTGTTGACAATAAATATTATCGAAAAAGCAAAAAATTACAATATTTGGATAACTTTTTCGCAATATTGCAAAGAAAAGCGAAAATCGCCAGAAATACTAATATCGCGTTTCGTTTTGGAGGAACTAATTCATCATTAACTCATAATTGTGTAGAATATATTTTATCACAAAAACGAAAAATTAAAAAAATTTTTAAGTATTCCAAATGTGCTGATGAACTGTTTATCCAGACAATTATTTACAACTCGCCATTCATACAGAATGTATACAAAATGATTGATGGCTGCAGTAACAGCACAAGATTAATTGATTGGGAACGAGGAAATGGTAACTCTCCTCATACTTTTACAAGCGATGACTATGAGATGCTTATATCAGCAGATGAGAGGTTGTGTTTTGCAAGAAAATTTGATGAAAATGTTGATATGACTGTCATTTATAAATTATATGAATACTTGAATAAAAAGTAATATAACGGAAGGCTGCTGACAAAATGGATATAAAGGGAAAAAGACTGCTCCTTTTGGGAGGGACAAACAGTGCCGAAGAAATTAAGGCTTTTGCAGAGAAAAACGGTGTTATTCTTTTAGCAACAGGACCTTACAAGAATACTCTTTTGAAACGTATTTCCGACGAGGAATACGATGTTGATGCAATGGATACCAAGGCATTAACTAAGCTACTTACTGATGCGTCTGTTGACGGAGTATTTGTGGGCTGTAACGAGGATGTTGTTCCCCATGCTATAGCTGCTGCCGAAGCTGCTAAGCTGCCATGTTACTGCACTCATGAACAATGGGACCTATGCGCGAACAAATCAAAATTCAAGGCAATGTGCAGAAAATACGGAGTTCCTGTAACAGATGAATATAGTTATGACAACATAAAACACATAGAATTCCCTGTTATTGCAAAGCCGGCTGACAGTTGTGGCAGTCAGGGTTTTTCTGTTTGCTATAACGAGGACGAATTAGTCGAGGCATATAAAAAAGCCCTTCCCTTTTCCAGAACCGGAAATGTCTTAATTGAAAAATATATGCCCTATGAAGCAGTCATTATTCACTACACCTTAATAAATGGTGAGATTATCTTTTCTGGTATGTCCGAAAAGCGTTCTATGAAACTCAAAGACTACGGCTCATCGGTTATGGCTCTTCAGGTATTTCCTTCTGCTTTTACCGAGAAATATCTGAAGGACTTAAATGACAAAGTTGTTAATATGTTCAAATCTGAAGGTCTTCACGATGGCCCTATATGGATAGAAGCCTTCAACAATGGTGGCGAATTTACATTTAATGAAATGGGTTATCGTTTTGGCGGTTCAATGACCTACTATCCTATAAGATATTTTCACCGTTTTGACCAGCTTGAAATGATGCTTAGGTATTCACTGGAGGGCGAAACTAAAGAATATAGCTGGCAATTTTTAGATAATAAACCTAAGGGTAAAAAGTACAGCATACTCCCTCTTCACCTAAACCCCGGAAAAATTGAAAAAATTTCGGGAGTTGAGACCATTAAAAACTTTGAAAATCTGTACACCTATGTCCCCATTCATTTTGAAGGCGACATAATCAAAAAAACAGGAACTGTCAGTCAGGTATTTTGTTATCTTCATATTTTGTTTGATGAAATGGCTGATTTGAAAACTACTATTAAGAAAATTGTAAATACTCTCAGCGCAACAGATGAAAAAGGGGATGAAATGATTTTTTGCCTATATGATATAGATTCTTTATAATTATGAGGTTTATATATGAACAAGATACTATTCTTATCACAAGAGGATTTATTGTCGTCAGGTTGCTTTAATGTACAAAAAGCCTTGAATGTCACGCGAGACGTCATAATACAATATGCTGAAGGCAAGGTTCTGTATCCGGATAAGTCATGTCAGATATTTGACCGAGAAACTCAAAACAGAATAAACTGCTTGCCTGCCACTCTGTTGGAGGAAAAAATATGTGGTGCAAAGTGGATTTCTGTTTTTCCGCACAATCCAAAACTGTATGGTCTTCCGAACATCTCTGCAATCACAATATTATCTGAAATCGAGACAGGCTTACCCGTCGCAGTATTAGAGGCAGGGCTGTGTTCTGCTATAAGAACCGCAACTGTCGGAGCCCTTGCCGCTGCACACCTTGCTCGTAAAGATTCAGAAGTTATTGGATTTATTGGTGCCGGGGAAGAAGCAAAAATGCATTTTATAACACTGAAGAATGTTTTGAAAAATCTGAAAATATGCAAGGTTGCCTCCAGAACTCACGAAAGTGAGCTTAAATTCATAAAGTCACTGGCGAATTTATTTCCGGACGTTGAATTTATTGCTTGTAAATCCGATTATGAGCTGTCCGCATCGGGCAGCGATGTAATTGTTACCGCAATCAGCGGTCAGGAAGGAATTCTGCAAGCTGATTGGATAAAAAGAGGTGCATTCTATTGCCATGTTGGAGGCTGGGAGGATGATTTCAAAGTTCCGTTGATGGCAGATAAGATTGTATGTGACAATTGGGATATGGTAAAACATCGTTCGCAAACAATAAGCCGCCTTTATCAAATGAACAAGCTTTCCGATGATGATATATACGCAGATTTGGATCAGATTATACTTGGAAGGAAAGCAGGCAGAGAATCTGACGATGAATTTATATATTTTAATTCGGTAGGACTTTCCTTTGTTGATATTGCGCTTGCATACTATATGTATAACACTGCCAAGAGTCAAGGCAAAGGCCGTGAAATAGTAATGAGAAACAACTCTATTTTTGAATATGAGTTAAAATACGATAAAGAAAAAAATACATTTAATATATGAGGTTATACTATGTGTACAAAACTTATATCAATAATAATTCCTTGTTACCGTTCGGAAAAAACATTGCCAAAAGTTATCGATGAAATAAAGGCTGAATTTTCAAAACAGGATAAATACGATTATCAGATTATTTTATCCAATGACGGCTCTCCTGATAACACCTTTGAAACAATTAAGAAAATCTGTGCAACTGACAATAGGATAATCGGCATAAACCTATCCAGAAACTTTGGACAGGCATCCGCAAAAATGTCTGCTCTTAACTATGCTGATGGAGATATAACAATCTTTATGGATGATGACGGACAGCATCCTGCCAGCGGAATTTTTCCTATTACAGAAAAAATAGAAGAGGGATTTGACCTTGTTTATGCTCATTTTCCTCACAAAAAGCATAACGTGTTTAAGCGGTTTACAAGTAGGCTTGCAGGAAGTATAGGCGTTGCTATAGGCTCAAGCGTAAAAGGAATACATAAATCATCATTTATTGGCTGGAGCAGATTTGCATTGGAAGCTCTCCGCGATTACCACAGCCCATTCCCTGCCAGCGGAAGCTATCTTTTGAATCTTACAACAAAGGTTGCCAATGTGGAAATCGAGCACAGAGACAGGCTTGCGGGGAAATCTAATTATACCTTAAAAAAAATGATTATCCTGTGGCTGAACTTTTTTACAAGTTTCTCTGTTGTGCCACTTAGATTTGCATCTTTTTCAGGAGCAATTTGTGCTATCATTGGATTTTTATTTGGAATATTTACCATAATACGAAAACTAATCCTTCCACAAATCTCTGCTGGATATACCTCTACTATTTCTGTAATTATGTTTGTTGGCGGGATTATTATGATGATGCTCGGTCTTATCGGTGAATATATTGGAAGAATTTATATGACCGTGAGTGATTTGCCGCAGTATAAAATCAGAGAGGTTATAAACGGCGAGAAAAGCGGAGAGTGAGTGACGATGAACGGTTTCTTAAATAAAAATAAGAAATATATATCTGACTACATTTATAGCATGGGATCAATGATGATTCTTCAAATTGTTCTGCAACTTATAATTTATCCGTTGATAAACTACTGGCACGGAGAAGAAACGCTCGGCAATGTAGTTTATTATATGAGTATTATCTATATTATTGCTCAGACTGTGGGATATTCGTTGTCGCAGACAAGGCTTGTTGTAAGAAAAGAGTATGAAACAACCAACGGAGATTATAATCTTATTTCTGCTGTTTTAGTTTTGATTTCAACACTTATTGGTGCAGTAATTGTGTCCGGTCGTCTTTGTGCAGCTGACCTTATTGGTTACGCAATGGTTCTTGCGATAACAACATACCGGTTTTACTGTACTGTTGAGTATCGCCTTAAATTGAATTTCAAAATATGTTTGATATTCTTTTTGACCATATCAGCAGGATATCTCATAGGCACTGTACTATACTTTTTTACGGGATTATGGTATTTGATTTTTATAACCGGAGAGCTTGCTGGAGTTTTTTATATAGTTATAAGAGGTAGCATATTTAGACCTGAAAAATGCTCAGACAATGTAAAGAGACTGTCCGTTGCGGTTGTGACGTTATGTGCGTCCTCGGTAATTACTTATACAATTGAAAATTTAGATAGAATTATCTTGCTGAATTTTATAGGCGCAAAGGCGGTTTCGGTTTATTATGCAGTTTCACTTATAGGTAAAACGCTTCTTATGTTTGTGGCACCGATAAATACTATTACCTTAAGCTATGTATCAGCAAATAACAGAACACAAACACGAAAGGAATTCTTGGCCGCCTGTAAAATTTATATGGTTATAGGAATCGGATTTTATCTGATGTGTCTAATTGGCACTCCCATATTCACAAGAGTTTTTTATCCGAATATTTATCCGGAAATACAGGGACTGAACATAATAGTAAATGCGGCACAGATTATAGGACTTGTTTCATCATTACCGATGGTGCTTATACTTAATTCGCTTGGTTCAAGATATCATCTTGGCATTCATTTGATATATGCGGCTATTTATTTGCCTCTTGCTATCCTTTTAACAAATATTTTCGGAATAGTTGGCTATGCGTGGGCGGCGCTAATATCAAACACTGTAAAACTGGTCATTGTTATTCTGGCAGGAATTATGAAAATGCGAAAAACGGAGTGTTAATTATGAGTTTAAGAAATGAAATCGAATATTTTTTGTGGATGAAGATTTTCCCCATACAGCCCCTAAGAAAGGCATTGTATTTGTTGCGGCATAGAAGAAATAATTATATAAAAAGATTCTCAGAGGTGTCAACGCCGAATGATAAAAAATTAATGTTAAAATATCTGTTAAAATACGGTTTATCATACGAGGAGTTTTACTGGTTTGATGTGAAAAATAATGATCCGTCATCTTTTGTGACTGAATGTAAAAGATGGAAATATTTTAGAAAGCTCAATACTCCAAAAGGGTGTAGAGTCTACACGAGCAAAGGTAAAACTTATGAGATTTTTTCAGATTTTTACGCTCGTGCTTTAGTAACAGTAAATTCGAAAGATGATTTTGACAGATTTCTCGCAAGCCACTCTGCTTTTGTATACAAAGATGAGACAAACTGTTGCGGTAAAGGAGTAAAATTATATAATATAGATGAAACAGATAAGGATAAACTCTGGGAAGAGTTAAAAAATAAAGTTCCGTTTATAATGGAAGAACCAATTGAGCAAGGAAATGAAATGGCAATCCTTCACCCCCAGTCGGTTAATACCATAAGAATTGTAACAATACTGACAGGTAATTCGCCGAAAAACTATAAGGTTATTCATTATTCACCCTTTTTGAAGGCAGGAAGAGGAGAAAACTTTGTAGATAATGCAGGTTCCGGTGGTGTTATATGTGGAATTTCATTAGATGGAACCGTGACAACAGACGGAATTGATGAGCTTACCAATACATATAAGGAACATCCTGATACGCATATTGCATTCAAAGGACTGAAGCTTCCAAAGTTTGAAGAAGCATTAGAGCTTACTGAAGCTGCTGCATTGAGATATACTGAAAACAGGTATGTTGGCTGGGATCTTGCTTATACAAAAGAAGGTAAGTGGATCATTGTTGAAGGCAACTGTTTTGCCCAACTTGTCAGCCAACTGTGTGATAAAGTCGGTGTAAGATCTGAACTTGAAGAAATCATAAGTCATATATAAATAAACCGGCATCAACTGATGCCGGTTTTTATTATATCTTTTCTGCAAGTATGTAATATCCCCAACGACTGGAGCTGTCAATGACTTTTTCTTCTCTGATGATATCACTTGCATAATATATTTTTTCAGGAGTTTCATTTTTTATTTCCTCGAATACTCCAATGTCTGAATTGTTGAAAATGAACCTGATTTCAGCTTTGTGTTTTTCGCCTGTTACAGCAATCTCGGGTTCTTTGCCACAGGAAATATCAATCACCATTTTAAGAAAATCGTAGCCGGTAGAAAGATAAACCAAATCTGATCCGATGCAATCTCCGCCCATTCTTGCCCCGATTTCAATGATTTTTATTTCACCATTTTGGTCAATACGGAACTCCGAATGACTGGCGCCGTTTTTGACGCCCAAGGCATCAAGGGCGTTAAAGATGTAATTTTTAACCCTTATTTCCTGCTCGGAGGAAAGACCGGAGGGCTGCATATGCCCCGTTTCAATAAAATTCGGTTCACCGGTTGTAAATTTTTTTGTAATTGCAAGATAAGTATGTTTACCGTGGTAGGAAACACATTCACAGCTGTATTCGTCACCATTGATATATTCTTCAACTATGGCTTTTTTTTCAAAAGAATCGTTCGTTGCGGATGCAATTGCTGATTTAAGCTCTGATTTGTCATACACCTTCGTGATGCTCCGACTGCCTGAACGATCGGTGGGTTTTACAATAAGCGGATAGTTCAAGAATTCGATTTCATCGCATACTTTATCGGTTTTCACAAACTGCGGAGTTGCAATTCCATAGGCCTTAAAACATTTGCGCATCCGGTACTTATTCGTGCATTGCTCAATTATTTCTGGCGGATTACAGGTGAGCCCCAAGCTGTGAGCAATATAGTTTACTGTAATGGATGCAAGGTCGGAGGCGATAGAACATACGCCGTCCGGATTGATCTCCCGACATTTTGCCAATATTTCTTCCTTTTCTACAATGCTGATAGGATAAAAGAAATCGGCAGTTTTTTCGCCAATATCCCCGCATTTCCATGCAAAAACGTGGGTTTGATATCCGAGTTGCTTAGCTTTAAGTATCAGGCGATTTTGTAAACTATTTGCACCAATTATTACAAGCTTTTTCATATAGGTATGCTCCTTTTTTCAAATAGTAACACAAATTCAGAACATATTTTTATAGCATTTTTTGCTTTGGATAAAGTACACAATGCGTGCCATCAGCTTATCAGGGCAAATATGACGCAAAAACGCCGCAACCTTCATTAAAGCACCCGGCACAATAACCTGTTTGCCGTCAAACATCTTGCGGATTGCGTACTCGCAGACCTTTCTGCTTGTGAGGATAACCTTTTTTGCGGCAGGCTCGTCGCCTTTGCCGAAGCTGACCTTAGCCACCTTGCCGAACTCGGTATGAACGGGGCCCGGACACAGCACGCTTATTTTAACATTGCTCTTTTCGCGCCTTAACTCCTCCGCCAAAGCCTCGGAAATCCTTAGCACATACGACTTTGAGGCATAATAAGCGCCAAAAAGCGGCCCCGGGAAAAAGGCTGCCAGCGAAGCTACATTAAGAATATATCCGCTGTTGCGCTCCCGAAACTTCTCGGCAAAAAGCTTGGTCAGGATATGTACCGCGCGGATATTGGTATCAATCATATTAAGCTCGTCATCAAGGTTGTTTTCGCAAAGCTTTCCAAACACGCCAAACCCCGCATTGTTGATAAGAATATCCACATCGCCTGCCCTTTCGGCAAGAGCTATACACGCATTTTTATCGGTAAGGTCACAGCAGACAACCTCGACATCGGTGTCAAGCAGGGATTTTAGCTGTTCTAACCGCTCCTTTCGGCGTGCTACGGCAATGATATCGTAGCCCATTTCGGACAGGATATGCGCCATATCCCAACCCAAACCCGAGCTTGCACCCGTTATAAGAGCCTTCATAATCTTACTCCCCCTTATGCCTGAAATCTACAAGAGTTTTTGATAGAGGCGGCAACCCGGGCGATAATGTAAGAGCACATAACGCACTCTTGGCAACAGCCTCCAGCAAAGCTGCGTTCTTAACTGCGGCTGTGCAGTCTTCACCCCAGACAAACGGCTCGTGTCCCGACACGATAACAGCGGGGATTTCCAAAGGATTTCGTGAAACAAATGCCTCTGTGATAATTTTTCCTATGCTCTCCCGATAATTGCCCTCGATTTCCTCCTTGGTCAAAAGCCTTGTCGCAGGCACGTCACCGCCAAAATAATCGGCGTGTACGGCGCTAAATACGGGCACAGGTCTGCACGCTGCAGCAAAGCCTGATGCCGCCTCCGAATAGGAGTGCGCAATACCGCCGCAATTAAATGCCTTGTAAAGCACAAGATGCGTCTGCCAGTCCCTTGACGGACATTCGCCCTCGATGATATTGCCGTCAAAATCAATCACAACAAACTGCTCGGGTACCAGCTCGTCAAAGGGCACACCCTCTGGCTTGATAACAAACAGCCCCGTGCCCCTGTCAGCACCCGAAACGCTGCCCATATCAAACCTTGCCAGAGAAAACCTTGCTAAACGGCGGCTTTCTTCCCAAACCTTATATTTAAGCTGTTCTAACATAATAATCAAATCCTTTCATATAATATTATACTTATAATTGACATAATTTACAATACCCAAACCACAAAAACCTTGAAAAAGGGATAGACAGCGTGTATAATTATAGGAAAGAAAACCGAAAAAGGAGAAACGAATGTCAAAATACTATGCAGTAAAGAACGGTAAGACGGTCGGAATATTCACCACGTGGAAGGAATGTAAGGAGCAGGTGGACGGATATTCGGGCGCAGAATATAAATCATTTACCAAAAAGAGCGAGGCTATGGCATACTTAGGCATAGAAAAGCCTAAAAAGCCCGCCATACCCCAGCCAAACACAAGAGAGCCCTCCCCCGCACCCGAGAACTACACCACCGACTGTAAGGCGGCATTTTACGTAGACGGCAGCTATAATGTCAAAACGTGCGAGTATGCGTTCGGGGCAGTGCTTTTAATGGACGGAAATATGTACACCTTCTCGCACAAATACTCCGACGCCGAGTCCGCCTCAATGCGAAATGTTGCAGGCGAGATAGCGGGTGCAAGCTTTGCTATGAAATATGCGGTCAAATACGGTATCGAGTCGATAGAAATATTCTATGACTATGAAGGAATAGAGAAATGGGCGACAGGCAAATGGAAGACCAATTTGGACAAAACCCGTGAATACGCTTTATTGTATAAGAAACTTTCCGAGCAGGTGACGGTTAAGTTTACAAAGGTAAAAGGCCATTCGGGTGATTGCTATAACGATATGGCGGACCGCCTTGCCAAAGACGCCGTCGGTATTTCGTAACACCTCAAAGCCTCCCCCTGCATAAAGCGTGGGAGCGCTGAGGCCACACCACCCCTAAAGCCTCCCTTGCACAAAGCGGGGAGCGCTGAAGCCACACCACCCCTAAAGCCTCCCTTGCCTAAAGGGAGGGGGACCGCTTGCGGTGGAGGGATAATATTATCACAAACATTGGGAACAAAACCGCAAAAATCTCGTCTAACCTAATGTAACTCGCAAAGATGCGGCGGTAGTATATGCAGAATTTATGCTAAAATACCCAAAAATAGAAAATTTTGCAAAAAAATCTTGACACCGCAGCCTTTGGCGAGTAAAATATTATATGATGTTGTAAAATGCACATAGGTATTGCCAGAAAGGCGAAATATGCCGATGTTAACCGAAGATTACAAAGATTTCGTAATCTCTCGTAAACTTTACAGTTGTATTACATCTGCTAAAAGAGCATTGACACTTTTCGCAAAATGGTGATATAATCTGTGCATAGTCAAGATATCCCGAGTTTCTTGACGCAACAATTCAGGTGTGTAAAATGAAAGGGTGCGCACTTGAAGCAGTAAGTGCCCTTTCACACAAAAAAAATAAGGGAGGATTTGAGAGAATGAAAAAGAATCTCAAA
>JAZRPK010000037.1:0-3543 GCA_045649145.1 Clostridia bacterium
GACGTTTCAATCGGAAGACCTGCTCCAACCATCTGCTGTTGGAAGTCTTTGTGATTCAGTACACCTATAATATTATCTATTGTATCCTCATAGACCGGCAAACGTGAATAGCCGCTGTCTTCGAATGCTCTTCTTATATCATCAATAGAATCTGTTGCATCAATAGCTACAACATCAACTCTCGGAGTTAATATATCCGACACCTCAAGCTCATAAAACTCAATCGCGTTTTTGATAAGGTCACCCTCATCTTCGTCAATAGAGCCGTCATTTGTTGCTTCCTCTACCATAGTTAGAATTTCATCGTCTGTGATAGAGTTCTCGCCACGAACCTTAAACAGCTTTGATATTAAGTTCTTAATAGACGTGAACACCGCGCATACTGGCGTTAATACCCATAAAATAGCATTTATAAGCGGCGCAGAGAACATTGCAAAGCTTTCAGGTGCCTCCTTGGCAATACTTTTAGGTGTAATCTCGCCGAATATGAGGACTGTTACAGTCATCGCAATTGTCGAGAGCGCAACACCCTGTCTTGGAAAATAGGTTACAAACAATGTAGTTGCCAGTGATGAAGACAGTATATTTACGATATTGTTTCCTACCAGAATTGATGTAAGAAGCTTATCATACTTTTCACACAAATCAATCACAAGCTTTGCACGCTTATTCCCGTTTTGAGCCATATTCTTCACCTTAATACGATTAAGTGAAGAAAATGCAGTTTCGGTTGCGCTAAAGTACGCCGAGCCTATTATGAGAAGACCAATAAATATTATCAGTGATATATCGCTGTCCATTATATTTAATCCTTAAGTTTCCTTTCTTTATCCCTTACTCTTTAGAAGCAAGGTAATCGTTAATTTCTTTGACAAGCGCATCTACATCTGCACCGTGTACCATACAAGCCATTTCAAGACTTTCTCCATTAGCGGACGGACATCCGAGGCAGTGCATTCCTGCTTTCATCATAAACTCTGCAGTACCTACATCAAGGTCAAGAATTTCTCTGATAATCATATCCTTTGTAATCTGTTTCATAATTTTTCTTCCTTTCTGCGGTTTAGACCGACTCTATAATTATATTAAACTCCGAACCGTCGATTGTTTCCTTTTCCAAAAGTGCCAGAGCTACAGCGTCGAGCTTTGCTCTGTTTTCGGTAAGGAGTCTTACGGCCGTTTTATACTGTTTATCAATGAGTGCCCTGACTTCGCTGTCAATTTCGCCAGCAACACTTTCCGAATAGGATTTAGCAACACCTAAATCTCTGCCGAGGAAAACCTCCTCGTTGGTATCATAGCAGACAAGTCCGATTTTCTCGCTCATACCAAATCTGGCAACCATTTCGTGTGCAAGCTTTGTTGCATATTTAATATCCTCCGATGCACCTGTTGTAATATCGTCAAGTACAATGGACTCGGCAGCCCTGCCGCCTAATGCCCATGCAATACGTGAAAGCAAATCACTACGTGTGGTATGGGCATTATCATCGTCTGAATGGTACATTGTGTGACCGCCCGACATACCTCGCGGGATAATTGATATATGCGATATTTTGTCCTTATCAGAGGTAAGCTTTGCAACCAAGGCGTGACCAGCCTCGTGATATGCAGTAATCTTCTTCTCCTCATCGCTTATAATTCTCGACTTCTTTTCAGGTCCCATCAGTACCTTGATATTCGCATCGGAAACGTCCTGATTATCAATTTCCTTTTTACCTCGTCTTGCGGCGAATATCGCAGCCTCATTCATAATATTTTCAAGCTCTGCACCGCTGCAGCCCGATGTCTTCTTTGCCAGAAGCTTAATATCAACCTCTTTTGAAACAGGCTTTTTAGCTGCATAAATATTAAGAATTTCCTCTCTTGCAAGCATATCGGGGATATCAACCACAACTCTTCGGTCAAATCTGCCCGGTCTTAACAGTGCAGGGTCTAATATGTCAGGACGGTTAGTTGCGGCAATAATTATTATTCCCTCATTTTTGCCAAAGCCGTCCATTTCGACAAGCAGCTGATTTAAGGTCTGTTCCCTTTCATCGTGACCGCCACCCATTCCTGCGCCACGTTTTCTGCCCACAGCGTCAATTTCGTCTATAAATATTATACAGGGCTTAGCGCGTTTTGCCTGTTCAAACAAATCACGCACTCTAGACGCACCGACACCTACATACATTTCAACAAAATCAGAACCTGATATAGTGAAAAACGGAACCTTTGCCTCTCCTGCAACTGCTCTTGCAAGCAGAGTTTTACCTGTACCGGGCGAGCCGACAAGCAATACACCCTTAGGTATTCTTGCTCCCAACTCAGAAAATTTCTGAGGATTTTTAAGGAAATCTACCAGCTCAGCCAGCTCTTCCTTTTCCTCTTTAGCACCTGCTACATCAGCAAAGGTAACATCGTGATAGCTACCCGAGAGAAGTTTAGCACGGCTTCTGCCAAATGCCTGAGCGCCTCTGGCACCGCTATTTGACATAAACATAATAAATATCAAAAGTAGCATTACCACAGTAATTATAGGCGTAATTACCGACCAGATAGATACCTTATCGGCTGTGGCATTATAGTACAGCTTATCTTCTGCCATAAGCTCTGTAAGCTCTTCCGAAAGGTCGCTATGAAGAACCTCTCTTGACGGGAGTCTTGCTATGCACTTACTTCCGTCTGCAAGCTCTATAGTTGCACTCTCCGAATTCGCCTCCATATATACTACATTGCCGTTTTTTATCTCCTTTACAAGCGTTGAATAGCTTATATCCGTAACGCCGTCAAACATTGTACCAAGCAGAGTATAGCTGCCGTAAAACACCAACAATATAGCAATCCATATTGTCATGCTTTTGAAAATTCTATTCACTAAATAACAACTCCAAACAAACTCAAATTTTAACTATTCTGAAAACATAGTCCTTTGCACGAACTCCTTTGCCGAAAGCCTTATCAGCACGGAGCATTCCGACTGCTGCGATATTACCTTCTGCCGTCAGTATCGGTGTTATATCACGCTCTTGGCGTGGCAGTTTAATATCGGTAAAATAATCGGACAACGTCTTAGAGCCACCTAAGCCGAGAGGTGAAAATCTGTCGCCTTTTTCTCTTGTTCTTACTCTAAGTCTTTCTGCTCCGTCAAGGCTGATTTTAAGACCTTCTCCACTTTCAAAAATTCCGATTTTTGCACCAATTTCTGCCAACTCGTACCAGTTGCCGACCTTGATTTCTCTATCAAAGATTATTCTCTCTGACTTTTTTTCTATTCTTAGAATGTCATATTCAATCCTTGCAGTAAAAGCGAACGGTAAATTAAGACTGCTGCCGCTTTTATTATTAGAGGCAAGTTTCAAAATATCTTCTATAAATTTTCTGGATAAATTTTGTCCGTTATCGGACGCCAAACGCCACATTTGCTGGACAATGCGCGAGCTGATTGCACGATGAAGGTTGCAAAGCTCAGGCGCAGACACCCCATCACTCTTTTTAATACTTTCAAAAGCGTCTGATGCGCTGTTTGCCAGATAATCCCTGTCATATAATGTTAAAAGA
>JAZRPK010000038.1:0-15348 GCA_045649145.1 Clostridia bacterium
CATATTCCTGTGTGAGCACTGCCACAATTGTTTGTGACGGAACTGCCACCTGCAATATTGCAGCACCTCGTGCCGCATCTGAAAGCGGCAGAAATCTTGTTACAAATACAAGCAATATCGGCACCAACAGCATTTTAAGAAGTACTATGGCAAAAACTCTGCCAGCACTTTTTAAGTGCGTTAAATCTACCTCTGCCAGTGTACAGCCGATAAATAGCATTGAAAGATATGTTGTCATTGAGCCTAACCCGTTGGTGATTTCAAACACAAATCCTGTAAATTTCAATCCGAACAGCATCATCACAAACGAAATTATAAACGCAATCATACAGGGGTTAAGAATATTTTTAAGCGTCTGGCTTGCCGTAATTTTACCCTTTTTGCCGATTGCGTTTAGTTGACACAGCAAAAATGACCACACAAACACATCATTTACAAACTGATAGACCGCCGCATAAAAAAGTCCCTCACCGCCGAACAATGCTTTTATAACGGGAAAACCTAAAAATGCGACGTTTCCGAAAGCCGTCATAGCACGATGTATGACCGCCGTTTCCAAAGGCATATGAAACAGCTTTGCCGCAAGTCCGCCAACTGTATACAGCAAAAGGATAGAGCCTAAAGCTATCAGTACCACTATGCCTGCATTTTGCAATCTGTCCATCGTAAGCTCTATGCTTGTCAGTGCATTTAAGATAAGCAACGGCAGTGTGATTCTCACTATCACCTTTGACAACGAGGCTTTTACCTCTTTGCCTAAATACCCCGTCCTGACCGAAACAAAACCGATTGCCATCAGCACTGCCAAAAGTGTTATATTGTGTACTATTGTGCCAAATCCCGTCATTATTAACTCCTTGTCCAATTCTTCTTAATAAGTACCCTTATTCTACAATATTCCCATTTTCAAAACCAATATTCTGTCCACCAATACATCTTTACCCCATCATCGCAATATTATATCACAAGAATTTACTGATTTCAACCATTTGCCTGCATGAATAATGTTTTTTATATAAACAAAAGAGCGAAGACTTTTGTCCTCGCTCCTTAAGTACTTATACTAATTATATAACGGTTCCTTTTGCTATTGCAAGGGGATAACATTCCTGACCAATAAGCTTTCTTCCCTTGGTGATATGCACCTCTTTATCAAAAACTACACGGTCAAGCTCTACGCCCTCATCTATAACCGAATCCTGCATAATAATCGAGTTTTTAACCACCGCATTCTTCGCTATCTTAACACCTCTTGAAAGTATGCAGTTTTCAATCTTACCCTCAATAACGCAACCGTCGGATATAAAGCAGTTGGAAACCTCAGCCTCGTCGCCGTATTTGGCAGGGGTCTGGTCCTTGGTCTTGGTATAGATGGGCGACTTGGGATTAAACAGCTCCTTGCGAACACTCTCCTCGAGGAAAAGCATATTGTTGCGGTAATATGATTTCATACTGTCGATTATATCGGCATATCCATCATATTTGTAACCGAAAATTCTCAGTCCGTCCATCTTCTTCGCTATGGCGTCCTTGATAAAATCGTGGTCGCCACGTGCCGAGCATTCGTCAATAATACTCTCCAAAAGTGCTTTCTCCATTACGTAAATACCAAAGCTGGCATTGGATGTCTTGGGATAATAGGGCTTAACCTCCACGTCGGTTACACGGTTTTCGCCGTCAATATCGATAAGCGTGAAGCGTGAAAGCTCTCTTTCGTCCACACCGCTTAAGTCCTTATAAACCATAGTGATATCCGCCTGATTTTCCTTGTGTGCCTCCATTACCTTGTTAAAGTCGATATTATAAACTCCTGCACCCAAAATCAGAATGACGTATGTCTGGTGCGAACGGCGGATATAATCCTTTATACCTGCTAAAAGGTCCATATCGCCCTTTATTCTGCCCATAGTTCTTTCCAAATCAGGCGGGAGGATATTTAGTCCCTGTTTCTTTCTGTCCAAATCCCACGGCTTACCAGATTTGATATGGTCCATAAGCGACGAATATTTAGACGTTGTTGCAACGCCGATATTCACAATGCCTGCATTAGCCATATTAGACAGCACGAAGTCAATTATCCTGTAACGGCCTGCTATCGGCATCGCAGCAATTGAACGTATATCGGTAATCGGCGGAATTTTCGCATCACGGGCGATTATTATTCCCATTGTATCTCTCATTTTGTATTTCATTCCTTTCCTTGCCGTTTTGGGCAAATGTAAAATCAGTTTTATTCCGACTCAACCATCGAGCCCTTCGGGATGCTTTCGCCTACTCCCACATTTGCACCGCCCTCAATCAGCACTATGCCGTGAGTACACATCGCCGATGCGTATTTGTTGTCCTCTACCTCAACAGTTCCAATCTCTGCGCCATCGCCGATTACTGCATTTTGACCTATTACTGCCTTTTCGATTTTAACATTTGTGCCTATTACAGCTCCGGGGAATATTACCGAATCCTTTATCTCGCTTCCCTCGCCCACTGTAACACCGCTGAATATAACCGAATGGTCTACCGTACCGGATATGGAACAGCCCTCTGTAACGGTAGAGCGTGTTATTTTAGCATTTGTTCCGATATAATGCGGTGAAAGTGCAAGGTTTCTCGAGTATATATTCCAATGCTTTTCATAAAGCTCAAACTTGGGCGGGGAGTCAATCAAATCCATATTTGCCTCCCAAAGACTCTGCACCGTTCCTACGTCCTTCCAATAGCCCTCAAAGGTGTAGCTCATCATCTTTTCACCCTCTTGGAGCATTTTCGGGATAATATTTTTACCGAAATCGTTGGAGGACTCGGGGTCGTGCTCATCCTCGCTCAAATATTTCTTAAGTACGTCGTATTTGAATATATAAATACCCATAGATGCAAGATTACTCTTAGGATTTTTAGGCTTTTCTTCAAATTCAACTATCTCGCCGTTCTCGTTTACGTTCATAATACCGAAACGGCTTGCCTCCTCCCAGGGTACAGGCATAACAGCAATGGTAATGGCAGCGTCGTTTTTCTTATGCGCCTCAAGCATATCACCATAGTGCATTTTGTATATATGGTCGCCCGACAAAATCAGAACATTCTCGGGGCTGAATCCCTCCAGAAATCCGAGGTTCTGGTATATAGCATTAGCTGTACCCTTATACCATTCTCCCGCCTGTGCACTTTGATATGGGGGCAGTACATATACGCCGCCGTTATTTCTGTCTAAATCCCAAGGAGTACCGTTTCCTATGTAGGTATTTAGCTCCAAAGGCTGATACTGCGTAAGGACACCTACCGTATCGATACCCGAATGCACGCAGTTTGAAAGCGGAAAATCGATAATCCTATACTTTCCGCCAAACGGCACTGCAGGCTTTGCTACATTTTTTGTGAGCGCTCCCAGCCGGCTTCCCTGTCCGCCGGCAAGAATCATTGCTACACAGTCCTTTGAAATCATTTTTTCTCTCTCCTTACTTTATCGCTGTCAGCCTTTTTGGCTGCGTTAATCTTTTTTTGTTGTGGCTTTTTTCTTATATAAAGCGCTGCATATCCGTCCATATCAACTTCTATTGAATAAGGCATCTCTAAAACGGCGGTCTTTTTCGCCTTAAAGCTCGTTTTAATATGCTCACTTTCGCCGCCGTATTTCTTTTCGGAAGAATTCATCACTATCTCATATTCTCCCGCTCTTGGTACGCCTATGCGGTATTTTGTGCGTTTAACTGGTGTAAAATTAACTGCAACAATAACCTCATCTCCACGGCGTTTTCCCTTTCTTAGATATGATATTATCGAATTATCGCCGTCCTGGTCATTTATCCAGCTAAAGCCGTCCCAGTTGTCATCTACCTGCCAGAATGGCTTATTATCAATGTAAAATTTATTGATATCCCTGACATAATCTTTGAGCTTTTTATGCATTGGGAAGTCCAATAGCTTCCACTCAAGGCCCTCGTCATAGCGCCATTCGATAAACTGCGCTATCTCGCCACCCATAAACATCAGCTTTTTGCCCGGTAACGACAGATAATACGCTAGAAGCGCTCTGTAGGACGCAAATTTCTCCTCATAACTGCCGTACATCTTGCCCACAAGAGAATGTTTGCCATGAACGACCTCATCGTGAGAAAGCGGCAGAATATAGTTTTCGCTGTACGCATAAAACATCAAAAATGTCAACAGATTATGGTTTGATTTCCTGAAATACGGGTCCATTGACATATATCTTAAGGTATCGTTCATCCAGCCCATATTCCATTTATAGTTGAATCCAAGTCCACCCTTATCAACAGGGCCTGTTACCATTCCCCAGGCGGTCGACTCCTCCGCAATCATAAGGAAGTTCGGGAAGGATGCAAACATAGTCTTATTGAGATTTTGCAAAAATGCTATTGCCTCGAGGTTTTCGTTTCCGCCGTAGATATTTTGAGTCCACTCTCCGTCCCTGCGGCTGTAATCACGGTAGAGCATAGAGGAAACAGCATCAACACGAAGTCCGTCTATATGATAAACCTCCGCCCAAAAATAGGCAGACGAAAGCAGGAAGGAATTTACCTCCCCCTTAGAATAATCGAAAACCATCGTGCCCCAGTCCTTATGCTCGCCCATTCTCGGGTCGGCATATTCATAGGTCGCACTGCCGTCGAACATATAAAGGCCGTAGCCGTCGCGCGGAAAATGCGCCGGAACCCAGTCCATTATCACATAAATACCGTTTTTGTGCGCAGTATCTATAAAGTACATCAAGTCCTCAGGTGTGCCGTATCTTTTAGTCGCAGCAAAATAACCCGTAACCTGATACCCCCACGAGCCGTCAAACGGGTATTCGGAAAGCGGCATAAACTCGATATGAGTATATCCCATATCCTTTATATAAGGTATCAGCTCGCAAGCAAGCTCACGATAGCTGTAAAAGCTGCCGTCCTCGTGCATACGCCAGCTTCCGGGATGCACCTCATAAATAAGCATAGGCTTGTCATACGGCGGTGTTTTCTCGCGCGCAGCAAGCCATTTTCCGTCAGTCCATTTATATTGGGGCACATCACGTACCAAAGATGCGCTGTTAGGTCTTAACTCTGCCTCAAAGGCAAACGGGTCAGCCTTTAAGACCGTTTTGCCGTCCTTTGTTAAAACAGCATACTTATAGATATCTCCCTCTTGGATATTATCAAACCAGCCGTACCAGACACCTGTTGAGCCTGCTCTTGTAAGCTCCATTCCGTCACCGGTCCATAGATTATAGTTACAGGCAACAGCTACACACTTGGCATTTGGCGCCCAGACCGCAAATCTCCAGCCGTTATTATGTTTATGCACGCCGAGTGCTTCATATGCTTTATAATTAGTTCCCTCATTAAACAGGTATAGCGGAAACTCTCCCAATCCGTATCCATAGTCGGACATTATGCCCCCTCCTTAAGCTGTTACTACTCTAATTATACCACGTCGATTTTATGCAGTAAATACCATTTTACCATAAAGTTATTTATTTTGTTTGTATAAAATGACGAATTTTGTAATATATTGCAAAAAATTATTTTAGTAATATTACAATTGTGTTATATATCTGTTTTTCACGAAAAATGCCTTGACACAAAAGAAAAATTGGTATAAAATAATCGTGTGCTTAATATTTCTTTGAACTATAATTCGGGATGTGCTCGATTATTGTAGTTTATGGAGATTGTTGCGGTACTATCCGCTTTATGATACATAAAATTTAATAATCGGCTGCCCGAATGATAAGAAAAAAATAAAATTTATCATACGGGGGTGACAAAAATAGATACTTTAACTATTATTTTAATATGTATTTCAGTATTATTTTTACTACTTAACGTCGCTTCCTTTTTTGCAGGAGCTTCTTATCGCAAGAAATTTGCAGAAGCAGAAATCGGCTCTGCCGAAGAACGTGCAAAGGCTATATTGTCTGATGCAGAAAAGAATGCAAAGGCCAAAAAGCGCGAAATGATGCTTGAGGCAAAGGAGGAAAACCAGAAGCTGCGCTCAGTTCTCGATGCGGAAATCAAAGACAGACGCAGAGAGATTTCGCAGCAGGAAAAGCGCGTTAACCAGAAGGAAGAGAACCTCGATCGTAAGAACGAGGCATTGGAAAAGAAAGACCACGCCCTTAATCAGAAGCTGCAAGAGCTTGAGAAGAAACAGGCTGAAGTAGATGAAATTAAGGCAAAGCAAACCATTGAACTCGAGCGTATTTCGGGTATGACTGCTCAGGAAGCTAAGGATATGCTCCTTCGCGATATCGAAAGTCAGGCTCGCTTTGAGGCTGCTATTATGGTTAAGGAAATTGAGCAGCAGGCTAAAGAGGACGCCGAGAAGAATGCAAAGAATATTGTAGCATCATCAATTCAGAAGGTTGCGGCAGACCACGTTGCCGAAACAACCGTATCTGTTGTAAATCTGCCATCTGACGAAATGAAGGGCAGAATTATCGGTAGAGAGGGACGTAATATCAGAACTCTCGAAACCATTACAGGTGTCGACCTTATTATCGACGATACGCCTGAGGCAGTTATACTTTCGAGCTTCGACCCTATCCGCAGAGAGGTTGCAAGGGTTGCTCTTGAAAAGCTCATCGTTGATGGAAGAATTCATCCGGCTCGCATTGAGGAAACTGTTGAAAAGGCAAGACGCGAAGTAGAACAGACTATCAAGCAGGAGGGCGAGGCAGCTACCTTCGAAACAGGTGTGCACGGCTTACATCCCGAAATTATCAAGCTGCTTGGTAAGCTCAAATTCAGAACCAGTTATGGTCAGAATGTATTGAAGCATTCTATAGAGGTTTCCCACCTTGCCGGCGTTATGGCGGGCGAGCTCGGCTGTGATGTAACTCTTGCAAAGCGTGCAGGCTTATTGCACGATATCGGTAAGGCTGCAGACCACGAAATAGAAGGTTCGCACGTTACAATTGGTGCTGATATTGCCAAGAAATACAAGGAAAACAAGGATATTGTTCACGCTATTATGGCGCACCACGGTGATGTCGATGCAGAAACTCTTGTTGCTCAGCTTGTACAGGCTGCTGACGCTATTTCTGCTGCACGTCCCGGTGCAAGACGTGAAAATCTGGAAACATATATCAAACGTCTGCAGAAGCTTGAAGAAATCGCTGACGGCTTTGAGGGTGTTGATAAGTCGTATGCAATTCAGGCAGGACGCGAAATTCGCGTAATGATTAAGCCTGACGTTGTAAACGACCAGGGAATGTTACTGGTTGCAAAGGACATTGCAAAGCGTATCGAATCAGAACTTGAGTATCCCGGACAGATTAAGGTTAGCCTTATCCGTGAAACTCGTGCTGTTGATTACGCAAAATAAAACAAGAACAAAAGCGGATTTCCTTCGAAATCCGCTTTACTTTTGAGGTGTTGTATGAAAGTTTTGATGATAGGAGATGTGTTCGGCAGAGTTGGACGGGATATGCTGTTTGAGTATGCTGAGCGTGGTTTTTTCGGTGCTGATGCAGTAATCGCAAATATCGAAAATGCCGCACACGGCAGAGGAGTTACAAAGCCTGTGTATGACGAAATATCACGCATCGGTATAGATTGCTTTACACTCGGAAATCATGTCTGGAACTGCCCTGATATTGTCAACGTGTTCCGTTATAACGATAACATCATAAGACCTTACAACTTTGAGGGCGATGTCCCCGGAGAGGGTATTGTCGTTTTTAAGGCGAAAAACGGCATACGAATAGGCGTTATTAACCTTTTGGGCAGAGTGAGTGTTCAGCCCTTTTCCTCAAACCCGTTTCTCTCGGCAGACGACGCTATCAAAAAGCTAAAGGATAAATGTGATATAATTGCCGTAGATTTTCATGCAGAGGCAACCAGCGAAAAGCAGGCGATGGGATATTACTTAGACGGCAGAGTGAGTATAGTAGCGGGTACGCACACGCACGTGCAGACCGCAGACGAGCACATTCTCCCAAGCGGAACAGGTTATATAACCGACCTCGGTATGACGGGACCCAAAGTATCAATACTAGGTATGGATAAGAACATTATATTGGATAGCTTTGTAAAAGGATTTTCCAAGCGGTTTGAGCCTGCAACAGGCACGGGGCAGTTTAACGCCGCACTCTTTGAAGTGGACGAAACAAGCGGCAAAACCATTGCTATCGAAAGAATATGCTTATAAAAAAGACACCACAAGGTGTCTTTTTTATATAGCAAAACAGACCCTGAAATTCAAGGTCTGTTCTATCACGCTATTAAACTTATACAAGCTCAAGAATTGCCATCGGAGCAGCGTCGCCGCGACGGGGGCCCTCCTTGATTACTCTTGTATAACCGCCGTTTCTGTCAGCGTACTTCGGAGCGATTTCAGCAAAGAGCTTTGTTACTACATCTTCCTTTGTGATAAACTCCAATGCCTGACGGCGTGAGTGCAATGTATTAGCCTTGCCGAGTGTAATCATCTTCTCAGCAATGCTCTGAGTTTCCTTTGCTCTGGTCAAAGTGGTTTCAATTCTGCCATTTTCCAAAAAGCTGGTTACCAGATTTCTCAAAAGAGCTTTTCTCTGGTCTGTAGGCAGATTAAGCTTTCTTGTACCCATTAACAACTTCCTCCTTTCTTAAAACAGGCTTATCAGTCTTCCTCTTCTCTTAAAGCCAAGCCCAAGCCGTGGAGCTTTAGCTTAACCTCGTCAAGCGACTTTCTGCCGAGGTTTCTGACCTTCATCATTTCCTCCTCGGTCTTGTAAGCAAGGTCCTCTACTGTGTTTATTCCTGCACGCTTTAAGCAGTTGTAGGAACGAACAGACAGATCCAAATCCTCGATTGACATCTCGAGAACCTTCTCCTTCTTGCTCTCCTCTTTCTCTACCACGATTTCGGCGTTCTTGCCTTCCTCTGAAAGGTCGATAAAGAGCTTCAAAAGGTCGCTCATAATTTTAGCTGCAAGGCTGACAGCCTCGTCGGGCTTAGTAGTGCCGTTTGTTGAAAGCTCTATTGTAAGAGTTTCACGGTCACTGTACTGTCCGACACGTGTATTCTCAACTGTGTAATTAACCTTCTTTACAGGTGTGTATATCGAGTCAATAGGAATAACTCCTACCGGCGGCTGCATACTCTGCTTATTCTTGTCTGCAGAAACGTATCCTCTGCCCTTAGAGAGTGTAATCTCCATATAGAGATTAGCGTCTTCGTTAAGGGTTGCTATGTGCAAATCGGGATTGAAAATTTCTACATCGTCATCACAGATAATGTCACCCGCTGTAATCTCACACGCACCTTTTGCTTCTATATACACCGTTTTTGATGATTCGGAATGCAATTTAAGGGCAAGCTTTTTGATGTTCAAGATTATCTCGGTAACATCTTCAACCACGCCCGGAATTGTCGAAAACTCGTGCTGTATACCGTCAATCTTGATAGCGGTTGCTGCTGCACCCGGCAGGCTCGAAAGAAGAATTCTTCTTAAAGAGTTACCGAGAGTGGTAGCGTATCCACGTTCAAGCGGAGTTATCTCAAACACACCGCTGTTTCCGGACATTTCCTTACATTCTATATTGGGCTTTTCCATTTCAATCATCTAATAAAACCCTCCTTTACATAATCAAGTAAATTACCAACTTACCGAGGGTAAACAATTATTACTTAGAATACAACTCGACGATTAAGTGTTCCTCAACCTCATAATCGATACAATCTCTTGTCGGAAGTGTTACAACTTTTCCCTGCATTGCATTCTTGTCCATGTCTAACCACTTGGGTACGCTTCTTGTAGCGTTAGCCTCAGCAATACTCTTCATATGAGCAGAGCTTCTGCTCTTCTCACGTACTGCAACAACGTCGCCCTCTTTAACAAGGTATGAAGGAATGTCTACCTTCTTACCGTTAACAAGGATATGACCGTGGTTAACAATCTGTCTTGCCTCACGTCTTGTGTTTGCAAGACCGAGTCTGAATACTACATTGTCAAGTCTTGTCTCAAGAATTGACAAGAGCTCTTCACCTGTAATTCCGTGCTTTTTGGTAGCCATTACGTAATACTTACGGAACTGCTTTTCCAAAACGCCGTATATAAACTTAACCTTCTGCTTCTCGTTGAGCTGTATGCCGTACTCGGACTGCTTCTTTCTGCCCTGCTTCGGGTTTCTGTTAGATGTCTTATGAACACCCATTACGCCCGGCTCAATTCCGAGTGTTTTACATCTCTTAAGAATCGGTTGCATATTCTTAGCCATGCTCTTATTCCTCCTTCTCTTATATAATCAGACACGTCTTCTCTTAGGCGGTCTGCAGCCGTTGTGAGGAATAGGAGTTACGTCTTTAATCATAGTAACTTCCAAGCCTGCTGCCTGCAAAGCACGGATAGCGGCTTCTCTTCCTGCACCGGGGCCCTTTACAAATACCTCAACGGTCTTAAGACCATGCTCCATAGCAGCTTTTGCTGCAGTTTCTGCTGCGGTCTGCGCTGCGAACGGAGTGCTCTTCTTTGAGCCTCTGAAGCCAAGGCCGCCGGCACTTGCCCATGAAAGTGCGTTGCCGTCTACGTCGGTAATTGTAACGATTGTATTGTTGAAGCTGGAACGGATGTGAGCAGCTCCTCTTTCAATGTTCTTTTTAACACGTCTGGTTCTTGTGGTTTTTCTTGCTACCTTTGCCATTAGCTACTCCCTCCTTTACTTCTTCTTATTAGCGATTGTCTTTGCCTTACCTTTTCTGGTTCTGGCATTGTTCTTTGTGTTCTGTCCTCTTACAGGAAGACCCTTTCTGTGACGGATACCTCTGTAACAGCCGATTTCCATCAATCTCTTAATATCAAGTGCAACCTGACGTCTTAAGTCACCCTCAACAGTGAACTCTGCGTCGATTGTTTCTCTGAGCTTGTTAACTTCGTCCTCGGTCAAATCCTTCACTCTTGTGTCGGGATTGATACCGTTCTTTGCGAGAATTTTCTGTGAGCTCTTAAGTCCGATACCGTAGATATAGGTAAGACCGATCTCAACACGCTTCTCTCTGGGTAAGTCAACACCTGCTATTCTTGCCATATTGTTTCTACACCTCCAAATTATTTTTGAGATATCATCAAAATATATATAACATATTCAAGCTCTGCAGTCCTTTGTGCAGCAGCCGCACTTGAACAGGTTAAATACAATTACCGCCTTTTTATTAAACGCTTTTTGCAAGAAGTTATCAACCCTGCTTCTGCTTATGCTTCGGGTTTTCGCAGATAACCATTATCTTGCCTTTTCTTTTTATAATTTTGCATTTTTCGCAAATGGGTTTAACTGACGGACGTACCTTCATTTTGCTTATGCCTCCTTACTTGGATCTCCATGTGATTCTTGCCCTTGAAAGGTCATACGGTGACATTTCCATCGTTACCTTGTCGCCGGGTAGAATTTTGATGAAGTTCATTCTTAACTTGCCCGAAATATGAGCCAGAACTCTGTGCCCATTTTCAAGCTCAACCTTAAACATTGCATTAGGGAGAGTCTCAACAACTGTACCCTCTACCTCTAAAACGTCGTCCTTTGCCAAAGAAATAACCTCCCAGTCTATCAAATTGGTTTCAATTCTTCGAGCGCTTTTCGTATCATATAATCTTCTATCGTACCGTTTTGGCAGACCTCGGATACGAAATTCGTTCTGTTAAGATGCTTTATTTTCTTCTTTTTCGGATTTGACACGCGGCGCTTTTTGCCATCGGCGAGATATACATAATCTCCCTCGACCTTAAGAACGATAAACAGCTCGCCCTTATCGCGACCTGCGCGTGAATATACTGCGTTTCCGACTGTAATATCCATATCACACCTCATCATACAGTGTGAGTATCTCCGCTTTATCACGGGTGATAAGCACTGTGTTTTCATAATGTGCCGAAAGACTGCCGTCGGCGGTAACCACCGTCCAGTCGTCGTCTAAAACGGCAACATCATAATCGCCTTCGTTTATCATAGGCTCGATTGCCAGCGTCATTCCTGCCGCAAGCTTAACACCTTTGCCGCTTTTACCGAAATTCGGTACGCTCGGGTCTTCGTGCATATTCTTGCCTATACCGTGCCCGACCAAATCACGCACTACTGAATAGCCGTTATTTTCAGCATATTCCTGTATTGCCGCCGATATATCGCCGAGTCTGGCTCCATGAGAGGCGTGCTTTATTCCTTCGAAAAAGCTTTGCTTTGTTACTGCGATAAGCCGTGCCGCTTCGTCGGAAATCTTGCCGACTCCGTAGGTTCTGGCTGCATCGCCGTGATAGCCATCCTTATAAGCACCGACATCTATTGATATAATGTCGCCTTCCTTCAATATTATCTCCTTTGACGGTATACCGTGTACAACTGCGTCGTTTGGTGACGCACATATTGACGCAGGATAGCCGTTATAGTTGAGAAATGAAGGTGTAGCACCCTGTCTTTTGATAAAGTCGCGTGCGATTTTATCAAGCTCTGCGGTTGATACGCCCGGTCGGATATGCTTTGATATCTCAACCAGGGCAAGTCCGGTTATTTTCCCGGCAACACGCATTTTTTCTATTTCGGAACGTGATTTAATTGTTATCATTATGTCTCACTCCGATTTGTTCAGCCTTCAAGACCGAGTGCCTCTGCCACCGCTTTGGTGGTATCGGCAAGCTCTTCCTCGCCATAGGCAACTACCAATTTACCTTGTGCCTGATAGTATTCCTTTATTGGCTCTGTTTGGTTATGGTAAACCTCAATTCGGTTTTTAACCGTTTCTTCATTGTCGTCAGCACGCTGTATCAGCTCGCCGCCACAAGTGCATCTATCACCGTTTGGCGACGGCTTATATACAATATGATACGGGGTTCCGCATTCCTTACACTCACGTCTGCCCGAAAGTCTTTCGATGATTGTCTGGTCAGACACTTCAAGTGAAAGTACCTTGTCAATCTCAACTCCCGAGGCTGTAAGTGCCTCTGCCTGAGCAGTTGTTCTGGGGAATCCGTCAAGGATGAAGCCCTTTTCACAGTCCTCCTGCGAAAGTCTTTCCTTTACTATACCGACAACAACGTCGTCGGGAACGAGCTTGCCGTCATTTATATAGCCTTCAGCCAAACGTCCAAGCTCGGTTCCTTCTCTTATTGCAGCTCTTAGCATAACACCTGTTGAAATGGTGTCAATACCTAAGCGCTTTGACAGAATTTCTGCTTGTGTACCCTTTCCTGCACCCGGTGGGCCAAGTAAAATCAGCTTCATAAATTATGCCGCCTTTCGTTATATCGTTACAAAAAGCTTTCTATTATTCAAGGAAACCTTTGTAATGACGCATAACCATCTGTGATTCAATCTGTCTAACAGTTTCAAGAGCAACACCTTCCATAATGAGCAAGGATGTACCGCCTATCTGCAAGCCGTTGATACCGAATACAGCACCAACTACTACCGGCAATACAGCGATTACTCCGAGGAACAATGCGCCGATGAAATTAAGTCTTGTAGATACTCCGTTAATAAAGTCGCTCGTCGGCTTACCCGGACGGTATCCGGGGATATATCCGCCTGACTTCTTCATATTATTTGCAAGCTCAACAGTATTGAACTGGATTGAAGCATAGAAATATGTGAAGAAGATGATGAGCAAGAAGTATATTACCGAGTAAACAACATCGCACCACCAGGGGCCAAGACCTGCTGAAAGGCAGCTGAGGATAAGATATCCGAGGCCTGCTGTGGGGAGACTGCCTGATGAAAGGAGTCTTACGATTGTTGCAGGGAATGCCATAATACTCGATGCGAAGATGATAGGCATTACGCCGCCCATAATAACCTTTATGGGGATATTTGTGGACTGGCCGCCGTACATCTTTCTACCAACAACACGCTTTGCATACTGTACTGGAATTCTTCTCTCTGCAGAGTCGAAAAGTACAACGAGTGCAATTGCTGCTATTGCTACAACCAGGATTGCTACTGAAACAACAATACCCTTAAGATTGATGCCTGTTGCAAGGAACTGGTTGTAAATTGTCATAATACCGCTCGGAATGCTTGATACGATACCGGCAAAGATTATAAGCGAAACGCCGTTTCCGAGACCCTTTTCTGTAATAAGCTCACCGAGCCATACAATAAATGCTGTACCGGCTGTGAATGTGAGTGTTATTATGAAGAAAGTCAACACGCCTTCGTTTACAATTGTTGCCATACCGCTTTCAACACCCATGTTGTGCAGTGTTACATAAAGACCTGCACCCTGTACGAATGCAAGAACGATACCAACGTATCTTGTAATCTTGTTTATCTTCTTTCTGCCTTCAATACCTTCTTTAGCAAGTCTTTCCAAAGCAGGAATTGCAACAGTCAAAAGCTGGATAATAATTGATGCATTGATGTAGGGTGATACACCAAGTGCCATTACGGTTGCGTTTGAGAATGCGCCACCGGTGAAGATGTCAAACAGTGAGAACAAGTCTGCACCGCCGCCACCAAGGAATGCCTGCATTGCTTCGCTTGAAAGATAAGGAACAGGAACGTGTGCTCCGAATCTGAATATAACGAGCATCAACAGAGTAAACATTATTCTCTTTCTGAGGTCAGGGATCTTAAATGCATTAGTAATAGTAGACACTTAAATCACCTCTGCCTTTCCACCGGCTTTCTCAATCTTTTCCTTTGCCGATTCAGAGAATTTTGCTACCTTAACTGTGAGATTCTTTGTAATCTCACCTCTTCCAAGAATCTTGACACCGTCCTTCACCTTGGAAATAACGCCGGTTTCCTTAAGAAGCTCTGCTGTTACCTCTGTACCATTATCGAATCTTTCGAGTTCTGATACGTTAACTGCAACATACTCTTTTGCAAAAATGTTAGTAAAGCCTCTCTTGGGAAGACGTCTATATAGGGGCATCTGACCGCCCTCAAAACCAGGTCTTACACCGCCGCCGGAACGAGCGTTCTGTCCTTTATGACCTTTACCTGAGGTCTTACCTGTTCCGGAACCGATACCTCTGCCGATTCTTTTACGTTCAAATCTTGAACCTTCAGCAGGCTTGAGTTCGTCTAATCTCATTTGCCGCACCTCCTTCTTGAAATATTATCAGTTCTCCTCAACTTTTACAAGATGAGATACTTTTTTAATCATACCTCTGATCTGCGCAGTATCCTCATGCACCTTTACATCTCTGATCTTCTTGAGACCGAGAGCTGCAACGTTAGCCTTCTGATTCTCCTGGCAGCCGATTGTGCTCTTAACTAAAGTTACTTTTAACATAGCTTTATGCCTCCTTAACCGACAATCTGGTCAACAGTCTTGCCGCGGAGCTTTGCAACAGACTCAGCTTCCTTAAGGTTTGCAAGACCTGCAATTGCAGCCTTGACAACGTTCTTCTTGTTGTTTGAACGCAAACACTTAGTTCTGATAT
>JAZRPK010000039.1:0-5971 GCA_045649145.1 Clostridia bacterium
GTAACACCTGCAACGGGCATCAGCATATATGTTGCCCCGTCTTCATATTCGGGGATATTAAAGGTCAGGGACAGCTTTTGAGTATTTGCGTCTATATTGGCCTTACTGTTCGCAACACATTCTCCGTCTTTTGAATAAAGCTCAAACTCCGCCTCCGACGGTATCACGATAGTGCCGTAATCAAAAATACCAAGCTCGACTATCAACTCAGCCTCCTGTGCCGATGCTGTGGCAGCGCACATCAATACTGCCATAAATATGAGAAATCTGACGATTTTTTTCATTATGTAAATATATCCTCCGCAAAATTTTATAACGTTACTATTCTACCATATAATGTATATATATTCAAGGGAAAAATAACAAATTACTCCTTGTCCTCAAAAACCTTATGCTCCTGCATAACCTCGCGCCGTTGTTGCTGCGAATACTGAGCATAATAACGGTGCGTAACCTCGATGTTCTTATGTCCCATAAGCTCTGCCACCATCTTGATATCAACACCATCAGCAAGCAGCTGACAGGCAAAGGTACGTCTTAATGCGTGAGGGCGTGTTTTATCAGGGTGCGTAATCCCTACCGCCGCACAGTAGGTCTTGAGTGTTTTTTCCACGCCGCCCACCTTAATCCTCTCACCCGAACGGTTTAGGAAAAGCGGGTCGGTGTCCTTTGCATTTACCGAGTCGATGTAATTTTTCATCGCCTCATACACCTGTGGCGGCATAAAAATCTCCTGCTGGTCGCCGCCCTTTCTGGTTACAATAAAGGAGCCCGAGGTTTCGTCATCGCCAAAATCAATATCGCCAACATTAAGTGCAACCAATTCGCTCACACGAACTCCCGTTCCGAGGTATGTAATAAAAAGCGCAATATCCCTTAATCGTCTGCGGTTATATTCGGAAAGCTGTCTTCCCTCAAAATACTTTTCGCCGTTATACAGCACATCTATAAGGCTTACCGTTTCCTGTGTGGTAAGCGGCTTTTTTATCTTTTGATGCAGTTTCATAAAATCAACCTTATCGGTTACATTTTGCGAAATCTGCTCTGTTTTGTAGAGGTATATAAAAAGTCCTCGCACCGCAGAAAGCTTGCGATTGATGCCGAACGCAGAGTTTTTAAGCACACGCTTTACCGGTCGGCCTCTGGGTGATATGTATTCCACCTCATACTCACGAAGATACGACTTAAAATGTATCAGCAGCACAGGCGTTACCTTGTTCATATGCTCTACGTTAAAGTCCTCGTTCTTTTTGATTTCGGGAAAACTCTCTTGACGCAAAAAATCAAAGAATACCTTGATGTCAAGACTGTATGCGAGCTTTGTATTCACGCTCTCGCCGCTATAGTATTCCTCGATATACGAAAAAACAAAATCGGGCAGGTCTTTTAAGTATGTTTTCAGGTACTTGTTCTTTGACGAGCTTGACTTTTGCATTTTACTCTCCCTTCAAAAGGTGCTTTTCAGCAATCTCTGCTGCAAGGCGCACGTACTCGGCACAGGGTCTTTTTTTGTAAAATTCGCTGTCTCTGGGTGTCGGAGTTGCGTCTTTGTTTTGGGGCATTACACCCTCTAAAAGCTCGGCGCAGATTATGCTTCCCGCCTCCGCTTCAAACTCCTTAGCCATCTCCTGAACTTTAGTATATATCACCTTTCTCGTGTCCATATCGCCCGCAACGCCCTTTGAGTATTTTAACCCTGCAAGCATAAACATACCCGTCACCGCACCGCAAACCGAGCGCATTCGTCCCATTCCGCCGCCAAAACCCTCGCTTACGATAAGTCCGTCCTTCTCTTTCATTCCCAAATCAGCGCAAAATGCCGCCATTACCGACTGTGCGCAGTTATATCCTTTTGTAAAATTTTCTACGGCAATCTCCGATTTTTTCATCAAAAATCCCTCCGATTATATACTCATATAATTATACCGCTTGAGAGAAATTTTTTCAAGTATATAGTGCGCAAAAAGTCAAAAAATATCTAATGAAACTAAATTTTATTACGGAGGAGAAAATTGTGTCGGTTATAGTATTGATAGCACAGGGGTTCTTTTTTGCGGTGGGCGGCTTTTACTTTATGGGGCTGCTATTGGGTGCAAGGAAGGATAAAGAAGGAATAAAAGAGGAGGACAAGCGTGAATCGGAGCGGATAAATGCTATGAGAAAAATCAGCTTAGGAAAGCCTTTGACCGAGCGTGCAAGACCCTCCGCCTTAGAAGAAATAATCGGTCAGGAAAAGGCCATAAAGGCGTTAAAGGTCGCACTTTGCGGCAAAAATCCTCAGCATATACTAATATACGGCCCGCCTGGAGTGGGCAAAACCACAGCAGCACGTGTTGCACTTGAGGAGGCAAAACGGTCGGAGGGTACACCCTTTAATAGAAATGCTGTCTTTATTGAGCTTGATGCTACCACCCTGCGCTATGACGAACGTTCCTTTGCAGACCCTCTTATCGGCTCGGTACACGACCCGATTTATCAGGGTTCGGGTTCATACGGCGCAGACGGTATCCCTCAGCCAAAAGCAGGCGCTGTGACAGATGCGCACGGCGGCGTACTTTTTATTGACGAGATAGGCGAGCTGGCACCGCCGCAGATAAACAAGCTCTTGAAGGTTTTAGAGGACAGACGGGTACATTTCGAGAGTGCGTATTATTCAAGGAGTAATAAAAATATCCCGCACTATATTCATAATATTTTCCGTGAGGGCTTGCCCGCCGATTTCAGACTTATAGGCGCAACCACACGCTCCCCATCGGAGATTTCGCCCGCTCTCCGCTCACGCTGCACCGAAGTGTTTTTCCTGCCGCTCGGGTTTTCTCAGGTTGTAAATATTATAAATACCGCAGCCAAAAGACTTAATATCGGCATTGAACACGACGCATCGGTATTACTTGCAACCTACACCGCAAACGGCAGAGACTCTGTCAGATGCTTAGAAACACTTTGCAATCTGTTAGAGTGCGAAAAACGCAGTGTTATAACAAGGAAAGATGCCTTGTGGGTAATAAGAAACGGCAGATTTGAAAGGCGGCGCAGCGACTTTTTAGAACAAAATATTATAAAAGACAAAAAACCGCCTCAGAAGAGGCGGAAGATTGTTGAATTAGATGATTTTTTAAGCAAGCGGAAGTGACGGTATTGCATTAAGGTCAAGGCTGGCAAAGTCCTTTTTTAGATATCCGAAATATCCTGCCGCTGCAATCATTGCGCCGTTATCGGTACAGAGCACAGGCGGCGGATAGATAACGTCTATATTATGCTTTTCACATTCCTTTGCCATCATCGCACGCAGGCTACTGTTAGACGCAACGCCGCCTGCAAGAGCAACCGTTTTTACGCCTGCATCAAGTGCAGCACTTAATGTATGTGTACAAAGCGCCTCGCAGACTGCCTGCTGGAAGCTTGCGGCAATATCAGCCTTACAGACCTCCTCACCCCGTTGCTCTGCTTTATGCAGATAGTTAATAACAGCTGTCTTAACACCCGAAAAGCTAAAATCAAGCGAGCCTTCTGCCATTTGCACTCGTGGAAACTCCACCGCAAAGGGATTTCCCTCTTTGGCAAGCTTGTCTATCAACGGACCTCCGGGGTAACCGAGTCCCAATACTCTCGCAATTTTGTCAAAAGCCTCTCCCGCTGCATCGTCACGTGTACGTGCAATTACCTCAAAATCGGAATAGTCATTAACCTTGACAATATGACTATGCCCACCCGATGCAACCAAACAGACATACGGCGGCTTAACATCGGGATGTGCTATGTAGTTAGCAGTTATATGTCCCCTTATGTGATGTACAGGTATCAGCGGTTTGTTAAGCGCAAAGGCAAGTGCCTTAGCATAAGAAACTCCAACAAGTAACGCTCCGACAAGTCCCGGTCCGTAGGTTACTGCAATCGCATCGATATCAGAAAGTGCCACGCCCGCCTTTTGCAACGCTTCGTCTACTACGGGCGATATATTCTCTATATGCTTTCTCGATGCAATTTCAGGCACAACCCCACCATAGATTTTGTGCAGGTCTATTTGTGAATTTATTACGTTAGAAAGCACCTCGTTGCCGTTTTTGACAACTGCAGCGGCTGTTTCGTCACAGGAGCTTTCTATTCCTAAAATCAAAGTATCCATCAGTTATCTCCTAACATCAGCGTCATAATAACAGCGTCTTCTAAGGGCGAGTGGTAATAGTTTTTCCTTTCGCCCAACCGAACAAAGCCGTATTTTTCATACAAATTCTTTGCAGCAATATTGCTCTTTCTCACCTCAAGGGTAAGAAGGCACAGATTTTCATTATACGCTGTCTTTATCGTCTTTTCAAGCAATTGCGAGGCTATACCGCACCTTCTGTATTCGGGCGATACGGCAATATTGGTAATATGCCCTTCGTCTATTACCTTCCAATACCCTATATATCCTATCGGTGTATCGTTATCTACAGCCACAAGGTATGTAGCAAGCTCGTTTGATGCCTCATCGACAAACGCCTGCTCCGACCACGGCACAGCAAAGCATATCTCATCAAGCTTGGCAAGTTGTTTTGTGTCCCCTATATTCATTTTACGAATAGTATATTCTGTCATAAGCATCACCGACAATTTTCAGCAATTTTATCTGCGCATTTTTTAAGTGCATTAAAAAGACTTTCGGCACATTCTTCATATTCTTCCACATCCGAGCCGAAGGGGTCGGGAATGTCGCCGTCAATTCCTGCGTATTCGCATACGGTAAAGGTTTTATCCTTAGCGTATTGCCCAAGCACCATTTTGTGTGCGTCTGTCATAGTAAGAATAAGGTCGCTCTTTTCGATAAGCTCGGTATTAATAGTCTGGGAATGATGCCCTAAAAGGTCAATATCGTACTTTTTCATAACTACAATTGCCTCGGCAGAAGCACCCTCGCCGTCATTTGCGAAAATGCCTGCAGATTCAATCCTTACATCAATATTGCGCTCTACGGCAATTTTATTAAACAGCGCCGCCGCCATAGGTGAACGGCAGGTATTCCCCGTACATACAAACAAAATGTTCATTTGCACAAATCTCCTTAGCGTTATTTTAGTGTCCCTTATTATAAATTGATAACCTTGCCGCCTGCTGCCTTAAAAAGACGGTTTCTTACGGCAAGTCCGTATTCATCATCATCAAAAAACTGCGCATATACTTTCTTAACACCAAGTGCATCAAATTGGCGCAAGGCATCAAAAAGGCGTTCGGCATATGTGCGGTTATCCTCTCCCATATACAAAACAGTTTCCGAGTCAAACGTAAAGCCGTCATAGCACATCACACCGCATACTGTGTCGCTTTCAAGGGATAGAAGCCTTTTAATTTCGGCAGCTGTGTCCTTTTTATTCCCTGCTACAACCGTTACCTCTGCATCGGGCACATAATGCTTGTACTTCATTCCGGGGGACTTGGGTGTTTCGCCGTCTGCCACCTGCTCAGTTACGTGCCTGTCGACAGTAACCTCGCTTAAAACTCCCTCAAGGTCCGATTTTGTAATACCGCCCGGTCTTAGTATATTTACTGTCCCTTTAGATAGTTCTACCACCGTAGACTCTACTCCAACACTGCACGCTCCGCCGTCTATTATGGCATCAATTCTCCCGTTCATATCCATAATGACGTGCTCCGCCTTTGTAGGACTCGGTCTGCCTGACAGATTTGAGCTTGGTGCTGCAATAGGGACTCCGGCTGCATCTATCAAAGCACGTGCAATCGGGTGCGCAGGAATTCTTACTGCAACTGTATCAAGACCTGCCGTCACGGCATATGGAACGGTGTCTTTCTTTTTAAGTATAACTGTAAGCGGTCCGGGCGAAAATTTCTCGAACAGTCTGTAAGCTACAGGGGGAATATCGCTTGCAACAGTATCCAGCTGCGATATATCCGACAGATGCACAATGAGAGGATTATCCGACGGTCTTCCTTTTGCCTCAAAAATCAGAAACGCCGCATTCTCATCAAACGCATT
>JAZRPK010000040.1:0-15677 GCA_045649145.1 Clostridia bacterium
GCTTTGCTGCTATGACGGGCGAGGTTGCAGATGTAACGGCGGCAGTTGAAGCAGGTGCCAAGATTGCAATTGAGGATGGAGTTTTAATAAATACCGAGATAATCGCCAATCCGCATCCCGATTTGTGGCAATCGGTTATATGAGAAAAATTTATGGCTGTGCCTTTTTAGGCACAGCCAGTTGACGTTATAGGAAAATCTATGAAGGGGCATGATTTGGAATGAAAATAGCAACAAAGACGAACGAAATAGATATGACAAACGGCCCGATTTTCGGTAAGATATTGATTTTTGCAATACCTTTGATGCTCTCTAGTATGCTGCAGCTGCTGTTTAATGCGGCAGATGTGATAGTAGTAGGACGTTTTGCAGGCGAAAGCTCACTTGCTGCTGTAGGCTCGACCGGCTCAATCACAAATCTTCTTATTAACCTGTTTATCGGCTTTTCGGTAGGAACAAATGTACTCACCGCTCAGGCAATCGGCTCGGGCAATAAAGAGTTGGCTTCCGATACAGTTCACACATCTATACTTTTTTCTGTAATCTGCGGCTTTGTCCTTGCTATAGTAGGCATATTTCTTGCCGAGCCGTTGCTCGTTTTGATGGATACGCCGCCTGACGTCATAGACAAATCGGTAGTGTATATGCGTATTTACTTTGCGGGTATGCCTGTAAGTATGCTCTATAACTTTGGCTATGCTATAATGCGTGCGATTGGCGATACCAGAAGACCTATGTACTATCTTGTATTTTCAGGAATAGTTAATGTTGTGCTTAATATAGTATTTGTAACGCGGTTTAATATGGACGTTGCAGGAGTTGCGATTGCTACCGTTATTTCACAGGCGATTTCGGCTCTTCTTATCGTACGTTGCCTTATCAAAATGGACAATTTTTGTCGTTTAGACCTTAGAAAGCTGCGACTAAAACGCAGAGTAATATTTTCTATGGTGCGTATAGGACTTCCGGCAGGAATTCAGAGTATGATGTTCTCAATTTCGAATGTGCTTATCCAATCATCAATAAACTTTTTCGGCAAAACTGCAATGGCGGGAGCTGCAGCAGCGTCAAATGTGGAAGGCTTTGTTTGGGTTGCAATGGGTGCATTAGATCAGGCGGCGCTCAGTTTTACCAGCCAGAATTATGGAGCAGGAAAGCTTGACAGAGTAAAGAGAGTCTTTGGACAGTGCATTGCTACTGTGACGGTGGTGGGCATTGTGTTAAGCGTAACGGTGATAAGGTTTGGCGAACATTTCCTGTCCCTTTACTCGACGGAGCCGGGTGTCATTGAACTGGGAATCTTAAGGCTCAGAGCTGTTTGTACTATATATTTTATTGCCGGTATAATGAATACAATAGTCGGTGCTATACGTGGTCTTGGCAGGTCTGTTGTTCCGACGGTGATTTCGCTTATATGGGCTTGTGTGTTCCGTGTAGTATGGGTATACACAGCATTTGCGGCACACAAGACACTTGAGGTGCTGTACATCTCGTATCCTATTTCGTGGATTGCAACCACCCTTTGTCAGCTTGCTTATTTTCTCTGGGTCTTTAAGAGTATTAAAAAGAGAAATATGACGCTAAAAAGTTAAAGGTATTTTCAAAAAAGGGTGGTATTTTTATCCATAATATGTTATACTAAGATATGATAATGGAAGTTTATATCCTGATTGAGATAAATACTGAAAGGAATATAATATATAATGGGATTGTTTGACAAAATTTTCGGCACATATTCAGACCGTGAATTAAAGCGTGTAAAGCCGATTGCCGACAAGGTTATGTCATTAGAGGAGCAGATGGCGGCGCTTTCGGATAGCGAGCTTAGAGCAAAAACCGACGAGTTTAAGTCGAGGATTTCTGCGGGCGAAACGCTTGATGACATATTGCCCGAGGCTTTTGCCGTAATGCGTGAGGCAAGCTGGCGAGTGCTTGGTATGAAGCATTTTTATGTACAGATTATAGGCGGTATCATACTGCATCAGGGCAGAATTGCCGAGATGAAAACCGGTGAGGGTAAGACTCTTGTTTCCACTTTGCCCGCATATCTTAACGCATTAGACGGCAAGGGTGTGCATATCGTAACAGTTAATGACTACCTTGCAAAACGAGATTCCGAGTGGATGGGCAAGGTTTATCGCTTTTTAGGTCTTGAGGTAGGACTGATTATTCATGATATCGACCAGGAGCAGAGAAAGGCCGCATACGCTGCCGACATCACATATGGTACCAATAACGAGCTTGGCTTTGATTATCTTCGTGACAATATGGTTACTTACAAGGAGCAGATGGTACAGCGTGGACATAACTATGCCATTGTCGACGAGGTTGACTCAATTTTGATTGACGAGGCACGTACACCGCTTATTATTTCGGGTATGGGCAGTGCTGCAAATAATCTTTATAAGGACGCAGACGCTTTTGTAAAAAGACTAAAAAGACTGGTAGTAACCGAGCAGAATGATAAAGAGCTTGTAACTGACGAGATTGACGCAGATTATATAGTTGATGAAAAGGCTAAGACGGCAACCTTGACACCCAGAGGTATAGCCAAGGCGGAGCAGGCGTTCGGTGTAGAAAATCTTGCCGACCCAGATAATATGAAGCTGCAGCATCATCTTAATCAGGCACTGCACGCAAACGGCGTTATGCAGCGTGACAGACAGTATGTGGTTAAAGACTCTCAGGTAATGATAGTTGACGAATTTACAGGCAGAATTATGCCGGGTAGACGCTATTCCGACGGCTTGCATCAGGCTATCGAGGCAAAAGAGGGCGTAAATGTCGAGAATGAGAGCAGAACCTTAGCGACTATTACATTCCAGAATTTCTTTAGACTTTATAACAAGCTTTCAGGTATGACAGGTACTGCTCTTACAGAGGAAGCAGAATTTCAGGAGATTTACAACCTTGACGTTGTTGCAGTTCCGACCAATAAGCCAGTTGCCAGAAAGGATGAACAGGACTCTGTATATAAGACCGAGCGTGGCAAGTATATGGCTGTAATCCGTCAGATTAAGGAATGTAACGAAAAGGGACAGCCTGTATTGGTAGGTACTGTAAATGTGGAGAAGTCCGAGGTGCTTTCGGCACTTTTGAAGCGTGAGGGTATAAAGCACGAGGTCTTAAATGCCAAATATCACGCAAAGGAAGCGCAGATTGTTGCACAGGCGGGCAAAAAGGGCGCTGTTACAATTGCAACCAATATGGCAGGCCGTGGTACAGATATTATCCTCGGCGGAAACGCTGAGTATATGGCAAAGAACGAGCTTATAAAAGAGGGTATGAGTGACGAGCTTATTGTAGAGGCTACGGGCTTTGCGGAAACGGATAATGAAGAAATAATCGAGGCGAGAAGAAAATATAACGAGTATCACGAAAAGTTTAAGGCACAGCTAAAGGATGAGCAAAATGAGGTAATCGAGGCGGGCGGACTGTTTATCATAGGTACAGAGCGTCACGAATCACGCCGTATTGATAATCAGCTTCGTGGCCGTGCAGGACGTCAGGGTGACCCTGGCGCAAGTAAGTTCTTCCTCTCGCTCGAGGACGATTTGATGCGTATTTTTGGCTCGGAGCGTGTTAAAGCAATGGTAAACGGCTTAGGACTTGCCGAGGATGAGCCGATTGAGGCAGGTATGCTGACTAAGGCTATCGAGAACGCACAACGTAATCTTGAAAGTCGACACTTTGATGCACGTAAGCACGTTCTGCAGTATGACGAGGTAATGAACGAGCAGAGAAAGATTATCTACCGTCAGCGTCAGATGGTCATAGACGGAGAGGATATTTCCTCTACAATCAGGGTGATGATAGAGTCGGCAATAGATAATGCACTCGATGACTATATCGGAATAAGCGAAATTCCTGAGGAATGGAATTTGAAAGCTGTTTCAGAGTTTGCTGACAGTGTTTTGCAGGCTAAGGGCGAATTTAAGGTTACAAGGGATGAGCTTGAAACAATCACCAAGGCTGATATTAAAGAGCGTCTTATGACGATTGCAAATAAGAGCTACGCCGAGCAGGAGGAGCTGTTTGGTGACAAGATGCGCGAGGTTGAGCGTGTGATGATGCTTAGGGTAGTTGACACATTGTGGATGGACCACCTTGACGAGATGGAGCACGTAAAGCACGAAATAGGCCTTCAGGCATATGCACAGCACGATCCTGTAGTAGAATACCGAAATGTCGGCAGTCAGCTCTATGAGGGAATGCTTGATGCTATAAAACGTGATACAGTACGTTATGTTCTCTCGGTAAAACCCAGACCGCAGGTTGAGATAAAAAGAGTTCAGGTTGCCAATCCGATAATAACGGCTGGCGACGGGTCATTACCTAAACAGGCAAGAAAAGCAGACAAAAAACCCGGCAGAAACGATCCGTGTCCTTGTGGCAGCGGAAAGAAGTACAAACAGTGTTGCGGTCGAGCCTAAATCCTGAAAGGATTTAGCGCGCGAGACCCATACGAGGGATGTCCAAGAATACAAGGGAAGCGAAGTATGATTGGACACAGACTACCGTTGCGGAAGATAAATACTTTGTATTTATTTTTCAATATAAAAAATTTATAAATGAGGAGTGGTATTTATGAAGAGAGTTAAGGACAAAGAGATTTTGGTGGGCGCAGATTTTGCGGGATTTCCGTTAAAAGAAGCGGTGTGTGAGCATTTAAGGAAAAAGGGTTGGAAGATTACTGATGTTGGTGTAAAATCCGACTCAGATCCTGATGACACAGATTTGATGTTCCACAGAGTTGGTCTTCGCGCAGGTTCTATGATTTCTGAGGGCGAGTTTGAAAGAGCACTTTTGTTCTGCGGAACAGGTATGGGTATTCACATTGCGGCAAGTAAGTGTCCTCATGTACACGCAGGTGTTGTTGAGAGCGTTCCTGCGGCGTTGCGTGCTATTACAGGAAACGGCGTAAATGTTCTTGCAATGGGTGCGTTTTATGTTGCACCGGCAATGGGCTGCGATATCGTAGATGCATATTTGAATGCTGAACTTGGCTCGGGCTATGAATGGTGGAAGAATTTTTATGAATTCCACAAGCTTGCTATTGATGAACTTGAGGCATTTGATTATGAAGAGTACAAGAAAAATGGTTTTAAGGTTAACAAGCTGGGCGATTATCCGTTGAAGCTCGAAACAAAGCCGGAGGAATAAAAAATGAAGATTATTGATCTTTTCAAGAATAAACAATCCGATTTAGGTAACTACAGACAACCAGTAATAGCATTCTTGGGTGACAGTGTCACCCATGGATGTTTTGGTCTTTATGTGGAGAACGACATCATTCGCACATATATGGAACTAGAAAAAGGATATCATGAAAAAGTAAAAGAGATTTTCAGGACTTTGTATCCGAGTGTTCCATTAACGATTGTTAACGCTGGGATAAGTGGTGATAGAGCAAAAAGAGGCAAGAATAGATTGGAAAGAGATGTTCTTAGCTACAATCCCGACTTAGTTGTGGTGTGTTACGGATTAAACGATGCGACTGATGAGGAAGATGGTGCTGAAGACTATATTAGCTCATTAAAGGAAATTTTTGATAGAGTAAGACAAGCTGGTGCGGAAGTTATATTTTTAACACCTAATTTAAGAACAGATAAGCTGGATGTTAAATTTGGAAACCAACTACTTGATGATTGTGCATTAAATGTTATCGAAAATGAAAAACAAGGCTGGTTGGAAAAATATTTGAATTCTGCGCGTGAATTGTGTCAAAATGAAGGCGTTACAGTATGTGATTGTAACAAAATATGGAAATGCTTAAAAGAGAATGATGTCAATATCAATAATCTGCTTTCCAATCGTATAAATCATCCTATTGAAAAAATGCTCTGGGTTTTTGCGTATGAGCTTGTTAAATTAATGTTTGAGAAATAGGAGTAAAAATTATGAATGAGTTTTTTTTAAGATTTATTCTTCAGAGAATGATAGGTGTTTTTGATGATGATTTATTCAAGTATGAATATGTTATGGATGCCTCAAAGGAAGAAATTGATGGTTTTATAATGCAGTGCAGAAATTGGCAAATGGAACAGGCAGAAATGTTAAAGAGAGAAATGGATTTAACAGTTTTGCATAATAAAAAGGTGCTTTATGTTGGTGATTCTATTACGGCAGATAGGTATGGATATAGAGGGATAACAACGTTTGCAGCAGAGTTTGATTCATATAATGCTGCTGTTTCGGGTGCAACATCTTTGGATATGCTCAGATTTCTAAAAGATAATATAGCGAACTCAAGCCCTGAAATCATATCTATAATGATAGGTACAAACGATTCACTGATTATAGCTAACGGCAAAAATCTTGTAAGTCCTGATGAGTATCGCAAGAATATATCAGAAATGTTGTGCATATCAAAGCAGGTTACAGACAAAGTTATAATTTCAACATTACCACCCGCAAATGAAGAGGCTTTTTGCAAGACGCATGATACGAATTTCTCGAATTTAACAAATAAATCAATTGATGTTTTATCTGAAATAGTTAGAGAAGAAGCGGCTAAACATAATGTGCTTCTTAATGATGTTGCTAATGTCTTAAGAAAATGTGATTTCAATGAAATTGTTGAAGAGGATGGAATCCATCTGACAAAGACAGGACAGAGGATATATGCGGCACAATGGTTAAAGAGTGCATTAAAAATGTACAGTTTGTGAAAGGTTGTGGCTAAGTGATGAGAATTTGGCTGAAGAAAAATTTTTTTACAGAAAAAGAACATACTATAGTTGAAAATAATGAAATGCGTGTTATAGCATTCAAATATTCAACAGGAGTAGAAGCTCTTAAAGTAGAAAACTGTAAAGGATATTTTATTATTTTACCATTTCAGGGTCAACAAATATGGAGAGCTAAATTTTGCGGTAAAGATTTAACCATGAAAACCTTGATAGAAGAGCCGGTTAAAACAACAGAATATCTTAAAACATACGGCGGATTTATGTTGCATTGCGGAATAGATGCCTTTGGTGTGCCTCAGGCAGACGACAATCACTCATTGCATGGAGAGCTTCCAAATATTGAATATGATGAGGCCTATATAGATTGTGGAGAAGATTATATTTCGGTTGGCGGAAATCTCTATTTTAATGAAAGCTTAAACAGAAATTATGTTTTTTCGCCAGAGTGTAAGTTGTACAAAAATGATACGGTTATAAAGATTTCTGTGGGCATCGAAAACAGGCGCTGTACGCCAATGGAATATATGTATTTATGCCACATCAATTTTAGACCTGTGGATGGTGCGGAATTGATTTATTCTGCAAAATGCGATAAGGATAATATAAAAATTTCTAAAATAATAAGCGAAGACACACCGAAAGATAAAGCAGAGGCATTATTAAAGTACATGAACGAATTGGAAGAAGATCCGCAATTACATAACACCATTGATAAAAATCAGTTATATGATCCTGAAATATGTATGTTCATCAATTATAAAGGCGATGAAAATAATAGGGCATATACATTACAAAAAACTGATGATGGGGCTTGTTATGTTAGTCATCCTATAGATGTTTTACCACAGGCTGTTAGGTGGATTGCAAGAAATGGGAATGAGGATTGTATGGGAATGGTTCTGCCTGCAACCGCAGAGCATTTAGGATATATGAATGCGAAAAGAAAAGGTCAAATAAAGGTGTTGGGACCGAACGAAAAATTGAATTTTTATATTGAAGCAGGGTATATTGATGAAAAGAAAGCACTCGATATAAAAAATAAAATTGATACTATAATAAACAACTAATAAACACCCCAAAACGAAGTAGGAAGTGATAAAAGTGTTGCAATACGACGAATACCGTCTGCGTTTGCAGGGTATGGAAAAAGCAATTACAGATTTGAGGGATTCACTTTGACATCGAAGGAACACTCAAAGAGATAGAACAGCTTGAACAGGAGGCTGCAAGTGAAAGCTTTTGGGAGGATATGGAAAACTCGCAAAAGGTTTTGCAAAAGACTAAGCAGTTAAAGGATAAGGTAGAGCGTTATAATGCACTTCAGGGTGGCTGGGAGGACGCTCTGGTGCTAATCGACCTTGCCAATGAAGAAAATGACGAGTCGATGCTCGGCGAGGTCAAGGAGGCTGTTGAGAGCGTTATATCAGAGTGTGAGAAGATGACGCTTGAAACATTGCTCTCCGGTCATTATGACAAGAATAATGCAATTATAACCCTGCACGCAGGTGCGGGTGGTACAGAGGCACAGGACTGGTGCGAGATGCTCCTTAGAATGTACCAGATGTATGCACAAAAGAACGGCTACAGCGTGTCAACTCTCGATATGCTACCCGGTGATGATGCGGGTGTTAAGAGTGCAACAATTATGATAAGCGGTATAAATGCCTATGGCTACTTAAAAGCCGAAAAGGGTGTTCACCGCTTGGTCAGAATTTCGCCCTTTGACGCATCGGGCAGACGTCATACATCATTTGCGTCAATCGAGGTAATGCCCGAGATTGCAGACGATGTTGAGATAAATATCCGCACAGAGGATATAAAGGTAGATACCTATCGTGCGTCGGGTGCAGGCGGTCAGCATATCAATAAGACCGACTCGGCTGTCAGAATTACACATATTCCGACAGGTGTGGTTGTTGCGTGCCAGACACAGCGTTCGCAGCACCAAAACAGAGAATACGCTATGCGTATGCTTAAGGCTAAGCTTGCAGAAATTGCCGAGCAACAGCAAAAAGAAAAGATAGAGGATATCAAGGGCGTGCAAAAAGAGATTGCCTGGGGAAGCCAGATTCGCTCTTATGTATTCCATCCGTATACTATGGTAAAGGACCACCGCACAAGCTATGAGGTGGGTAATATTCAGGCGGTTATGGACGGCGACCTTGAGGGCTTTATTAACGCATACTTAAAGGCGGCAAGTTTAGGTCAATTGCAAAAATAAAAAAGCAGGATACTCCTGCTTTTTTTTATCTGTAAATTTCCTCAGTATAATAAATGTTTATATTACCCGATTGGGTGGTACAATATAATCGGAGGAGATGCATCTATGGATATTACAGAAAAACGAATTGAGGAGTACAGACAGTATTTAATAAGAGAGGAGAAATCGACGGCAACAACCCAAAAATATGTGCGTGACATAACAGTGTTTGCTAAGTGGCTTGTGTCAAAGCTGCCGTACAGGTTTTGAACCCTATAAGCTCGATGAGCATTCCCTCACTTGTCCGTACATAAACCTTTACCAAGGTAAAAAGTGTGCGTATTATAAAAAGCTCAAAGAACAAAGAGAAGATACGGGCTTAATCGGCAGACTGCGCAAGATAATAAATTTTAGCTCTTAACAATAACTTAATATAAAAAATCCCCCGATTGATATGCACCCCAAAAGTGTCTAACTTTTGGGGTGCATATCATATGCGGGGGAATATTTATTGCCTCTTGTTAAATTTTTGGTTATTTTATGTTGAATTTTGTAAAAAGATTAATTATTTTATTTACTTTTTTGGCACATATGGTATAATGTACATATAAAAATATTGTGCTTCTTATAGGAGGAGAGAAATGGAAAAGCTTACTAAAAAATATGGTTTGGTAACTGCTATTTGTATGGTAGTTGGAACTGTAATTGGTTCAGGTGTTTTCTTCAAAGCGCAGAACGTTCTCGCTGCTACAGGCGGTAATATGCCCCTTGGTATTGCTGCGTGGGTTATCACAGGTTTGTTAATGATAATTTGTTCGTTGCAGTTTGCTGCTATGGCTACAAAGTATGAAAAGGTGAGCGGTGTTGTTGACTACGCAGAGGCAACGTGCGGAAAAAGTTATGCTTATTATCTTGCATGGTTTATGGTAAATATTTACTATCCGGGAATGACATCGGTTCTTGCGTGGGTTTCTGCAAGATATTTAGGTGTTCTTTTTGGATGGAATATGGTTGGACCTGAGGTTATGGCTTTGGCGGGATTTTTCCTCATCGCTTCATATGCGATGAATGCTCTTTCTCCCAAGCTTGCCGGTAAATTTCAGATCAGTGCTACTGTTATCAAGTTAATTCCCATTGTTCTTATGGCAGTTGTAGGTACTATTGTAGGTCTTGCAAACGGTACTCTTACAAATAACTTTACTACTGTAGTTACAGAGGCTGTCGGAGGTACTCAAAGCAGCGGACTTTTTGCGGCAATTGTTGCAACTGTTTTTGCTTACGAAGGGTGGATTGTTGCTACATCTATTAACGCCGAGCTTAAAAATCCCAAGAAAAATCTGCCTCTTGCACTGATAATCGGTTCGCTGATTGTCGTTGGTGCCTACGTTTTATATTTTATTGGTGTGGCAGGTGGAGCAAGCAATGCTGTTCTTATCAGTGAGGGCGCGACGACTGCATTTAGCAATATTTTTGGCGGCATAGGCGGAAGCATTTTGAATATTTGTATTGTTGTTTCTTGTCTGGGAACACTTAATGGTCTGATGGTTGGTGCAACACGCGGTATGTATGCGATTGCAGCCCGTAACGAAGGACCTATGCCGGAAACTTTCGGTCAGGTTGATAAGGCTACAAATATGACGACAAATTCTTCTATATGGGGATTGTTTGTTTGTGCTTTATGGCTTATATATTTCTATGGAGCGAACCTTACAAACGGTTGGTTTGGTGTTTTCAACTTTGATTCATCAGAACTTCCTATTGTTACAATTTACGCAATGTATATTCCGATTTTTATTGCGTGGATGAAGAAGGAAAAAGATATGGGAGCGCTGACTCGTTTCGTTCTTCCTCTAATATCTATAATCGCATGTCTGTTTATGATATTTGCAGCAGTATATGCGCACGGTATTACTCCTTACATAGCTGCAAAGGCTAATGGTACTTTCTCATTCCCTGTATTGTTCTATCTTATCATTTTTGCAGTGGTTATGGTACTGGGTGCAGTGTTTAGAAACCCCGGAAAAAAGTAAGAGGCTCTCTTGTGAAAAAGAAACTTTATATAGGGAAATGGAGGAGTTAGTAATGGTTTACGGAATAGAGCATACAGCGATTGTAGCAAAGGATTCAAAAGCGCTTACCGATTGGTATGTCGAAACTTTCGGCTGTAAAATCGTTTACGATAATGGTAAGGGTACATATTTTACGGCTTTTGAAAACGGCGATATGTTCGAGATTATAAAAGCAACTGAGGAAAGGTGCGACGATGAGGAAAAAACTCAGGGCATCAGACATATAGCGCTTGCGGTATCAAGTGAGGCGTTTGACGAGCTTGTTCCGGTGCTTAAAGCAGATGAGAGGGTTACAGAGGTGCACGATGTTTCCATCAATGACAAAGGTCTTAAAACCTACTGGTTTAGGGACATAGAGGGCAATTTTATGCACCTTATCTATCGTCCTGTGCCCTTGGCATAATCATTGGCGGGGGATATAAATGAAAAGTAACTGCGAATTTTGTATTAATTACGTCTATGACGAAGACTGGGAATGTATGACCTGTGCCATAGATCTTGATGAGGACGAATATGCGGGATTCATAACCGGCAAAGTTCGTTCCTGCCCATATTACAGGGCGGGCGATGATTACACAATAGTGCGAAAACAAATATAAAAAATACTGCATCTACTGATGCAGTATTTTCTTTTATCTTACTATTAGGCAAACTGTTTCTATATGCGACGTTTGAGGAAACAGGTCAAAGGCGGTTGCCTTTTTTAGTTTATAGCCGTTTCCCTCCAGGAATTTCACATCACGTGCGAGTGTGGCAGGGTTACACGAAACATAGACAATTCTCTCCGGCTTTGCCGAAACGATTGCGCCCAGAGTCCTTTCGTCGCTGCCCTTTCTGGGCGGGTCTAGGATTACAGTATCAGGTTTTATACCCTGTTTAATCAGTTCGGGCGTAATATCCTCTGCTGCAGCGCAATAAAACTCGACATTATCTACTTTATTCCTTTTTGCGTTCTTCTTCGCATTCTCAATGGCAACGGGCACAATTTCGACGCCGACCACCTTTTTTGCAAGCTTTGCCGCACTTAGCGAAATAGTGCCTATGCCGCAATAGAGGTCAAAAACCGTTTTCGTGTTATCTATCTCGGCGTACTCGAGTGCTTTTTTGTAAAGCAACTCCGTCTGCGCGTGGTTTATCTGGAAAAAGCTGTGCGGCGAAATCTCGTACGAAAATCCGAGCAAGGTGTCGGAAATGGTATCATTGCCGTAGAGGGTGATGTTCTTTTCTCCAAGTACAAGGTTTGTGCGTTTCTTATTTATATTCAGTATCACAGATGCAATCCTCGGCGACAGCGCACAAAGCATCTTTGTAAGCTGTTCGGATTTTTTTATGCTGTCGGCATTTACTGAAATAACCACCATAACTTCGCCTGTTTCGGCAGATGTTCTGGTAAAAACACGTCTTAAAATCCCGCTGTGACTCTTCTCGTTATAAGAGCTTATATGTTCCTTTTTGCAAAAATTTTTGACTGTGTCCAAAATCTTTGCGTTTAAGATATCGCCCAAAGGGCAATCCTTTAAGGGTACAACCTCGTGCGAGCCGCCTTTGTAAAATCCCCATTCGCCATTTTCGGAAAAAGGGAAGACCATCTTGTTGCGGTATCTTAGGGGACTTTTTGCGGGAACAAAATCAACTTCACAATCGGTGCCGCCTATGCGCTTTAAGGCATCGTAAACAAGAGTGCGCTTAAACTCGCACTGTGCAGGGTAGGTCATATTCATAATCCGACAGCCGCCGCAATCGTCAAATGCAGGGCAGACGGGTGTTTCACGGTCTTTTGAAGGTTCGATAATTCTTATAAGCTTTGCAAAACCATAGCTCTTGTTAAGCTTTGTAACTTTTGCCAGAATGACATCGCCCTTTATTACGCCGTTTATGAACAGAGTATATCCGTCAAGTCTTGCAATGCCTTCGCCTTCGCTGCCTTGCGCCTCAATATTTAGTGTATATTCTTTGTTAAGAATGGGAGTAGATATATCAATCAGTCCTCTGTAAGTTTTTACATAATTATATAACAAAAATTAAAAAACGGCAATAGGTTCACAGAATATTCAAAATTAATTAATATTTTTTTCATTGACAAATATAATATAGGGTGTTATAATGCAATTGAAAGTCAAAGAAAGTCAAAGTCAAAAAAGAGGGTGAAAGAATGGGTATAACCGATAGAATTGAGGCTTTTATATGCGAGCTTATAAAGGACGATGATGGTTGGATAGAGCTTGGCAGAAACGAGCTTGCAGGCATTTTTAATTGCGTGCCGTCGCAGATAAACTATGTTATGAGAACGAGATTTACGCCCGAGAGGGGATATATGATAGAATCGAGGCGAGGCGGCGGCGGATATATCAAAATACGCAGAATTTCGGTAGATGCCGAGGATATTATAAGTGTAATACCTGACAAATTAACAGTATCAGGAGCGGCAAAGATAATAAAGCTGGCTCTTGATTCGGGAGTGTTTGATGAAAGATGTGCTGCCGTTTCGTATGCGGCATTGGAGGAAGAGTCGCTTAGCGAATCGCAGAGGGCGGCTGTTTTGAAAGCAATGATTAAGGCTTAAAAGGAGAGATTTATTATGTACGATTTATTTTCAGATTTTGCAGGATTTTTTGACGGGTTTGATGTATATCCCGTATACCGTCAGGAAGCGAGATGTAAAAAATGCGGCAGAACCTACAGCGATTTTCAAAAATCGGGCAGACTCGGTTGTGGTGAATGTTATGAGGCGTTTGCTGCTCCGATTGATGTAACCTTAAAGCGTATACACGCTAGCAGCGAGCATAAGGGGAAAATCCCTGTTTCTGCAGGCAGCGGAATTTCTAAGAAAAGAAAGATAGAAAATCTCAAGGCGGAAATTGCAAAGGCTGTTGCTTCGGAGGATTACGAAAAGGCTGCCGCTTTGCATAAGGAACTAAAGGGCATAGACGGCTAAGGGGGTGTCGGTGATGATTTGGTATAAAGAACATAATAATGACGATATAATGGTCAGCACAAGAATACGGCTTGCCCGTAATCTTGCGGGATATCCGTTCCCGAATGTAATGACTAAAGAGGACATAGATAGTGCAAAAAAGGAAATAATTACAGCTCTTGAGAAAGAGAGGGCGACTGTCGGCGAGTTCAGGTGCGTCGAGATGTCGGATACCGATTTGCCCGAAAGACGTGTGATGATGGAAAAGCATCTTATAAGCTCCGAGCTTGTTGAAAAGAATGACGCAGCAGTGGTAATTTCGGCAGATGACGAGCTTAGCATTATGCTGATGGAGGAGGACCATATCCGAATTCAAGTGATAAAAGGCGGCTATGCATTAAAAGATGCCTTTGCGGTTGCGAACAAAGCCGATGATGCTATAGAAAAGCACGTAGAGCTTGCGTTTTCCGAGAAAAACGGATACCTGACATCTTGCCCTACCAATACGGGAACAGGTATGAGGGCATCTGTTATGATGCACTTGCCTGCACTTACAATGACAGGCAACATCGACAGAATTATCACATCGGCATCAAACCTCGGCCTTGAGGTGCGGGGTCTTTATGGAGAAGGCTCAAAGGCATATGGCTCGCTTTATCAGCTTTCAAACCGCATTACACTCGGTCTTTCCGAGGAGGAGATAATCGAAAAGCTGGAGAATATCGCCAATCAGATAAAGACACGTGAGGAGGAAGCACGCTGTGCTATTAAGGATAAGCCGGAGGTATGCGACCGTTTATGGAGAAGCCTGGGCACGCTGCATTATGCCAGAATCCTTAGCTCACGTGAGGCAAAAACGCTGCTTTCCGACTATATACTCGGCGGCAGTATGGGTATAATTGATGAGAAAATAAACCAGAGTCCGATTGAGCTGATGGTATTAACCGAGCCTGCTCATATCGGCAAGATTGCGGGCGGAGTCGAATTAGATGCCGCCGAACGTGATATAAGGAGAGCGGAGATTGTTAGAAGCTCAATGTAAAGGAGAGGAAGTAGTATGACATTTTCAAACTTCACCGAAAAAGCGAGAGAAGCCCTGCAGAATTCGCACGATATTGCCTGCGAAATGGGGCACGGATATATCGGCAGTGAGCATATTTTGCTGGGTATAATAAAGCTTGACGGCGGTGTCGGAGCAAAGGCACTTCAGGACAGAGGAATAAGCTATGATTTATTAAAGAAAAAGATAGAGGAGATGCTCGGTACGTCTGAGGCGGTTGATAAGAACACCGAACTTGCACTTACACCGAGGTCGAAACGCATACTTGAAATTGCGGCTATGGAAGCGAGGAAGTTAGGACCCGGCTATATCGGCACAGAGCATATCCTTGCCGCTATAGTGCGTGACGGTGATGGTGTTGCGGCACAGGTGTTGGCAGCGTTGGGCGTTCGTATGAGCGATTTTTACCGTGATATAATGTCAGATATGACGGGTGATGCAGCGGTTGCAAGTGTAGCTGATAAAAAGCCTCATAAGCAAGGCGCTAAAACTCCGACGCTTGACCAATTTGGTGCAGACCTGACGGCTCAGGCTCGTGAGGGAAAATTTGACCCAGTAATAGGCAGAGATACCGAGATTGCACGTGTACTACAGATTTTATCAAGACGTACCAAAAACAATCCTTGCCTTATAGGTGAGCCGGGCGTGGGAAAAACTGCGGTTGCGGAAGGCCTTGCGCAAAAAATTGCTGACGGCGATGTGCCGGAAATACTAAAGGATAAAAGGCTTGTATCGGTCGATTT